>CAZGLC010000049.1:3179-10718 GCA_964526235.1 uncultured Bifidobacteriaceae bacterium
TCGAAGCAGCACACCGTCTCCGAGTGGGCGGTGCAGGGGACGGTCGATCCGATTCCGGTGGCGCGCGCCACGGGCATCTATTTCTGGACGCCTGAAGGGAAGCGGTTCATCGACTTCAACAGTCAGCTGATGTGCGTGAACATCGGGCACGGCGACGCGCGGGTCATCCAGGCGATCGCGCGCCAGGCCGAGGCGCTCTGCTATGTCACCCCCGGCGGCATGACGACCGAGCCGCGGGCGCGTCTCGGGGCCAGGCTGGCGCAGATCGCCCCAGGCGACATCAACGTGTTCTTCTTCACCAACGGCGGGGCCGAGGCCAACGAGAACGCCGTCAAAATCGCGCGCGCGTACACGGGACGCCAGAAGATCGTGGCGCGCTACCGGTCGTACCACGGCGCCACGGCTGCCGCGATGGCGGCCACGGGTGAGCCCCGGCGGTGGAGCCAGCCGCCGCTCGCGGGCTTCGTGCACGTCACCGACTGGTATCACGGCGTGCAGCGGCCGCCGGACTCCGCCGCCGACGCGCTCCGGCATCTCGACGAAGTGATTCAGCTCGAAGGGCCGCAGACGATTGCCGCAATCCTGCTCGAATCGGTCACCGGCACCAACGGCGTGCTCGTGCCGCCCGATGGCTATCTGCAGGGCGTACGGGCGCTCTGCGACCGGCACGGCATCCTCCTGATTGCCGACGAGGTCATGAGCGGCTTCGGCCGCACCGGGAAGTGGTTCGCCATCGAGCACTGGGGCGTCGTCCCCGATCTGCTGACGATGGCGAAGGGGCTCACGAGCGCCTACGTGCCGCTCGGCGCCGTCGGCATGCGGCAGCCCATTGCCGACGCGTTCCGCGACAAGCCGTTTCCTGGCGGTCTCACGTACAGCAGCCATCCCCTCGCGTGCGCGGCGGCGCTCGCCACGCTCGCCGTGTACGAGGAGGACGGACTCCTCGACCGGGCGCGCGAGCGCGGCGTGCTGATGGCGTCGCTGATGCAGGAGCTGGCCGCGCGCCATCCATCAGTCGGCGCCGTTCGCTCGATCGGCCTCTTCGGCGTGATCGAGCTGGTGCGCAACCGGAAGACGATGGAGCCCATGGCGCCCTTCAACGGGACATCGCCGGAGATGGCCGCGCTCGGGAAATTCTTCAGGCAGGAGGGGCTGTTCACGTTCGTGCGGTGGAACTACTTCTTCACCAACCCGCCGCTGTGCATCACGGAGGCGGAACTGCGCGAGGCGTTCGCGATCGTCGATCGCGGGCTCGCCATCACCGATCAGGCGGTGCAGAAATGAGACTGACCTCTATCCTCATTGTTGCCATCTCTGCCGCCACGTTCGCGCAGGGCGGCGCGGGGTGGTCGCGGCACGGGTCGCTGCCGTACGAGCGGTCGGAAACGGCGGCGGTCGGGTTGAACGGCAGGATCTACGTGATCTCGGGCAATTCGCGCGGCGTCGAGGCGAACGCGTTCCTCCAGGAGTTCGACCCCGCGACCGGCGCCTGGCGGGAGCTGGCGCTCATGCCGTCGGTCGCGTCGCACGCCGGGGCCGCCGCGCTGAACGGCAAGATCTACGTCGTCGGCGGCTTCGTGGCCAACGTGCACGTCGGTGCGGTCAACCGTGTCTTCGAGTACGACCCCGCCGCCGATCGCTGGCGCGCGGTGGCGCCGCTCTCGGCGCCGAGGGGCTCCCCCGGCGTCGTGGCGCTCAACGGCCGGCTGCACGCCATCGGCGGACGCGACCCGCAGCTGAAGACCGTCGCGACCCACGAGGTGTACGACCCGGCGACCAACAGCTGGCGGATGGCGGCGCCGCTGCCGCAGGCGCGCGATCACCTGGGGATCGCGGTCGCGGGCGGGCGCATCCACGTCTTCGGCGGACGTACCGTGGCGACGGTGGACAACACGGGACGCCACGACGTGTACGACCCGGCGACGGATCGGTGGAGCAGCGCCGCGTCGCTGCCGACGCCCCGCAGCGCAGGCGTCGCGTTCATCCTGGACGGCTCTCTCGTCTATGCCGGCGGCGAGTGCAAGGACGCGCAGGCGCGGAGCACGTTTACGGAAGTCGAGGCGTACGATCCGCGGACCGATCGATGGACCCCGCTGCCGTCCCTGCAGCCGGGCCGCCACGCCGCCGCGGCGGTCACCGTTGGGACGCAGGCATTCGTCTTCGGCGGCAACAGCGGCTGCGGCGGCACCGGACCGTCCGGCGACATCCTCGTCTTCCGGCTGCGCTGAGAGGGGACGTAAGATCCGTCAGGTGAGGACCATACCCATTCTGTGCGCCGTGCTGGCGGTGCTGATACTGGGGCCGCGTGCGGCAGCGGCGCAGGACGCGCGGTTCGAGCTGGGTGCGCAGGTCGCCTCCGCGCAATCGGGGCCGTTCGATGCCGTCGACTCTGGGATCGGCGGCCGCATCGCCTGGCAGCCGACGCGGCTCCTCGGGCTGGAGGCCGAACTGAATCTCGACCCCCGCCGCTTCCCGGATCGCCGGCCCTTCAGCAGCACGCGCGTCGAGGGACTGTTCGGCGCCACGGCGGGCGTGACGTTCGGCCGCGTCCGGCCGTTCGTGCGCCTGCGCCCAGGCTTCGTCGACGTGCACGAGGCCCCGGCGCCGTTTCCCTGCATCCTGATCTATCCGCCGCCGCTCGCGTGCGCCCTGGCGCGGGGCCGTGCGCTGTTCGCGCTCGATGCGGGCGGAGGGGTCGCAGTCACGCTCACGCCGCGGACGTTCGTGCGCGTCGACCTCGGCGACCGGCTCGTGCGGTATCCGGGACCGGTGATGGAAATGGATCCGCGGCGGATTCACAGGGACGCGTTCTTCGGCCACGACTTCAGGTTCGCCACCGGCGCGGGCCTGCGATTTTGAACGTAGGGCGGGCCTTTACGGCCCGCCGCGTGCGGAGGTAACGATGCGGCGTCTTGCGACACTCCTGACCCTGTGCGTCCTCACGAGCAGCGCGGCATGGGCGCAGCCCGGGGCCCCCGCCGCGCGGATTGTGCGCGGTGGGGTGGAGCTGGCGGACACGATTCTCGTCAACGGCAAGGTCCTTGCCGTCGATGCGGCGTTCTCGATGCACGAGGCGCTCGCCGTCCGCGACGGGCGGATCCTCGCCGTCGGCCGCAGCGCCGACATCGCGAAGCTGGCCGGGCCGTCGACGCGCCGCATCGATCTCGGCGGCCGCACCGTCATCCCGGGGCTCATCGACTCGCACATGCATGCGACTCGTGCGGCGCTGAGCTTCAGCACCGAAGTGAACTGGATCGGCGCGCGATCGCTCGCCGACGCGCTCGAGCGGCTGCGGCAGGCGGCCCGCACCGCACAGCCCGGCGCCTGGCTCGTCGTCGTCACGCCGCCGGCGACACTCGACGCGTTTCCCGAGAGGCGCCGGCCGACCCAGGCGGAGCTCGTGGCAGCGGCGCCGAACCATCCCGTGTACGTGCAGCTTGCCTACGGCTGGGGGCTGCTGACGCCGCTCGGCTTCAAGGCGCTCGGCATCACGGGCGACGCTGACGTCCCGCGGCAGAATCGGCTGGAGCGCGACGCGGCGGGCAACCTGACGGGGGTGATCACCGGCAACCTCGTGGAGTTCTTCGAGCGCCTGCCGAAGCCGACCTTCGACCAGCAGGTCGAGGGGACGCGCGCCTTCTTCCGCGAGCTCAATCGTCTCGGGCTCACAGGGGTCGTCGATCCCGGCGGCAATAACGTCACGCCGCGCGAGTACCAGGCGCTCTTCAAGGTGTGGCGCGACGGCGGTCTCACGCTTCGCGTCGCCTACAGCCTCTGCGGCATGACCGACGGCCGCGAGTTCGAGGAATACCAGAACTATCTGGCCATCATGCCGCAGGGATTCGGGGACGACATGCTCCGCTTCAACGGCATCGGCGAGCGGATCACCTGGGCGATGAACGGCATCGACGGCAAGCCGTCGGACGAGGCCAGAGCCAAGTACTACGAGATCGTCCGCTGGGCGGCGTCGCGCGGGCTCACGCTCACCATGCACTGGAACGGCGAGGGGAACGTCGACGAGCTGCTCGGCGTTTTCGAGCGCGTGAACGCCGAGTTCCGGATCGCCCCGCTCCGGTGGACGATCGCGCACCTCAATGACGGATCGGCCAGCACCTTTCAGCGGATGAAGGCGCTCGGCGTCGGCTGGACGGTGCAGGACGCCATGTACAACAACGGCGACGACGTCGTGAAGCGCGCCGGCGCTGCGGCCGCCCGCCGCATGCCGCCGGTCGTGACCGCGGCGAAGATCGGCGTCCCGATCGGCGCCGGGACCGACGCCCACCGGGTCTCGACCTACAACCCGTTCACCGTGCTGCAGTGGCTGCTGGACGGCCGGACCGCGTCCGGCGCGGCCGTTCGCGCCCCCGAGGAAGCGCCGAGCCGCGCCGACGTCCTGCGTTACTACACGATCGGCAGCGCCTGGGTCTCGTTCGACGAGGACACGCGCGGGTCGCTCGAGGCGGGCAAGTGGGCCGACCTCGCGGTATTGTCGAGCGACTACATGACGGTGCCGCTCGCCCAGATCGGACAGATCGAATCGATACTGACGATGGTGGGCGGACGAATCGTCTACAGCAGTGCTCCGTTTCGCGCTACTATGTGACGCGACAGTTCCTCCACACTCTCGAAAGGACAGCGATGGCCAAGCGCAAACCGAATCCTGCGTTCATGAAGGCGATGACGCCGAGCCCGGCGCTGGCCGAGGTCGTCGGATCGAAGCCGATCCCGCGGACCGAGGTCACCAAGAAGCTCTGGGCGTACATCAAGAAGAACAAACTGCAGGACGCCAAGAACAGACGCATGATCAAGGCCGACGAGGCGCTGAAACCGGTCTTCGGCGGCAAGGCGACCGTGAACATGTTCGAGATGACGAAGCTGGTCAGCAAGCACTTGAAGTAGGGTTCAGCGGGTTCAGCGGGTTCAACAGGTTCAACAGGTTCAACAGGTTCTGAAGGTTCGTGGGGGCGCGCCTCACCGGCGCGCCAGCCCCCCATGCAGATCGGGGCTCTTCTTCCACCCCAACGCGCAAAGTCCGCGCGCTGGGGACCCCGGCTCGGCGCCGTGCTCGCGCTGTCGGTCGTGGCCGCCGTCGGCGCTGGGGCCCAGTCCCGCTCTCTCGACGATTTCTTCCGCACGTTCGCGGCCGAGTGGGTCCGCGGCAATCCGAATCAGGCGGTCTCCACGCGCTATTTGAGCGGTCCCGAGCAGGAGCCGCTCGAGCGCGAGCTGACGCCCGTCACGGGCGAGTGGCAGCGCGGGCGCGTCCGCCTGGCGGCGCGCGGCCTGGCGGAGCTGCGGCGCTTCGATCGCGCCGGCCTCGCACCGGCGCAGCGAACGGCCGCGGAGGTCCTCGACTGGCAGCTCGACACGTCCGTCCGCGGCGAGCCGTGCCTCGACTACGTCTTTCCCTTCGAGCAGCTCGGGGGCGTGAACGTCTCGCTCGTCACCACGCTGACGGTCTCGCACCCGGTACGCTCGGCGCGCGACGCCTGGTGGTCGACACCGGCCTGCACGCGAAGCGATGGACGCGCGAACAGGCGATAGCCTATGGCATCGAGCCGAGCGAGGTCGATCGCTACGTCGTCAATCCCGGGCAGGCCTGCGCGTACATGATCGGGCAGCTCCGGCTCGTGGAGCTGCGCGAGAAGGCGCGGCGGACGCTCGGCGAGCGTTTCTCGCTGAAGGACTTCCACAGCGCCGTGCTCACCGCGGGGACCTTGCCGCTCGACATGCTCGAGCGGGAGGTGGAGGCCTACATCCGATCGACGGCCCTGCGCTGAGGTCCGCGGGCGCGGTCGTGAAGAGAATCCCGAAGACGAAGATTCAGCGCGATCATGACTATCGTGGCCGTCGAACACGTGGTGGACCCTGTCGCCCCTTCAATGCTTCTTCCGGTGTCTGGCAGGTAACGACCGCGGACCCGCGCGAACGCTGCTCCTCGTCGCGGGATACGAAAGTTGCGCCGTACCTTCGGGCAACAGCAAGGTACACGGCGTCTGCGCCACGCACCCGATGGTTCGCGGCCAATTCGGCCGCTTGTCGTGCCGTTGTCGGGGTCAACGACACAAGCGTCAAGTGTGGAAGCGCGGCTGTCGCATTCGCATACTGAAGCGCACCGGCGTCGTCGTTGCTGGCGCGAGCCACGGCCGACGCGATCTCCGGGAGCAGCAACGTGGGCACGATGACCGGGTCGCCTCCCTGCTGAATCGCGGCGAGGATTGCCAAGCTCTCGGCGTGACCCTCTTCGTGTGGATTGAACGCGTTCACGAAGACGCTCGCGTCAACTGTGTATCTGAAGTTCTTGGAACGACTCGTTCGAGTTGGCTGGCGCGCAGGCCGTCGAGCGGGAGCCATCCTACCGGCGCATCTCGGAGAGGAGACGTACGCCGCTTACGCCCGGACGGAATCGCCGTTCGAGACGCCGACCGGCGCGAAGGAACGCATCCCACGCGGCCGCGGCGTCTTCGGAAGTCGTAGATGTGTCCTCGGCCGGCTCAAGGGGAAGAATCATGCCCACGGCTCGGCCGCGATGCGTCAGGATGTACGACGCCCGCGCCTCTCTCACGTGACGCAGGATACCGGCGGCATGAGTTTTTAGTTCGCGAACGCCGACGATCTTTTTCGCCGACCCGCGCCGAGCTGTGTGGTGGTCCCTCATGGGACTACATTACGCTTCCGGCCACCAGGCCGTCAATGACGCGCCGTCGAGCAGGTGTGTCAAAGAGACCGTCGTCCTCGACACGCAGGATCATCATGAATCGTGCGCTCCGCGGCGACCTTGATGCTGTGTACCACGAAACGGTCCCGGGCCACATTTTCAGATCGGGCTCGACCTGGAGAACACCGCACAGCCGCTCTTCCGGGCGTGCGCCTGTTCGGCGGCATCACCGCGCCGACCGAGGGCTGGGCGCTCTATGCCGAGCGGTGACGCCGCATGGCGCGACGGCGGGCGATCATCCCGATCGCGCTCACCGGCAGGCAGGGTGCTGACAGTCGCACCGCAGCTCGATCTTATCGCCGGCCTGCTTGCAATGATCGCTGCAGTACTTGCCGTGCGGCCCGTTCGGCGGCACCAGGCACTGGCAGACGGGATGGGCGCACTTGGCTGGAGCATCGGCCATCGGGCACCTCCATTGATGGGAACTCTACGCCTCGCCCCGCCGCAGTTCAATCCCGGGTGCCAATTATTGTCGGCATCGGACTTCTGCGTTCCCGTCTATTCATAGATGACGCCCAATACCCGCTCTCGCGCAAGCAGGGCGTCGAACGTCGCCTGGTCGGGTGGGCCGGCGTCCGGCGGCAGCGTCAGTGAGGGCGCCGGCGAGCTGAACTCGAGAACGCTTCGCTCGAAGCCGGCCGGCGAGTTCAGGACGAGAAAGCGCGCGGTTTCCGAGTCGACGCTCCAGGCGTGCGGCACCGCGCGGGGGAGAAACACGAAATGGCCCTGTCGCGCACGCGAAGGTGTTCGAGAACCTCGGGAGCGGTAGCGCGCGATCGTCACGGCCCGGCGCGACCGGCTGCCGGTCGTCCCACGGACAG
>CAZGLC010000049.1:10818-15335 GCA_964526235.1 uncultured Bifidobacteriaceae bacterium
TGCGGAGGATCGCTGCTCGCGCGACGCGCGGATCGTGGACGTCATAATCGCGAGGTGGCAGGCCGGCAGGATCGGGGTACTGCTCGAATATCCGACGGACGATCGTTTTCACATCCCGACGCACGTTGGATCGCAGTTCGAGGAACCGCTCGTCGATGGCCTCCCGCACCACGTCCGACAACGCGACTCCGCGCTCGCGAAGCTTCTGAGCCTTGCGGAGCCGGTCGGCATCGAGCCGCACGTTGACCAGGCGAGATGTCATGCTGTAAAGATATCGTGTCTTTACGAGCGAGGCAAGGTCACCCGCGACCATCTGTCGCGCGATGCTACGCGATTTCGTTGAGTAGCGCCCGGGGCGTGACCGCTGCCACCGGCGACCGCCGGAAGTCACGAACGTTTCTCGTGGTGATGGCCGTCGCTCCGCACGCGACGGCCGCGGCAACCTGCATCGCGTCCTCGAAGTCACGCATCGGCAGCGTGGCTGCGTACTTCAGGCTCTCCGTCGTTGTCGGCGCCACCTGAATGAAGCGGGCGAGATCGAGCAGAAATGCGGCCGCGCCAGTACGCCCGCGTGTGGGCGCAACCAGATAGTGAAAATTCGCCGCGGTGTGCCAGGCGATGAACCCTGACGCCTGGCGTTGCTCGAGGGCATCGAGCAGCGCCCCGGCGTCCTCGGCGTCCGGCCGGCGATCCAAGGCGACGTCGATGAGCACGTCGGTATCGACGAGGACGATCACAGGTACTTCTTTGCCAGATGGCGGTACCGCGCGTCCTTCCGGCGCGCCGGCCTGAACCGGCCCCGCCAGCGGCTGGTGAACGTCTCGGCGGCCGGCGCGCTCATGTCACGGAGCGTTCGCTCGATGAGACCCGACAACGAGGTTCCCTGACTGCGTGCGTAGCGCTTCGCCCGCGGCACCAGCTCGTCATCCACCGTGATGGTGACCTTGGTCTTCATGGTATACGTATCACTGTATCACGTATACGTATGATTGGCAGCGCGACATCAGGGACGCGATCCCGCCGTCGATGGCGGCGAGCGGTGAGCGCCGCCCGTTCGTCTGCAGACTCTTACGCCGGAGATGAGCCGCGTCGCCTTCGCGGGGCGCGGCCGCGCGGCGCCGGCACCAACTCGAACCCCATCTGGCGGAAATGACGATCCGTCGTGATTGCCTGCGTCAGGCGAAGCTCACGCATCGTCACGAAGCTCGTACAGTCTGTGAACGAAAAGTCCTTGTCCCGGTATTGAAAAAATAGATGACGGGCCTTCTCGAAGCGGTCGCTGTCGATCCGCTCCCACCGAAGCCGCGGGCTGCGATCGATTTGCTGCCACCACGCGCCGGCGGCCTCGACGCCGAGCCGGAACCGAAGCAGCGTCAGCGTTTCATCGACCACGAAGTCGGTCGTGACCAGCGTCTTGCCCGCTTCGAGCGAGGCGTCGCGCGCCGAACAACACCGCGCGTGAGCCGGGTCGGCGCCGTCGGCGCAAGCCATCCACCCCGCCGTATCGACGAAAAGAGCTTTCATCCGCGGTACAACACCACATCGTGGTCGGCGGCGCTCCGTGCGTCGGTCGAGCGGCCGACCGCGGGGGCGCGGTAGAGCGGGTCGTCTGACAGCGCGACAGCGAGCTGATCCGCGTCATTCACTGGAACGATCTGGAATGCGGGCCGGCTCCGGTAGATGACGGTGAAGCGCGTGCCCTTCCGCACGCGGTCGACGACCTGCGGGAGGGAGGCGCGTAATCGTTTCGCATTGATCGGAACATTCATGGCCACGTCTCTGAAGGTTAACTTCAGTTAACCATGGCGGAGTGCGGCGGTCAAGCTCGAGCCGCCTGACCGGCCTGCGCTCACTCGCCGGGAGGACGCCACGCGGTCGACCGCACGATGTCGTCCTCGGCCGCGAGCTCGCCGTCCTCGTACCGGCCGTCGCGGCGGCGGTTGGGCCCGAACGAATACACGGCCAGCACCCGCTCGCCGGCGTCGCGCCGTTCCATCAGCAGCCAGTACGCCGTGCCCCAGGGATCGACGCTGTACTGCCGGCGCAGGCGTTCCTGTTCGCCCGCATCCTCGCATGGGGCCTCGGCCGCAGGCGTCAGGCGGTCGGCTCGCAGATAGCCTTCATCGGACGCGGTCGACAGCCGCTTGTGGACGCGGCGGTAGCCGCTGAACTTGTCCGTCGCCGCCCCGCCGATGAGATCGGCGAGCAGGCGGTCGGTTTCCGCGCCGGCACAGGCGGCGCGCGCCGCATCGCGGCCTCGCCCGAGCGTTCCTGCGGTCATCGTCATGACGGCGCCGAACGCGACCGCGAACGACAGGCCGGCCCAGAGCGCTCTCGGTTTCGGGCGTGCGGCGACGAGGAAGAGGCCGCCCGCCTGTATCGACCCATTCGCCGGTGAAGTCGTGGGGATACCAGTACAGCAGGACGACGGCGGCGACACACCACGGGATCAGTCCAACCGGCGGGACGGTCGCGCCGACCCGCGCCGTCAGGCGCCGCGCCCAGATCTGCGGCGCGAGCGCCGGCAGGGCGATCCCGTAGGCCGCGAGGGCGGCCATGAGAAACCACTTGGGCTGGAGCGCCCACTGCGGCAGGTTATGGAGCGAGACTTCCTGCTGAAAATTGTTCGCCAGGAAATACTCGGGTGAGGAGAATCCCAGGCAGGCGCTGACCCCAACTGATTTCCTCGCCGGCCACGAACAGGCAGAAGAGCGCCACGAGACCGTCGAACACGCGGCGATGCGTGAGCGCTCCACGAAGCCCCACGAAGGCGGCCGCGAGAAACAGCCACACCGTCGTCCACTCCACGATCCGATCTTCCTGAAGGAGTGCGCGATACCGGTCGGGCGCGACACTCCCCATCACCAGCATGAGGCCGACCCAGCCGGCGAGGAGGGCGTGAAAGAGCAGCGAGATTCCGCCTGGGGACGGCAAGCGGGCATTATACGGTGACGGGGAACGGGCACGTCACGATGACCGCCTCGCGTCATGCGATATCCTAGCTGCGGGGGGACGTCGATGGATTTGCGGCGTCCGGGTCCCTCGTGTGGGCTTTCTGAACAAGGACGCTCAACTCGACGTCGCCATCGACAGCGCGGACGGCAGCGTATACGTGCTGCTGGGCAACGGCGCGAGAGGCTTCAGCTCGGTGACTCCCTACGAAGCCGGGAACAGTCCGGTCGAGGTCACGATCGGCGGGTTCAACAGGCCACCAGGCGGTGACGACGATGACGACGACTCCTGACGATGACAGCGATGACGTAGATTCCGACGCCGACGGCGGACGGCATCGACGATCACGTCGTGACCGTTGACGAGCGCCCCAAAGGAGATCCATGTCGATGAGAGACGTCACCCGACGAGACCTGTTGAGAACGGCCGGCGTGTTGGGTGGCGGCGCCGCCCTGGCCCATCTGTTTCCCTGGTCGGTTGCGCGCGCCTACGCGCTCCTCCAGCAGGCGCCGCCCGATCCGGTCGCCGCCGCGGCCGCGGCCCGAGCGGGGATGGCGAAGACGCCGATCGAAGCCACAAAGCTGACCGACACGCTGACGATGCTCTCGGGTCCGGGCGGAAACGTGGTGGTGCTGAACGGACCCGACGGCAAGGTCGTCGTCGATACGTTCATCCTGGGCGCGTTCGCGCCGCTCAAACAGCGCCTCGACGGCATGGGAAACGCGCCGATCCTCTACGTCGTCGACACCCACTGGCACTTCGATCACGCCGACAACAACGAGAGCTTCCGCAAGGCCGACGCGGCCATCGTCGCACACGAGAACACGACGAAGCGGCTGTCGGAGACGCACGAGTTGCTGGGGATGCGCTTTACTCCGGCGCCGAAAGGCGCGCTGCCGACGCAGACGTTCGCGCAGAGCCACACGCTCAAGGCCAACGGCGAGCAGATCAACCTCGCCTACGTGCCGCCGGCGCATACCGACACCGACATCACCGTGCACTTCACGCGCGGCAACGTGCTGCACATGGGCGATCTGTTCTTCAACGGCATGTATCCGTTCATCGACGCGAGCACGCGCGGCAACATCAACGGCATGATTGCCGCGGCCGACCGCGGGCTGAAGCTGGTGAACGCGACCACCCGGATCGTGCCCGGGCATGGACCGCTGGCCGACCGCGGCGCGCTCACCAGGTACCGCGAGATGCTGGTGGCCGTGCGCGACCGGGTGGCGAAGCTGAAGAAAGCGGGCCGGACCGAGAGGGACGTCGTCGCCGCCAGGCCGACCGCCGATCTCGACCCGGTGTGGGGCAAGGGCTTCATGATGCCCGACGTCTTCGTCGGCATCGTCTACAACACGCTGTGACGCGTCGTGTCACGCAAGACAGACGCGAAGCCGTCACGGCTCCACGTGAAGGGTCGACTGCTGATTCCTCTCGAAGACGGCAGCCAGGCCTTTGTCAAGGTGTACGACTCCTGCCTTTCCGACGGGAAGGGGCACGGCGCGCGGCTTGCCGAGCGCGAACGTGTGTGCCTGCGCGTCCTCCGGGGCCTGGCGGTTCCGGCA
>CAZGLC010000049.1:15435-21939 GCA_964526235.1 uncultured Bifidobacteriaceae bacterium
CGGCACCAGCCACCACGTCTACGAGCTGGTGTGATGGAGCCGAGGCCGCCCGAGTCGCTGAAGACGCTCGCCAGGAGCGTGGCGGAGAAGCTGTGGCGGGAAGGCGGCTACCGCCCGAACCCGCGGACCTTGCGCCGCCTGAGGGCGTTCGCCGTGCGCCACCCGCCGCCGCGCTTCGACGGCGCCCCGGAGGACGAGGACGTCCTCCTCGGAGTCTGGGAGTGCGGGACCGAAGTAGGGCGGCTGGCCTGGCGCCGCCGAAAGGAGGATTGGCACGACTGGCCGCTCTGGGCCGATGCGACCCGCATCCCGCCTCGCGGCAGTCGTGCGCGCGTCGTTCTGCTCGGAGAGTCGGTCGCCCGGGGCTTCCTGATGGACCCATACCTCACGGCCACGAAGGCGCTCGAGCAGGCCGCGGGCTTCGAGGTGGTGGATCTGGCCAAGACCGACCTGACGCTCCGCGAGCTCAAGCGCCTGCTCCGCCGCTGCCTCCTGCTCGAGCCGCGCGCCGGCGTCGCATCTCTGCTCCGCTAGGCGGCGCGCGTCTCCGCCCGGTCGAAGGTGCCGTTCTTGTTCGTCGTCCCCGAGTTCAACCTGGTCGACTTCCGCGCCGACCCGTCGAGCCGGGCCCCTTGCTTGTCTCGGCGAGAGGACCGAAGGCGCTGGGAGCGGCTGAGGCGGAACTCGGAGCGAGCGTTGGCCGCCGGCCGCCCGGCTGAGGCGGCAACGCTGGCGCGGCGCATGGTCCGCCTCGATGGAGGCTCGCACCCGGCCGCCCCGGCGCTGCTCGTCGCCGCCGCCCGCGAGGCCGGCGATCTGCGCGGCGTCCGCGTCTGGCTCGAGCGCGAGCGGGACGCCGTGCTCGGCGTGCCAGGCCTCTCGACGACGCCGCGCGCCTGCCGGGCGGCGCAGGACGCGTTGCGCGGCGCCTTCCGCCGCGGTCTTCACGTCGTCGACTTGCCCCGGGCGTTTGCCGAGCGCTTCGGTCTCACCGACCGTCGCCTCTTCTATGACTACTGCCACCTGACGCCCGAGGGCATGGCCGCGGCCATGGAGGCGGTCGCCGAGGTACTCCGGCCGCTCGTGGGCCGCGCGCCGAAGCGCGCCGCGAGGCTTCGCGCCCTGCGACCGCGTGCGCGCGCCGAGGCGCGGCTCGCCGCGGCGATCCACACCGCCCGCTCGGGCGGCTCCGACGAACTCGTCGAGTTCCAGCTCGCCGAGGCCCTTCGGGAGGACCCGAGTCTCGCGGCGCTCGTCGAGGACCTGCTGATGGGCGGCCTTGACGGAGGCCCGATCCGGATGTCGGCCGTCTTCGAGCGTGTCGTCCGCGCCCGCCGCCGAGCGTTGGCCCGCTACCTGTGGAGGGTGCGCGACGAGAGGGCGACGCTCGCGCACTTGCCGCTCGCCTTCGTCGGGGCTGCGGTCCGCCTGCTCGAGGGCCGTGGCGGGCGCCGCGGCCGCGGCGGCGACAGCTCGAGCAACAGCGCGAGCGGAACGACCGACGGAGGAGGGCTGCCGCCGGGGCCGACGGATCCACCGCCGGGGCTCTGAGAACGGGGCGGGTCTGCACGATCCTGGCGGGTGCGCGCGCGCACAATGGATCGAAGCGAGAAAGGCCCGGACCCTCGGGGCCATGACTATCCTTCGAAGAGCTGGAACTCTGCCGAGGTGAAGTCGGGGTCGAAGGCAAATGCCGTCGCCACGTGGCGCCGCCTCATCACGAGGAAGCTGATGTGATCGACGAGACTGACGTGCCGCTTTTTCGACCGCTCCAGCTCGCGGATGCCCGAGGCATGTAGATCGCCATCCACCCATTCGATCACAAACGTCGTTGAGTCCTTCGCGAGTTTGCTCGCCGCAGCGAGGCCAAGACGGGCCTGGAGCAGGGCGATGGACTCGACGAGCACGTAATTGTGAGTGAGCAGATCTTCCCCGCTTTCCAGAATCGCTTGCAGGCGCCGGACCGCCGTGCGATGGTTGGGATCGGCGGTGTCCGCCCAGGCATAGATCGCTGACGTGTCCAGGAAGATCACTGCTCGAACGCCGCCGCCAGCGCCTCGTCGTGCTTCGCCGAGACGGGAGAGAGCCCGCCCTGCTTCGATCGACCCGCGCGGACGGACGAGAAATCACTGACACGCAGGGGCCCTGTCCGCGCCCCCTCACCTTCCAGGCCTTTTGTGACCATGTCGCGCACGACGGAGGAAATGGAGCGCTCCTGCCGGAAGGCCTGCTGCCGCAGCTTGCGATAGGTCTCTTCGTCAAGCTGTACGAGCATCCGCTTCATGTGCACATGATATCATGATGCTTGGCACTCCCCCGCACCCATGGTGCTAGAGTTCGTATGCTCCCGCAGGCTGATGACACATCGAAGGATCGTCGGGTCGCTGATCCTCCTCGGCTCTTTGGCCTGCTCGGTCCAGAATGCGGAAGAGCCAGGGCGCCGTGCGGGAGAGGCTCGCCCCGCCGAGTCGGCCGCGGCTGAGAGTGCCGTGGAAGACTTCTTCCCGCTCCTGGCCCCCATCTTCGTGACCGAACGAGACCTGGCGCAGCTGCGCGTCGGGCAGACCGCGCGGGTACGCCTCGAGGTCTTCCCGATCAGGAGTTCGACGGAGTCGTCCGAACGATCAACCCGACGGTGAATGCCGCGTCACGCACGGTGAAAGTGATGCTGGAGATCCGCGACGGCCGGCAGAGACTTCGGCCCGGGCTGGTCGGGACCGTCTCGATCGTCCCCCAGTCTCGCGCGCTCGCGATCGTCGTCTCGGAGACGGCCGTGATCAGCGAGGGCGACGATCGCAGCGTCTTCGTCATCGGCGCCCACGACCGCGCCCAGCGGCGTCGGGTCGTGCTGGGCGCACGTGGCGAGGATCGCGTGGAAATCCCCCAGGGGGTGGGCGAAGGGGACATCGTCGTCACGTGGAGCGAGAAGGCGCTCGCGGACGGCGACCTCGTCCGGATCCTGGAGTCGAACGCGCCTTAGCGCCCGAAGAAGCTATCCATCCCCAACTCGTACAGCGTGCGCCGGCCCGTGACGATGTCGCTGGCCGTTTTGATGCCGGTGACGAGGCGCACGGTCGCCGCCAGATCGGGCGACAGCGTCGGCGGCTGCCGAATCGTCGTGCGAACCTCGTAGGCGAGACCTCCTTCACCCTGGGCGGCCTGCTGGATGGAGGCGGCCTGCTGGATGGAGATGACGTCGCCCTCGAACACCCCATAGCGCTGATACGGATAGGCCTCCACCCGATGGCGCACCGGCTGTCCTGGCGCGACGTCGGGTACATAGCGAGGCTGCACAACGAGTCGCGCCACCAGGCGGGCGCCCTCGGGCAACACGGTCGCGACCACCTGGCCGACCCGGACGTTCTCGCCGGGCGATGCGTCGTATTGCAGCACCACGCCTGGGCCCGGAGCCCTGAGGCGGTGGCGCTCGACGTAGCCGACGAGCGCGCTGCTCAAGCGGTGGGTGGCGTCGATGGCCCGCCCTCGAAAGACCTCGAACTGGCCCGCATCGGTCACGCCCTGGGTACTGCGCCCCACGGCGGCCTGCAGCGCCGCGGCTGCGTCGCGCACCTCATTGTCTCGCGGCGCAGCCAGCGCGGGTGCCGAGAGCAACTGCGCCGGGAGGCCCGTGCGGCGGTCGGCCCGCTCGAGGAGCGCCACATTGCGACTGAGACTGGCCACCATGGTCTCCACTTGCCGCTCGTCCAGCTCCATCTGCAGCATGCAGAGCACGTCTCCCGCGGCCACGACCGTGCCCGCCGCGACCTGCGGCGCGCCCATCAAGCCGTCCGTCGCGGCCACGACCTGCAGGACCCCCGGATCGGGCACGATCTCACCCGGCGCTTCCACGATCGAGTCCTGAGAGATGAACAATGTCGCCGCCAGACCCGCCCCGAGCGTTCCGAGCACGCCATAGCAGATCCAGGCGAGCGGCCTGAACGAGGGACGCTGGATGAACCGCGGCGCGGACCAACTCATCCACCGATACGTGTCAGGAGGATAGCTGTCCTCGTCTCGATTGCTCATGTCGTCTGGCCGCCGAAGACCTCGGCATAGTAGCCACCCTGGCGCACCAGCTCGTCGTGCGTGCCGAAGGCCGTCACCTGCCCGGCCTGGAGCACCACGAAATAGTCGTAGAGGCTCAGCAAGGGCATCCGATGGACGATGCTGATCAGTGTGCGGTCGTGAAAACTCCGCTGAAGGGCCTGCAGGATGGCGCGCTCCAGCCGCGCATCGAGCGCCGAGGTCCCCTCGTCTAACACCAACAAGGACGGATCGGTGTACAGGATGCGCGCCAGCGCGATGCGCTGCTTCTGGCCGTCCGACAGCCCCAGGCCGCCGTGCGTGATCAGATAGTCGTACCCGGTCGGTTTTGCCGTGATGAATTCAACGGCATTGGCCATCTCGGCGGCCTGCTCGACCCGCGCGCGGTCCGGGGAGGAATCCCCGTACGCGATGTTGTCGAGGATGGTGCCGCGGAACAGATTCGCCTCGTGCAGGAACAACCCGATCTGCCGGCGCAGCCACCGGCGGTCGTACTCGCGGTAATCACGCCCATCCACCAGGATGGTTCCCTGCGTCGGCTCGTAGAGCCGGGCGATCAGCAGGGCCACGGTCGACTTGCCGGCGCCGCTCGGTCCGACCAGCGCAACGCGCTGCCCGGGCAGGATGCGGAACGAGACGCCCTTGAGCGCCCACTCGCCCGACTCGCCTCCGTACCGGAACCACACGTCCTTGAACTCGATCTCGCCGCGCAGGCGTCCCTTGATGAGCGCGGGCCCTCCGGGCTGCTGTTCCGGTTCCGCCAGGAAGACGTCGTTCAGGCGGTCGAACACCGTCCACACTTCCTGCAGGTCGGCCCACATCCTTGCCAGGCTGTGGAACGGACCGATGACACCGGCCGCCAGGATGGACGCGGCCACCACCTGTCCGGGCGTCATGGCTCCCTGAATGGCGAGGTAGGCGGCCAACCCGATGATGCCGACGCTGATGATCCGGTGCGCGACGTCGGAGACCGCCCCCAGCGTGCCTGCCGTGATCTGAAACCGATATCGATTCCGCAAGGTCGCCACCAGCGCTTCCTCGAATCGCCAGCGCGCGGCCACTTCGGCGCCGAGCGTCTTGATGGTGGCGACGCTGCGCACCTGGTCCGCCAGCAGGCTGTCCTGCTCGGATCGCGCGACGAACGCCTCGGCGTAGTACTTGCGCAGATGGCGCGAGAAGACGACTGCGATCAGCGTCAGCAGCGGGGCGGTCAGATCGCATCGTAGCCGGCACCCGAGGTCGTGTTGTCGCTCGAGGGATAGGTCGGCGTGCTGTCGTTATTGATGCCGACGCCGAACGCGTTGCCGTTCCCCGCGGCCGCGGCGAACAGGATCCCCGCGTTGGCGCCCCGGACGATCGCGTCGAGCAGCGCCTGCGAAAACCCTCCGCCGCCCCACGAGTTGTTGGTCGCCACGACATCGAGGCCGTGGCGCGTCTTCAGGTCGGTGATGTAGTCGATGGCTTTGATGGCGTTGGCGAGCGTCCCGCCGCCGGGCCCGAGAAACTTCGCGGAGATGATCGTGACGGTCCAGTTCACGCCAGCCACGCCCGCGCCGTTCCCGCCGACGCCGCCGATGGTGCCGCTGACATGCGTCCCATGCGCATCGGTATCGTTGTCGCCGGGTGCTCCGTCGTAGATGGAGTTGTTGTTCTGCGTGAAGTCCCAGCCGTGCACGTCGTCGACGTAGCCGTTGCCGTCGTTGTCCGTGCCGTCCACGACATCGAACGGATTCGTCCAGATGTTCGAGGCCAGGTCGGGGTGATTGTGGTCGATGCCTTCGTCAATGACACCCACCACGACCGACGCGCTGCCCGTATTGCCTGCGGCCCACGCTTCGCCCGCCTGGCTGCCGAATTGGTTGGCCGGGCTCGTCGTGTCGCCGTACATCCCTCACAGCAGCCCGGTGGTGTAATTGGTGTCGTCAGAGGTCGCCTGTCGGCGGTAAATCCAGTTGGGTTCCGCGTAGCGGACGGCGGGATGCTGTCGCAGCAACTCCAGTGCCTCCTCCACCGATCGGCCCGCGAGACGCGCCACTTCGAGCTCGCCCGCACCGTTGCGCCGGAGCAGGTCCCGCCGCATGGCCCCGACCCAGCTTCGCGCATCGCCTCGTTCGGCGGCGCTGGCCCCCGGCTGGAACTGAATGAGGATCTCTCCGGCGACGAACTCCGCCGACCCCCCGCTCTGCGTCTCCACGATTGAGCCCCGGGTGGCAGCCATGCCGAGCGCCAGGACGAATACGGTCAGCGTTTTCTTCACTTGATCCTCCGGAAACGAATGGGGCCCTCGACGCGCGGCAGCTTCACGATGTGGAACGGCGACGTCAGCGCCTGCGTCACGATCACGCCCGCGGCGGGGACGCGCTCGACGTAGTCGATGACGAACGCAGATCCTTCACGCCGGTAGCCGGCGATCTCGGCGCTGAATCCGCCCGAGCGGCGCGTCCCGAGAAAGACGGCGGC
>CAZGLC010000050.1:0-6023 GCA_964526235.1 uncultured Bifidobacteriaceae bacterium
GGCGGCAAGCCCGAGTTCGTGCAGAACTTCTTCCGCTTCATCGCGCAGGAAGTGCGCGAGGTGATGGCTGAGCTCGGCTTCAAGACGATCGACGAGATGATCGGCCGGGCCGACTGCCTCGATATCGAAACGGCCGTGGATCACTGGAAGGCCAACGGCCTCGACCTGCGGCCGCTCCTGCACATGCCGGATCTGCCGCCGAGCGTGGCGCGGCGCCGGGTGCGTGAGCAGGACCACGGGATCGACCGCGCGCTCGACAACGAGCTGATCGCGCGCTGCCGGCCGGCGCTCGAGCACCAGACGCCGGTGGAGTTCGCCTCGTTCATCCGCAACGCCGACCGGACGGTCGGGACGATGCTCGGCCACGAGGTGACGAAGCGGTACGGGGCGGCGGGGCTTCCGGAGGACACCATCCGGATGACGCTGCACGGATCGGCGGGACAGAGCTTCGGCGCGTTTCTCCCGCGCGGCATCACGATGACGCTGGTGGGCGACTCCAACGACTACTTCGGCAAAGGGCTGTCGGGCGGCCGGCTCATCGCGTATCCGCCGGTGCGGTCGACGTTCAGAGCCGAGGAGAACATCATTCTCGGCAACGTGACGTTCTACGGCGCGACCGGCGGCGACGCCTACATCAGCGGCGTGGCGGGCGAGCGTTTCTGCGTCCGCAACAGCGGCGCGGCGGTCGTCGTCGAAGGCGTGGGCGACCACGGGTGCGAATACATGACGGGCGGCCGGGCGCTGATTCTCGGCCGGACCGGACGCAACTTCGCGGCCGGCATGAGCGGCGGCATTGCGTATGTGCTCGACGCCGACGGGACGTTCGAGCGGCGGTGCAACCACGAGATGGTCGACCTCGAGCCGCTCGTGGATGCCGACGACCTGGCGTTCGTCGAGGTCGCGCTGATGAAGCACGTGACGTACACGGGCAGCCGGTACGCCGCGCGGCTGCTCGAGGAATGGCCGACGCTCCAGCGGCGCATCGTCAAGGTCATGCCGCGCGAGTACAAGCGCGCGCTCGCGGCCGACGCGGCGCGCCGCGCCACGGCATCCGCGGCGGCGTCGGTGGCGGCCGCGGCATACGTCGCGTCAAGCGAGACGAACGATCCGGTCGAACTCCGGTAAGGGTTCTCCATGGGTAAGGCGACCGGTTTCATCGAGATCAAGCGCAAGAAGCATCCCACGCGGCCGGCCGACGAGCGCGTCCGCGACTGGCGCGAGGTGTATCTGCCGTCCGCCGTCGAGGATCTGCAGGCGCAGGGCGCCCGGTGCATGGACTGCGGCATCCCGTTCTGTCATCAGGGATGCCCGCTCGGCAATCTCATTCCCGACTGGAACGACCTCGTCTACCGCGACCGGTGGCGGACGGCGATCGATCGGCTGCACGCGACGAACAACTTCCCGGAATTCACCGGCCGCCTGTGCCCCGCGCCGTGCGAGGGGTCGTGCGTGCTGGGGATCAATGACGATCCGGTCACCATCAAGCACGTCGAGGTCGCGATCATCGATCGTGCGTACGACGAAGGATGGGTGACCCCGCAGCCGCCCGCCAGGCGAACCGGAAAGAAGGTGGCCGTCATCGGATCAGGGCCGGCGGGTCTCGCCGCGGCCGATCAGCTGAACCGCGCCGGTCACCTGGTCGCGGTGTTCGAGCGCTCGGATCGCATCGGCGGCCTGCTGCGCTACGGCATCCCCGAGTTCAAGATGGAAAAGCGCGTGCTCGACCGGCGCCTCGCCGTCATGGCCGCCGAGGGCCTCGCGTTCCGGCCGGGCGTCGACGTGGGGAAGGACATCCCGCTCAGCCGGCTGCGCGCCGAGTACGACGCGGTGCTGCTCGCGGCGGGCGCGGGGTGGCCGCGCGATCTGCAGGTGCCCGGGCGCGAGCTGCAGGGGATCCACTTCGCCATGGAATACCTCACGCTGCAGAACCGCCGGTGCGAGGGCGACGCGATTCCCGACGACCGCTTCATCACCGCGCACGGCAAGCACGTGATCATCATCGGCGGCGGCGATACCGGCGCCGACTGTCTCGGCACGGCGCACCGGCAGGGCGCGAAATCGGTGACGCAGCTCGAGCTCCTGCCCAAGCCGCCTCTCGAGCGCGCCTCCGACAATCCGTGGCCGCAGTGGCCGAATGTCTTCCGTGTGTCGACGGCGCACGAAGAGGGCGGCGAGCGCCTCTATGCCGTGTCGACACAGCGCTTCAGCGGCGACGACCATGGACGCGCCCGCGCCCTCCACGCCGTCAACGTCGAGATGGTCCGCAAGGACGGCACAGTGTCGTTCGAACCGGTAGCCGGCAGCGAATTCGAGATCCCCGCAGAGCTCGTCCTGCTCGCCATGGGCTTCCTCGGTCCGGAACGCGGCCCCCTCGTGACCGAGCTCGGCCTGAAACTGACGGAGCGCGGCAACGTCTGGCGCGACGAGCGCTGGATGACGAGCGTGCCGGGCGTCTTCGCGGCCGGCGACATGCAGCGCGGCCAGTCGCTCATCGTCTGGGCGATTGCCGAGGGACGCTCCGCCGCCCGCGGCGTCGACCAGCATCTGATGGGGGAGTCCGCACTTCCGGCCCCGCTTTCGTAACGCTGTTCACCCCCACGTACCACCGAGACGCCGAGACACCGAGTATCCTTTTGAAAATATGACTCTCGGTGCCTCTGTGCCTCGGTGTTCCGTATTCGGTGGACCATGCCGGTTCGCGACGTTCTGATCGTCGGCGCGGGGCCGTCCGGTCTTGCGACCGCCATCGCCTCCAAGCAGCATGGCCTCGACTACGCGGTCGTCGAGAAGGGGGTCCTGGTCAACGCCATCTTCCACTTCCCGACGCACATGGTGTTCTTCACCACGCCGGAGCTGCTGGAGATCGGAGGGCTGCCGCTCGTCACGCCGTTCGACAAGCCGACGCGGCTCGAGGCGCTGCGCTACTACCGCCGCGTCGTCGAGACATTCGGCCTGCAGATCTCGCTCCAGGAGCGGGTGATTTCGATAGAGCCGCCTGCGCCAGCCGCGTCGGCGAGCCAGGATGCGTTCGTGGTGACGACCGCGGATGTCGATGCGGCGGGAGAGGTGCTCGAGACGCGGCGCGTCCGCGAGGCGCGTGCGGTGGTACTGGCGATCGGGTACTACGATCATCCGAACTGCCTCGGCGTTCCCGGTGAGAATCTGCCGCACGTGTCGCACTACTACAGCGAGGCGCATCCCTATTACCGGCGGCGCGTCGTGATCGTCGGCGGGCGGAACTCGGCCGCCGAGGCGGCGCTGGAGCTGTTTCGCGCGGGCGCGCACGTGACGCTGGTGCACCGCGGCGCGGAGCTCGGCGCGTCGATCAAGTACTGGGTCCGTCCGGACATCGAGAACCGGATCAAGGAAGGATCGATTGCAGCGCGCTTCGAGGCGCGCGTGGTGGAGATCCGGCCCCACAGCGTCGTCGTGGACCGCGCGGGCGACCGGGAGGACATTCCGGCGGACGCGGTGCTGCTGCTGACCGGCTACCGTCCTGACGTCGCGCTGATGCAGCGCGCGGGCGTCCGCTGCGACGAGCAGACGCTGGCCCCGGAGCTCGACCCCGAGACGTTCGAGACCAACGTCCCCAACCTGTTCGTCGCCGGAGGCGCCATCGCCGGGCGCAACACCGGCTCGATCTTTATCGAAAATGGCCGCTTCCACGGCGAGCGCATCGTCAAGACGCTGGCGGAGCGGTTGAATCGCTGACCCATGCACCCAAGAGGAGGAGACCCCTGTGGCACTACGGATGTCGTTCATCATGCTGTTCGTCGTCATGGCCGGCGTGAACAGCGCGCTGGCGCAGAACTGGTCGTTCGACGCGCGCAAAATCGCGCTCGGCTCACCCACCGGCGGTGAGAACCTCGCCAGCCGGATGATCGAGGAAGCGCGCGAGTACCGCACGCTCGTGCTGCCGTTCGGCCTCATTCAGGTGTTACGCGACTTCGATCGGCTGAATCCATCGAACGACGAGTTCGATCTGGTCCGCACGATTGAATATGCCGCGGCGCCGATTCACTTTACGTTCGCGAGGGACCGCGGCGATTCGAAGGCGGACGATTTCATCAGCGACATCGGCAACGCCGAGCTGAGCCGGGATCTGAATGGTTACAAGGGCTTCATTCCCGTCAATCAGCCGGCCGCGGCGGGGCTGGCGGCGCCCAACTGGGGCAAGACCTTCCGCGTGCGGGAAGGGTCAGACGGCTCGTTCCACGGCGGCGGGGAGTACCGGCTCGGCACCATCGACGTGCGCGGCGGCGGCGTCTATTCGCGCGAGCTGTGGAATCCGTCAGCCGGCGTCGGCCTGAACATGACGCCGCGGACGTCGCTCGATGTGGCGCTGTACGCGAACTCGGCCAACGTCGAGCGAAAGCGCAACCCCGCGATCGCGGTGTCGTTCCGGTTCAATCAGTAGGGCGGAGGCGCGCTCAGTGGACGGACTTGCCCGTCCACGAGCTGCGCCGCGTCAGCGTCTTCATCTCCAGCAGGTCGATGAGCGCGCGGCAGCGCGCGAGCACGCCGTCCCGCTCGAGCAGCGCCTGTCGCTCCAGCGGCTCGAGCTCGATGTACTGCGCGAGCCCGTTGACGAGATCCTCGTCGGCGACGGCCGGCGGGAGCCGCGGCTCGGATCCGCTGCGCTCGAGGGCAACCGCCAGCAGCGCCTCCAGCCGCGTCCGATGCCGCCGGAGCTCGTCCCGCTGATCGTTCGGCACGTCATCGGGCAGCGCGTCGATGTGCGCGAGGCGGTACGTTCTGCCACTGTCCTCACCAGTGATCCGAAACCGCTCCAGGCCGCGCAGCACGATGTTGTACTTGCCGTCGTCAAGCGGTTCGGAGTGGGTGATCACGCCCGCGCAGCCGACCGCGAACACCGGCGGGCGGCCCTCGTAAGCGGCCTCGTAACCGGGCTGGAGGAGCACCATCCCGATGATCCGATCGCCCTCGATCGCGTCGGCAACCATGGCGCGGTACCGCGGCTCGAAGATGTGCAGCGGAAGGAAGACGTTGGGGAACAGGACGACGTTCGGCAGCGGAAAGATGGGGATGGTGCCGGGCAGCATGCGGTGGTCAGGCCCCGGCCTCCATTAGACCACAGGCCATTTGACACCTTGTCGGGACGATGGCATCGTCGTCGTCATAGGTCGGGCGCCAGGGGAGGAATGCATGAAAACCCTGCTGGTCCCGCCACCCGTACGTGAAAAGCTCGGCGATGCGGGTTCGGACGGTCTTGTGATGATGTTCGCTGAGGCCCATCGGATCGCGACAGAACAGCTCGACCGCACGGTCCGCGAGCTGGACGAGCGCTTTGAGCGGCGCCTGAGCGAGCGGCTTGCGGAGCTCCGATTCGAATTGCTGAAGTGGAACTTTCTCTTCTGGATCGGCCAGCTCGCGGCGCTGACGGCGATTCTGAATCTGATGCTTCGCGGCCTGCGCTGAGGCGCGGTCAGTGAATCGTTTTCGTCTTCTTGTCCATGTAGTCCATCAGGACGTACTGGCCGAGCGTGTAGGGCGTCGTGAAGTACGCTTTGCCGCGGCAGATCGCCGCCACGCGCCGCACGAACGCCACCAGGTCGGGATCGCGCGCCAGCATGAACGTGTTGATCATGATCCCGGCCTTCTGGCACGCGCTCACTTCCGCGAACGTCTCCTGCACGATGTACGGGTCGAGCCCGAACGCGTTCTTGTAGATCTGCCCGTCGGGCCGCGTGAGCGCCGACGGCTTGCCGTCGGTCACCATCACGATCTGCCGCATGTCCTTCTTCTGCCGCTCGAGGATGCGTCGGGCCAGCCGGAGCCCCTCGCGCGTATTCGTGTAGTACGGCCCCACGCGGACCCGTCCCAGCTGCTTCAGCGGAATTTCCTCGGCCGAGTCGTGAAAGAGCACTGCGTGCAGCGAGTCGCCGGGGTACTGCGTCCGGATGAGATGCGAGAGCGCCAGCGCGACGCGCTTGGCCGGCGTGAAGCGGTCTTCCCCGTAGAGGATCATGCTGTGGCTGCAGTCGAGCATGATCACAGTCGCA
>CAZGLC010000050.1:6033-13877 GCA_964526235.1 uncultured Bifidobacteriaceae bacterium
CATTCAGAATCGTGCTGCTCGGGTCGAGGTTGAGCGTGTCGCCGAACTCGTACGGCTTCGGCGCGGCGACCGTCTCGACGCCCGTCGAGAGGTGCCGGGTGTCGTGGCGCCCGGCGCTGCTGCGGCCGATCGAGCCGAGGAGGTCGCGGAGCGCGCGGTAGCCGAGGAAGTCGAGCGTCTTATCGGTGACCTCGAATTTCACCGGTCCGGCGTCCTCGCCGAGGCCGCCGCCGGTGCCCTGCCGCCACTCGCGCTCGCCGTCGAGATCGGGCGCCGGCGTGATGAACCCCTGCTCCATCATCCGGTCGATGATCTGCTGGATGAGATCTTCGAGCTGCTGGCGCGCCGCCTCCTGGTCGCCGTCGGCCGGCTCGCCGAGCAGCTGCTGCAGCGCCTCCTCGGACAGGACGCCGCCGCTGAAGAGCGCCTCGAGGATGGCGTCGTGCAGCGACTGCATCGTGCGGTCCTCGTCGCTGCCGGAGGGGTCGCCCCAGGGGCTGCGGAAGCCGCTCGAGAGCAGCATGTCCGACAGCTTCGACACGAGATCTTCGAGGTCGATCTCGTCGAGCAGGTCGCCTGTATATTTCGTGTACCGGTATTTCAATGTCTGTAGCGCGCAGGCTTCAGCCTGCCCGTCAGTTGTAGTACTTCTTCTTTCCCCCTGTGGGCACCGGCGCGTCGACGTTGAACGCGGTCTCGCGCGCGGCCGGCCGGCGCACGGGCGTTTCGGCCGCGTGATAGCCCCGTTCCTCGCTGCGGCTGATCTTCTTGAGCGCGTACAGGCCTTCGAGGACGAAGTCGACGCCAGACGCGAGCAGCGGCGCCGGCGCCTTCGCGGGGATTCCCGCCGCGTGCGCGAGCTCCACGAGCCCCTGCACCTCGCGTGCCCGGGCGAGCAGCCCCTCGGCGCCGTCGCCGTCCGACAGCTGCAGGCTCCCGCCCAGATCGAACCATTCGACGATCTGGCGGGTCTCGAGATGCGCCAGGTACCCGTCGGCGACGGTGCCGACCGCCGCGCGAATCAGCTCGCGCGCGATCGTCTCGGCCCCCTTGAGCTCGCCTTCGTACTCCAGCTCGAACTTGCCGGTAATCGACGGGAGCGCCGCGTAGACATCCGTCACGCGCGGTACGGCCACCTCCTCGGCATTGGCGAGCGCCCGGCGCTCGGCGTTCGAGAGGACGTTCTCCATCGCCGAAATCGGCAGCCGCTGGCTGACGCCCGACCGCTTGTCGATCCGGCGGTCCTGCCGCGCCTGAAACGCGATCTCCTCGACGACTTCGGAGACGAAGGCCGGCACCTCGGTGCGCAGCCCGGAGCCGTCGCGCCTGAGCCATGCCTCCTGCGCCGTGATCTGCATGCCTTCGGCCCGGCCGGCGGGGTAATGGGTGCGGATCTCGGACCCGATCCGGTCCTTGAGCGGCGTGATGATCTTGCCGCGCGCGGTGTAGTCCTCGGGATTGGCCGTGAACGCCATCAGCACGTCGAGCGGCAGGCGTACGGGGTACCCCTTAATCTGCACGTCCCCTTCCTGCAGGATGTTGAAGAGGCCGACCTGGATCTTGGCGGCCAGGTCGGGCAGCTCGTTCACGGCGAAGATGCCACGGTTCGCCCGCGGCAGCAGCCCGTAGTGCATCGTCAGCTCGCTCGACAGCTGCAGGCCGGCGCGCGCCGCCTTGATCGGATCGATGTCGCCGACCATGTCGGCGATCGTCACGTCAGGGGTAGCCAGCTTCTCCACGTAGCGCGCGTCGCGCGCGAGCCACGCAACCGGCGTCGCGTCCCCCTCCGCCGCGATGCGCGCGCGGCACGCGGCACAGATGGGCGCGAGCGGATCGTCGTTGATCTCACAGCCCGGCATCACGGGGATCCTCTCATCCAGCAGCGTCACCAGCGCACGCAGCAGCCGGGTCTTTGCCTGGCCGCGCAGGCCCAGCAGGATGAAGTTGTGGCGCGACAGCAGCGCGTTGACGAGCTGGGGCACCACCGTGTCGTCGTAGCCGACGATGCCTGGGAACAGGGTCTGGCCCGCGCGCAGTCTGCACATCAGATTCTGCCGGACCTCTTCGTGGACGCTGCGCCGGGGCACCGCGCCGGTCTCGATGGCACGCCGAAGGTCGCCGAGCGTGGTAATCGCCGTTGGGGTCATAGCCGGATTCTATCAAGTCGGGACCGGCTGGACGTACGAATAGACTTATGCACGTGACCTTCTTCGCGCAGTCCCGTCCGCTCGTATTCGCCCATCGCGGCGGCTGCGCGCTCGGCCCCGAGAACACGCTGGCGGCCTTCGATCTCGGCCTGGCCGCGGGCGCCGACGGCCTCGAGCTCGACGTGCACCTCTCGGCCGACGGCATCGCCGTGGTCCATCACGACGCGACGCTGGACCGCACGACCTCCGCATCGGGCCCGCTCGCCGCCCGAACGGTCGCGGAGCTGGCGCGCATCGACGCCGGCTGCCGGTTCGCCGGACGCGGCACATTTCCGTTTCGTAATCAGGGCGTCGGCATCCCGACGCTGGCGGACGTCCTCCGCCGCTACCCGGACACGCGCATCATCGCGGAGATGAAGGTGAACTCGCGCGAGATGGGCGAGGCCGTGGCGCGTGACGTGCGCCGCGCCGGAGCAGCCGAGCGGGTCTGCGCGGCCGGGTATGGCGCCCGCAGCGCCGCTGCGGCGCGTGCCGCGCTGCCGGAGATGGCTGCGAGCGCGTGCCACGCGGAAGTGCGTCTCGCGGTGTATCGCACCTGGGCCTGCTGGCCCGTGCGCCGCGCACGGTACGGTGGTTACCAGGCGCCCGAGCACAACGGCGTGCTTCGGATCATTTCGCCGCGCTTCATCCGCTACGCGCACGAGGCCGCGATCAGGGTGCAGGTCTGGACCGTGGACGAGGAGCCCGACATGCGGCGGCTGTTCGAGTGGGGCGCCGACGGGCTGATCACCAATCAGCCGGCGCTGGCCGTCCGCGTGCGGGATATGTTTGTCGGGCGATGACGACGATCGACGTGCCGTCGCTCCCGGATCTCGAGGCCGCGCGGGCCCGTGTGTACGCGCACCTGCGCCCGACCCCGCTCCTCCGCCACGCGCTGCTCGACGAGTGGCTCGGCTGCCGCGTGTGGGTCAAGCACGAGAACCACAACCCGACCGGCTCGTTCAAGATTCGCGGCGGCCTCAATCTCGTGGCGCAGCTGACGCCCGACGAGCGCCGCCGCGGCATCGTGAGCGCGAGCACCGGCAACCACGGCCAGTCGATGGCGTTCGCCTGCCGGGTGTACGGCGTGCCCTGTCGCATCTTCGTCCCCGTGCACAACAACCCCGACAAAAACGCCGCCATGCGGGCGCTCGGCGCGCACGTCGTCGAGTACGGCCGCGACTTCGACGAGGCGCGCGAGCGCGTCGAGACGCTGGCGCCACAGGAGGGGTGGCGCTACGTCCACTCGGCGAACGAGCCGCATCTCATTGCCGGGGTCGGTACCTACGCGCTCGAGATCCTCGACGAACTGCCCGACGCCGACTACATCTTCGTGCCCATCGGCGGCGGGAGCGGCGCCGCCGGGTGCTGCCTCGCACGCACCGGCCGTGGCACCCGCGCCAAGGTGATTGGCGTGCAGGCGTCGGGCGCCGACGCGTTCGCCCGCTCGTGGCGCGGGCCCGCGCGCGTCAGCGCCGATCGCGTGGCCACGTTCGCGGAAGGCATGGCGACGCGAACGACCTACGACCTGACCTTTTCCATCCTGAAGGCGCAGCTCGACGACGTGATCACGCTGGGCGAGGAGGAATTGCGCGCAGGCGTGCGGGCGGCGCTGCAGCTCACGCACAACCTCGCCGAAGGCGCCGGCGCGGCGCCCCTTGCGGCGGCCCGCCAGTGGGCATCACGGCTCGCCGGCCGGAAGGTGGTCTGCGTCATGACGGGCGGGAACATCGACACCGCGACGCTTCGCGCAATCTTCTGTTGATTGAAGCGCGGGAATCGGGCACTATGCGGTGGGAAATTTTTCACACTTCAGGAGGGCCCCATATGCGCCGATTCACGATCTGTCTGGCCGCCGCGCTGATTGCCCTGGCCGGCGCCGCCATTGCTCAGGGGAAAATCGCCTCGCTCGCGGACCACGTGGCGCTCATGAAGTCGAACGCGCAGGCCAACGGCGCGCTGAACAAGGCTGTCGGCTCGGGCGACTTCGCGGGTGCGCGGATGCAGGTCACGACGCTCCGTCAGAACCTGACCACGCTGGAGACGTTCTGGATGGAGAAGAAGAATGCCGACGCCGTCAAGGTCGTGAAGGAGGGTCTGGGCCGACTCGACGGCCTCGACAAGATGCTTGGAGCGGCGGCACCTGACCAGGTGGCCGCGCAGGCGTCGGCCAAGGAATTTGGCGGCAACACGTGCGGCGCGTGCCACAAGATGCTGCGCGAGGGCGACGCCCAGACCGGATTCCGATTCCAGGCGGCCGCGAACCCGTTCTAAAGGAGCCGCTTCGCCTTCCTGAAGACGCTCTCCATCATCCGGGCCGTCAGCTTCCCCGTATTGGTGTTCTGACGGCTCGGATGGTAGCAGCCGACGAGCGCCGGCGCGGACAGGGGCATCCGGACGAGGCGGCCGTGGGCGAACTGCGGCCGCGGCGAGATCGCCATCCCGCGCCGCCTTAGCAGCTGCAGCCACGCATCGAACCCGATCTTTCCCAGCGCGACCACCACGCGAATCCGCGGCAGCTCCGCAATCTCGGCGTCGAGGTGATCGAGGCAGCGCGCGATCTCCTCGGGCAGCGGCGTGTTGTCGGGCGGCGCGCAGCGCACGGCCGACAGGATGTAGGCGTCGCGCAGCTGCAGGCCGTCGGCGGGATCGCGGGAGGTCGCGATGTTCGCGAAGCCGGTGCGGTGGAGCGCCGACATCAGAAAGTCGCCCGACCCGTCGCCCGTGAACGGGCGTCCTGTCCGGTTCGCGCCGTGCGCCGCCGGTGCGAGACCCACGAGCAGCAGCCGCGCGCGCGGATCGCCGAAGCCCGGCACCGGCCGGCCCCAGTAGACGTCGTCGCGGTGCGCGCGCTTCTTCTCAGCCGCGACGCGGCGGCAGTAGCTCCGCAGCCGCGGACACAGGTCACAGCCGGCAATCGACGCATGCACGGCCGCGAGGCCTGGAGGGTAAAATATGAGGTTGGGCATACCGATCACGAGGATACATGCGTAGCACGGCACCAAAAGATGCGGCCGAGCTGGAAGCGCTCGAAACCCGCGAATGGCTCGAGTCGCTCGACTACGTGCTGCAGTCGGGCGGACCGCCCCGGGTCGGGAAGCTCCTGCGCGCGCTGAGCGATCATGCACGCCGCCACGGCATCCGCCTGCCCTTCACCGCCAACACCCCCTACATCAATACCATTCCGGCGCCGGAGCAGCCGCCCTTTCCGGGCAGCCGTGAGATCGAACGGCGCATCAAGAGCCTGGTCCGCTGGAATGCGCTGGCGATGGTCGTGCGCGCCAACAAGCTGGATGAGGGGATCGGCGGGCACATTTCGACCTATGCGTCGGCCGCGACGCTCTACGAGGTCGGCTTCAATCACTTTTTCAAGGGCAAGGGCGCGAACCACGACGGCGACATCATCTACTTCCAGGGGCACGCGGCGCCGGGCATTTACGCGCGCGCCTTCGTCGAAGGGCGGATCGGTACCGATCGCCTCGGGAACTTCCGCCGCGAGCTGAAGCCGGGCGGCGGCCTCTCGTCCTATCCGCATCCGTGGCTGATGCCAGACTTCTGGGAGTTTCCGACGGTCTCGATGGGGCTCGGGCCGATCTGCGCGATCTATCAGGCGCGGTTCATGCGGTACCTCGAGGACCGCGGCCTCAAGAAGCGGTCCGATTCGAAGGTGTGGGCGTATGTCGGCGACGGCGAGACCGACGAGCCCGAAAGCCTCGGCGCCATCACGCTCGCCTCCCGCGAGAAGCTCGACAACCTGATCTTCGTCGTCAACTGCAATCTGCAGCGGCTCGACGGCCCGGTCCGCGGCAACGGCCAGATCATCCAGGAGCTCGAGGCGATCTTCCGCGGCGCCGGGTGGAACGTCATCAAGGTGATCTGGGGCAGCGAGTGGGACGCGCTGCTCGAGAAGGACCACGAGGGGCTCCTCGTGAAGCGCATGGGCGAGGTGGTCGACGGGGAGTATCAGAAGTACGCCGTCGAATCGGGCGCCTCCGTCCGCCAGCAGTTCTGGGGCGCCGATCCGCGGCTGCTCGACATGGTGAAGCACCTGTCCGACGAGCAGCTGAAGAAGCTGACGCTCGGCGGCCACGATCCCGTCAAGGTGTACGCCGCCTACAAGGCGGCCGTCGAGCATACCGGGCAGCCGACGGTCATCCTTGCCCGCACCATCAAGGGGTACGGCATCGGCGAGGCGGGCGAGGGCAAGAACATCACGCACCAGCAGAAGAAGATGAACGAAGGCGAGCTCCGGGCGTTCCGCACGCGCTTCGGCATCCCGATCGCCGATGAGCAGGTGGCGGAGGCGCCGTTCTATCGGCCGCCCGACAACAGTCCGGAAATCACGTACGTGCGCGAGCGGCGGAAGCAGCTCGGCGGCTACGTCCCGCAGCGGATCGTCCAGCTGGAGCCGCTCGAGACCGACACGCTTCCCGAGCTCTTTGCCGAGTTCCACAAGGGGAGCGAGGGGCGCAAGGCGTCGACGACGATGGCGTTCGTGCGGATGCTGGCGAAGCTGCTGCGCGACAAGCAGGTTGGCGAGCTGATCGTCCCGATCGTCCCGGACGAGGCGCGCACGTTCGGCATGGAGGCGCTCTTCCGGCAGGTTGGCATCTACTCCCACGTCGGCCAGTTGTACGAGCCGGTCGACATGGACACGCTGCTGTACTACAAGGAAGCCACCGAGGGGCAGATCCTCGAAGAAGGGATCACCGAGGCCGGGTCGATCTCGTCGTTCATCGCGGCGGGCACCGCCTACGCGACCCACGGCATCAACATCATTCCGTTCTTCATCTACTACTCGATGTTCGGCATGCAGCGGGTCGGCGACCTCGTCTGGGCGGCCGCCGATTCGCGGACGCGCGGGTTCCTGCTCGGCGGCACCGCGGGCCGCACGACGCTGGCGGGCGAAGGGCTGCAGCATCAGGACGGGCACAGCCACCTGTTGTCGATGGCCGTGCCGAATCTGATTTCCTACGACCCGGCCTTCGCTTACGAGATCGCGGTGATCATCGAGGACGGCATCCGGCGGATGTACCGGGAAGGCGAGAGCATCTTCTACTACATCACGCTCATGAACGAGCAGTACGAGACGCCGGCCATGCCCGAGGGGATCCGTGAGGGCATCCTGAAAGGGATGTACCGGCTCCGCCCGGCCGAGCCGAAGCCGGGGCAGCCGCGCGCGCACCTGCTCGGCAGCGGCGCCATCCTGAACGAGGCGCTCAAGGCCCAGCAGATCCTCACCAGTCAGTACAACGTGGCTGCCGACGTCTGGAGCGTCACCAGCTATCAGGAGCTCTACCGCGACGGCCACGCCGCCGAGCGCTGGAATCTGCTGCATCCGGGCGAGAAGGCGCGCGTTCCCTATGTGACGCAGTGCCTGGGCGATGCGGAAGGGGCGCTCGTGGCGGCGTCCGACTACGTCAAGGCGCTCCCTGACACCATCGATCGCTGGCTGCCGCGGCGGCTCGTGTCGCTCGGCACCGACGGCTTCGGCCGGAGCGACAACCGCGCCGCGCTGCGCGACTTTTTCGAAGTCGACGCCCGCTTCATCACGCTGGCGACGCTGACGGAACTGGCCCGCACCGGGGCCGTCGACGCGGCCCTCGTCAGCAAGGCCGCGAAGGATCTCGGCATCAATCCCGAGAAGCCGAATCCCGC
>CAZGLC010000050.1:13977-21873 GCA_964526235.1 uncultured Bifidobacteriaceae bacterium
GAATTCAAGGTTCCCGAACTGGGTGAGAACGTCACGAGCGGCGACGTGCTGCGCGTGCTCGTCAAGCCGGGCGAGACGATCGCGCGCGACCAGCCGGTGATCGAGCTCGAGACGGAGAAGGCGACCGTGGAGGTCCCCTCGTCGGTCGCCGGAGTGGTCAAAGACATTCGGGTGAAGCCCGGCGACAAGGTGCAGGTCGGCGGCGTCATCCTGACGGTCGACGAGAACGGCGCCGGCGGGGCCACACCTTCGGAGGCGCCCACAGCCGCTGCGGTCGCCCCGGCGTCCGAGCCGGAGCCCCAGCCGGCCGAGCCAAAACCGGATCAGAAGGTCGTGTCGATGCCGCGCGCCGCGCGTCCCGAACCGGCCGAATCGCCCGCCCCCCACGGCGCAGGCGCCGTGGGGACCCCGCCGAAGCCGGCCGAACCGCCAAAAGCGGCCGAACCCGCGAAGTCAGCCGCACCGCCGCCGGCCGACCGCGGCCCCGCCGCGCCGGCGTCGCCAGGCGTGCGCCGCCTCGCCCGGGAAATCGGCGTCGACATCAACGACGTGCAGGGCACGGGACCGGACGGCCGCATCTCCGAGGAGGACGTCAAGGAGCACGCGCGCCGGATTCTGACGAGCGTCCCGCTCGGGGCGGCGGCGACGCGGCTTGCCGCGGGCGCCCCCGCGGCGGCGCAACTCCCCGATTTCACGAAGTGGGGCGAGGTCGAGCGGCAGCCGATGAGCAACATCCGGCGCACGACGTCGACGCGGCTGAGCCACGCGTGGAACACCGTCCCGCACGTGACGCAGTGCGACAAGGCGGACATTACCGGCATGGAGGAGCTGCGCCGGAAGTACCGCGAGCAGGTACGCGCGGCCGGCGGCGATCTGACCGTCACAGCGATGCTCGTCAAGGTGCTCGCGGTCGCCGTCACGCAGTTCCCGCAGTTCAACGCGTCGCTCGACCAGGACAACGATCAGATCATCTTCAAGAAGTACGTGAACGTCGGCGTCGCCGTCGATACCGAGCGCGGGCTGCTGGTGCCGGTGATCCGCCAGGCCGACCAGAAGAACCTCACGCAGATCGCCGTCGAGGTGCACCAGCTGGCCGAGCGGGCGCGCGAGCGCAAGCTGACGCTCGAGGAGATGAGCGGCGGCGGCATCACGATCTCGAATCTGGGCGGCATCGGCGGCACCTATTTCACGCCGATCGTCAACTGGCCGGAGGTCGCGATTCTCGGCGTGTCGCGCGGCATCCTCGAGCCGATCTGGCGAAACAACCCTTCGACAGGCTCAGGGCAAGGCACCTTCGAACCGCGGCAGCGGCTGCCGCTCTCGCTGTCCTACGATCACCGCGTGATCGACGGCGCCGACGCGATGCGCTTCCTGCGCTGGGTCGTCGAAGCGATCGAACAGCCGTTCCTGCTGTCGCTCGTCGGCTGATGGCGCGCGAGTCCACCCAGGTCGCGGTGCTCGGCGCGGGGCCCGGCGGGTATGCGGCCGCCTATTACGCGGCCGATCTCGGCATGCAGGTCGCGCTGGTCGACGAGGAGAAGAACCCCGGCGGCGTCTGCCTCTACCGCGGCTGCATTCCCTCGAAGGCGCTCCTCCACGTGGCGAAGGTGATCGACGAGGCGCGTCACGCCGGCGCGTGGGGCGTCGCGTTCGAGGACCCCGCCATCGACGTCGCGAAGCTGCGCGCCCACAAGCAGGGCATTGTCGACAAGCTGACACACGGCGTTGGACACGTTGGCCGTCTGCGCAAGGTCACGTACGTCCAGGGCCGCGGCAGGCTGACCGGTCCCCGCTCGATGACCGTCTCGGGCGGCGGCGGCGACACGGAGCTGCAGTTCGAGCACTGCGTCCTCGCCACCGGGTCGCATCCGACGCGCATTCCGTCGCTGGCGCTCGACAGCCCGCGGATGCTCGATTCGACGTCGGCCCTGGAGCTGCCCGACGTCCCCCGGTCGCTCCTCGTCATTGGCGGCGGCTACATCGGTCTGGAGCTCGGCACCGTGTATGCGACGCTCGGGAGCGCCGTATCGGTGGTCGAAATGACGCCGGGACTCCTGCCCGGTGTGGACCGCGACCTGGTCAGCGTGCTGCAGAAGCGGCTCGAGAAGCTGTTCGCGCGGATCGTGCTCAACACGAAAGTCGTCAGGCTGACCGAGGAAGCGGACGGCATTCGCGCGGCCCTGGAAGGCGACGGGTCATCGTCTGACGAGCGCTTCGACCGCGTGCTCGTGGCGGTCGGCCGGCGGCCGAACTCGACGATTCCGGGGCTCGACTCGACGCGCGTGCGCGTGGACGCGCAGGGATTCATCGAGACCGACGGTCAGCGTCGGACCGCCGAGCCCTCGATGTTCGCCATCGGCGACGTGGCCGGCGAGCCGATGCTGGCGCACAAAGCGTCGCACGAGGCGCGCGTCGCGATCGACGCCATCGCCGGCTGCAAGGCGGTCTTCGAGCCGCTGGCGATCCCGGCGGTCGTGTTCACCGAACCCGAGATCGCGTGGTGCGGCCTCACCGAGGCCCAGGCCGCGGAGCGCGGCCTCGAGGTCGACATCGCGAAGTTCCCCTGGGGCGCGCTGAGCCGCGCGATCACGGTCGATCGCCCGGACGGGCTGACCAAGCTGGTGCTCGATCGCGGCACCGGACGGGTGCTGGGCGTCGGCATCGCCGGAGCGGGCGCCGGCGAGCTGATTGCCGAAGGCGTCCTCGCCGTCGAGATGGGCGCCACCGCCGAGGACATGCGGCTGACCATCCATCCCCATCCCACGCTCTCGGAATCCCTGATGGAAAGCGCCGAAGTGTTCTTCGGACAGAGCACCCACGTCTACAAACCGAAGCGCAAGTAGAGGTAGACTAAAAAGAACCGAGGAGACATGACGAAGACGATCACCGCTTTGATGGCTACATGCGCCCTGCTCGCGACCGCGGCGGGCGTTCGGACCGTGCTTCACGCGCAGGGGGCGTCGACGAGCGCCGGCGTCTATACGGACGCCCAGGCCACGCGCGGAGCCGGGCTGTACAAGGACCAGTGCGCCGCCTGCCATGGCGACGACCTCCGGGGCAACGACATCATCCCCGGCCTCACGGGCCAGACGTTCACGGGCAACTGGCAGGGCAAGTCGCTCGGCGATCTGTACGACAAGATCCAGATGACGATGCCGGCGCTCAATCCGGGATCGCTCACGCCGGAGCAGACGGCCGACCTCATCGCGCACATGCTCAGCGTGTCGAAGCACCCTGCGGGTAAGGTCGATCTCGCCTCGAAGGTCGAAGCACTGCAGCAGATCAAGATCGACGCGCCGAAAAACTAGTTGGTGGTCACGTGGTACTACGATCCGTTGACGAGACTGCTGCGGGTGTTCCGGTAGGGTTACCGCGCGCCGAGCGCCGCGTCGGCCTGCTCGTGGGCGTGGTAGGAGCTGCGCACGAGCGGGCCCGATTCGACGTGGGCGAATCCGCGCGCCAGCGCCAGCTGCTTCAGGTCGCCGAACTCGTCGGGATGGTAATAGCGCACCATCGGCGCGTGCGCCGGCGTCGGCCGCAGGTACTGGCCGATGGTCAGAATCGACACGCCGACGTCGCGCAGATCGTCGAACACGGACGCGATCTCGGCGACCTCTTCGCCCAGGCCCACCATGATGCCGGTCTTCGTCGGGGTCGCCGGCCGGTACCGGCGCGACCGATCGAGTAGCTCCAGCGAACGCGGATAGCGGCCACCCGACCGGGCCATCCGGTAGAGGCGCGGCACGGTCTCGATGTTGTGGTTCAGGATGTCGGGCCCGGCCTCGAGCACGGTCAGGAGCGATCGATCGATGCCCTGGAAGTCGGGGATGAGGACCTCGATGCGGCACCCGGGCACGCGCGCGCGCGCCTGCCGGATGGTCTCGGCGAACATGGACGCGCCGCCGTCGGCCAGATCGTCGCGATCGACCGACGTAATGACCGCATGCCGCAGGCCCATGGCGTCGATCGCCTCGGCGACCCGCGCGGGCTCGCCGAGGTCCACGGCATGCGGCCTGCCGTGCGCGACGGCGCAATAGGCGCACGCGCGCGTGCAGATGTCGCCGAGGATCATGAAGGTCGCGGTGCCGTGGTGCCAGCACTCGCCGATGTTGGGGCAGCGCGCCTCCTCGCAGACCGTGTGGAGCTGCCGGTCGCGCATGAGCTCCTTGAGGCGCAGATAGTTCGCCGACCCCGGCGCGCGCACCTTCAGCCATGGCGGCTTTGGCTCGCGCGGCCGGACGAACTCGAGAGGCGCTTCAATCGCCATCTCTCTCAATTATCCTGTATCGGTCGTCCGGTTGACATGTCATCCATGCAGAGGCTCCGCATCACGTGGTACGGGCACAGCACGTTTCTGCTGTACACCCCCGGCGGCAGGCAGGTGCTGTTCGATCCGTGGTTCGTCGACAACCCGGCCTGTCCGGCGTCCATGAAGAAGCCGCCGACGGCGGATCTCGTGCTCGTGTCGCACGGCCACGGCGATCACATCGGCGACCTGCTGACCGTCGCGCGCGACAGCGGCGCGGCCGTCATCGGCATGGTCGAGCTGTGCGACTGGCTGCGCCGCAAGGGTGTCTCGAACGTGTCGCCCATGAACAAAGGAGGCGCGCAGGAGATTGCCGGGTTGCATGTCACGATGACCGACGCGCGCCACAGCAGCGGCTACGTGGACGAGGGGCGGATGGTCTACATGGGCGAGCCGGCCGGCTACATCGTCCGGCTCGAGGACGGCCTCACGATCTACTTCGCCGGCGATACCGCGCTCTTCGGCGATATGCGCCTGATCGGCGAACAGTACCACCCGGACATCGCGTTCCTGCCGATCGGCGACCGCTTCACGATGGGGCCGGCAGCCGCTGCGAAAGCGTGCGAGCTGCTGGGCGTCCGGCAGGCCGTGCCGATGCACTGGGGAACGTTTCCGATGCTCACCGGCACGCCCGCGGAATTCAGGCGGCTCGTCGAGCCCGCGGGCGTGCAGGTATTGGAACTTACGCCAGGCGAGACCTCGGAATAGGCGCGGCGGGTCCACAGGGGCCCGCCCTACTGGATCGTGATTGTGCCCTGGAGCGAGGTGTCCGAGTCGCGGTTGTGATCGTGAAACCCGCAGGTGCGCGGCGTGTTCAGGTTGCCGGTCTGGCGGGTCTGGCCGGGCTGCAGAAAGCCGACGTCGTTGATCGCCGGACAGGCGGTATGCGACGGGTGCGGATCGGATGCCATGTCGTGCGGACGGCTGTCGTTGTTGACGAACGTCACGCGCGACCCTGTCGACACTGTCACCGAGCGCGGTGACACGCCGCTGGCGGTAATCGTGATCGTCGCGCCGCTCGATCCGCCCGGGGACGGCGTGGGCGTCGGAGCACTCGGGCTGCTGTCGCCGCCGCCGCACGCGGCCGCGGCGAGCACCAGGAGCAGCGCCGCGGGTCGCATGGGATGGCCGAGCATCAGAAGAACTTCCTCGAGATACTAAACCCCAGATACCAGTCGTCGTTGGTGAGCCCGCCCCGCGCGATCTGCCCCATCGTCGTCCCGAAGCTGTTCGAGAAGTTGAGCTGGAACATGTGGCCGCCGGCGCGCTTCTCGATGCCGAAGGAGCCGTGCGTCACGCCCGGATCGTGGCCGCCGACGCGCGGCACCACCTCGCCGACGAGGTAGACCGTCGGCCGGATGCGCACGCGTGCGCCGAGGCCGATCAGAAACGTGTCGTTATCGTCGGTGAGCTCGGTCGGCACCGGGTTGCTGTTGTTCACCCAGACCGGCTCGACGTAGAGCGCCCCAAACCGCGGAATCGTGCGCGAGATGGCGACCCCAAGGGCGGGGGAGTAGCTGTCGCGGAAGTTGTTCGTGCCGTCGATCGACGCCAGGACGCCGACGGCAACCGGCGACCCATCTCCCTGCTGCAGCAGGCTGTACTGGCTGAAGAACTCGATCGTTTTGTCACTGGTGCGGTGGATACCGGCCTGCAGCCCCCGCATCACCCCAAACCGGTACTCGAGGCCAATCTGCGCGCCGGAGTCGAGGCCGAACAGATCCTCGACGAGGTCGCCGACGTCGCCCTGCCCGAGCGGCCGGCCGAACCGGTGGGTCACGCGGAACGCACTCTTGAAGCGGGGGAGCCGCAGCGTCGTCGGGAGCCCAATCAGCGAAAAGTCCGGCTGCTCGAAGCTGAGATCCAGGTCCGGGTCGTCCTGCGGCGCCTGGGTCTGCGCGAAGGCGGACGGCGCGGCGAGCGCGCAGAGCAGCACGAGCACAACGAGCGGTGTCGGTCGAAGCATGGTGGTGTGATCCTCAGTCGCGCGGCGCGCCGCGCTCGATCCAGCGCCGGATGATTTGGATCTGTCCGGGAGTGAGCGGGTCGGCGTTTTGTGGCATCCGAAGCCCGACGAGGTCGTGTCCCTCGAGCTTGTGGATCAGGAAACTGTTGTTGGGATCGCCGGGCGCGACGCGCAGCAGGCCGGGCCTCAGGACCGAACGCACGCCGACGAGGTGCGCGTAGGCGATATCGGGAGTGGAGAAGTCCTGGCCGACCTCGCGGAACCCGCTCCGTCCGGGCGTGTGGCAGCGCACGCAGGCCTGCCGGCCGGCCGGGTTTGCCGACACGAGAATCTCCTGGTAGATGCTCGAGAACGTCGGCGTGAGGTTGGGCGTCGGGCCGGCAAGCTCGGACAGTTTCTCGTCGCACCCCGCCGTGGTGCATGCCGCCGCGACCACGAGAGCGGCACCCAAACGCTTCGTCACAAGTCTCCTCCTACGGTTGCGCGGACGCGCGGGCGTTTACGACCAGCGCGCCCTTCATGTCGCCATGCCCGTCGCCGCAGTACACGGAGCAGAGGATTGGAAACCGCCCCACCGCATCAGCCGTGAACTCGACGATGATCGGTTCTTTGCCGCGCGGGATCTCCTTCGAGACGCGGAACTGCTCGATCTCGATGCCGTGCGGCCCGTCGCCCGACCGGACGAGCAGGCGGACCCGCTCGCCTTCGGTGACCTCGATCTCCGACGGTTCGAACGCGAACCGCCGGACCGTCACCTCGATGACGCGCGGCTCCGGCGATCCCTGCGCCGCCGCGGCGTCTCCCGACTCCCAGACGGACAAGACGCAGAGGACCGCACCGCAAGCCGAATACCCGCGGACCCGACGACGAACCATGACAAAAACCTCCACATTCACGCAGATGCCGCGCGCTGTGGTTACCGAATTGGTAACGGCACACGCGGCGCGAAAGGACGGCGGTCAATCCAGCCGGTATTTCGCAAGGTAGTAGCTGAGCGCCCGCTGGCTGATCCCCATGAGCTCCGCCGCCGCCTTCTTCACGCCGCCCGCCTGCTCGAGGGCGCGGCGGATCGTCTCGCGCTCCACCCATTCCAGGTTCTGATGCAGGCGCAGCGACGGAAGCCCCGGCGCCGGCGCCGAGGTCACGCCGAGCAAGGATATGGCCGCCATGGCAATCGTCGGCCCCGTGGTCAGCACGACTGCACGTTCGATGGCGTTTTCGAGTTCGCGCACGTTGCCCGGCCACTCGTAGCGCTGGAGCGCCTGCACTACCTCCTCCGCCACGCGCTCGATCCGCTTGCCGGTGCGCTGGCGGTGCTTCTCGACGAAATGGTCGATCAGCACGGGAATGTCGTCGCGCCGCTCGCGGAGCGGCGGGATCGCAATCGGAATCACATTCAGCCGGTAGAACAGATCCTCCTGGAACCTGCCATCCGTCACCATCTGCTTCAGGTCGCGATTGGTGGCGGCAATGACACGGACGTCCACCTGCTGCGTGCGCTCGGCCCCGAGCGGCTCGAACTCGCGCTCCTGCAGGACGCGCAGCAGCTTCGACTGGATGGTGGTGGTCAGCGTGCCGATTTCGTCGAGGAAGATCGATCCGCCGTCGGCGAGCGCGAACTTGC
>CAZGLC010000051.1:0-21812 GCA_964526235.1 uncultured Bifidobacteriaceae bacterium
CTAGTCGTCATACATCACGGTCTTGAAGCGGCTGCGGATGGCGGCGCTGACGCGCGCCGCCTGGAACCCCTGCGCGAGCAGGTACCGGTGGAGCCGGCGCACGGCGGCAGCTGTTGGCACCGCGCTGTCGCCGCGGCGCACGCGGCGCTCGAGGGCCTGCGCCAGCAGGGCGTCTTCGTCGAGATCGGCAAACGCCTCGGCGACCGCGTCCCGCGCGACGGGGCGCGCGATGCCGAGCGCCTCGATCGCCCGGACCGCGCGCAGCCGGCCGTGGCGCTTCACGTGCGCCTCCGTGCGCGCGCAGGCGCCGGCGGTCCGGCGATCGTCGAGCGCACCCTCGCGCCGGAGCCGCGCCACCGCCGCGTCGATCGCCTCCTCGTCAAACTTCCGCCGCTCGAGGCGCGCGCGCACCTGCGCTTCGCTCAGCTCGCGGCGCGCGAGCAGCGTCAGGCCAGCGACGTACGCGTCCGCCACGGTGTAATTTTACTTGGGCTTTGGACGTTGGGCTTTGGGCTTTGGGCGTTGGGCTTTGGGTATTGGGCGTTGCGCCCTATCCCCCGAAGCGCTGGATCTGCGGCATGCCGTCGGCGCCGGCGCGCGCCATCTCGTCGCGCGCCGAGTCGGAGGTGGTGGTGATCCCCTGCATCCGGAGCTTGAATTCGTCCGGGCTCGATGCCCACCGCAGCGCCTCTTCCGCGGTGACGAGCTGCTGCTCGTAGAGGAAGAAGATCGACTGATCGAAGGTCTGCATCCCGTACTGTGACGTGCCCGCGGCGATGGCGCCGCGAATCTGGTTCGTCTTGTCCCGGTCGAGGATGCAGTCGCGGATGAACGGCGTGGCGATCATCACTTCGACGGCCGGCACGCGCCCGCGTCCGTCGGCGCGCGGCAGCAGGCGCTGCGACACGACGGCCCGGAGCACGTTCGAGAGCTGAATGCGGATCTGCTGCTGCTGGTGCGGCGGAAAGACCGCGATGATACGGTTGATCGTCTCGGTGGCGTCGAGCGTGTGCAGCGTCGAGAACACCAGATGTCCCGTTTCGGCGGCCGTCAGCGCCGTTTCGATCGTTTCGAAATCGCGCATCTCGCCCACGAGGATGACGTCGGGGTCCTGCCGGAGGGCACTCCGCAGCGCCTGCGCGAACGACGCCGTGTCGGTGCCGACCTCACGCTGGCAGATGATCGAGCGCTTGTCGCGGTGCAGATACTCGATCGGGTCCTCGATCGTCATGATGTTGACGGTCTGGGTCGTGTTGATCTCGTCGATCATGGCCGCCAGCGTCGTGCTCTTGCCCGACCCCGTCGTTCCGGTCACGAGCACCAGCCCGCGCTCGCCGAGCGAGATCGTCTTGAGCACCGGCGGCAGCAGCAGTTCCTGAATCGTCAGCACCCGCATCGGGATGACGCGGAACGTCATGCCCAGCGAGCCGCGCTGCTGGAAGGCGTTGCAGCGGAACCGGCCGAGCCCGGCGACGCTGTACGCGAGGTCCATTTCGCGGGCTTCTTTGAACTTCTCCCGCGACTCGGTCGGCATGACGGTCTGCAGGATGGCCGTCATGTCCTCGTGCGTCAGACGTTCCTGCGAGAGGGGGGCCAGCTCGCCCCGGACCCGCATCATCGGGTAGCTCCCGGCCTTGAGGTGCAGGTCCGATGCGCCCCGCTCGACCGAAATCTTCAGCAAGTCGTTGACGTGCATCTGTCGACGATCTATCGGCGCGGCGCCGCTCCCGAAGTAGTGGCCGCGGGGGCGTGTACGGGCTGCAGCCACCCGTGGGTGTCGGGCGCATCGCCGCGCACGATCTGGAAAAATCGCTGCTGGATCGCCTCGGTCACCGGCCCGCGCCGGCCCCGGCCCACCGTGATCCGGTCGACCGAGCGGATCGGCGTCACCTCGACCGCAGTGCCGGCGAAGAACACCTCATCGGCCAGGTAGAGCGTTTCGCGCGGCAGCGTCTGCTCGCGTACCTCGAACCCGAGGTCGCGGGCAATCGTGATCACGGAGTCGCGCGTGATGCCCCAAAGCACGGACGAGGCAATCGGCGGCGTGTAGATGATCCCGTCGCGCACGATGAAGATGTTCTGGCCGCTCCCTTCGCTCAGGTTGCCGGTCGTATCGAGCGCGATCCCCTCGGCATAGCCGTCGGTGACCGCCTCCATCTTGATGAGCTGCGCGTTGGCGTAGTTGGCCACGCTCTTGGCCATCGCCGGCGTCGTGTTCGGCGCGTTCCGCACCCAGGTGCTCACCTTCACGTCGAGCCCTTCCTCGATCGCCTCCTTCGTGAAGTACGCGCCCCATTCCCACACCATGATCGCGACGTCGATGGGGCAGGCGCCGGCGTGCACGCCGAGCGAGTCGTAACCGCGGTAGACGAGGGGCCGGATGTAGCAGGCCCGGAATCCATTGACCTGGATGGTCTCCATGACCGCGTCGGTCAGCGCCGCCTGGTCGTACGGCACGTCCATCCGGTAGATGCGCGCCGAGTCGAGCAGCCGCCGCAGGTGCCCGTCGAGCCGGAAACAGGCGGGACCCTGCCGCGTGTCGTAGCAGCGGGCGCCCTCGAACACGCCGCTCCCGTAGTGGACGACGTGCGACGCGATGTGGATCTTCGCGTCCTTCCAGTCGACCAGCGACCCGTTCATCCAGATCTTGCCCGTGCCTGGAAAAGCCATGGCTGCTCCTTGTGGAGATCGTACCCTATTGGCTTTCGCCGCAGAAGGGGCAGCGGTGGGTGCGGGCCTGCAGCGGCTTCCGGCAGTGCCAGCAGAAGCGCGGCTGCGGCGTCTCCCGCGCCCGGAGTCGCGACTGGATCTCGGTGACAGTCGCCTCGGCGGGCGCGGCCGCGCGGGGCGGGGTCCGGCGTCCGGCGCCTCGCACCGGCGCGCTGCGCGCGGCCAGCGTCTCTTCCAGCAGCTCCGACGCCCGCTGATACCGCTTCGTCAGATCGGGGTGCATCGCCTTCATGACGATGTCGTTGATTGCGGCGGGAACCTTGCCATTCCGCACGCGGGGCGCCGTCACCAGGTCCCCGCGCATCAGCCGCTCGATGTCCGCCGGCGACGGCGTCTCGTAGGGGAGCGTGCCGGTCAGCATCTGGTACATCGAGACGCCGATGGAGTACACGTCGCTTGCGAACACCGCCTTGCCGTGAAACTGCTCCGGCGCCATGTACGGCGGACTGCCGATCACGGTCGTCCCATGCGCGGCAATCTCGAGAAAGCGCGAGGTGCCGAAATCGGTGACCTTCAGCAGTCCGGTGTCGGTGACGAGCATGTTGCCGGGCCGCAGGTCGCGGTGCAGGATGCCGGCTGTGTGTGCGTGGTCGACGGCGTTGCAGATCTGGCAGGTGAAGTCGAGCGCGCGCGTCAGCTCGAGCGCGCCGTCGCGCAGGACGATCTGCTCGAGCGTCTCGCCCTGCACGTACTCCATCACGATGAAGAAGACGTCGCCTTGCTTCTCGGCGGTGAGCACCGTCACGATGTTCGGGTGGCTCATGGAGGCAAGGAGCCGCGGCTCCTTCAGCATCTCGCTGAAATCGACGTTCTGCTTGTGCGGAACCTTGAGTGCGACCTTCTTGTCGATCCACGTGTCTTCCGCGAGATAGACCGTCCCGAAGCCGCCGCTCCCGAGCGAGGAGACGATGCGGTATTTGCCGATGGTCTGTCCGCGGAAAAACATCTACTGGACCGTTCGGACAAATTCCCTACTAGTCACAACCAGCCTTTGAGCGTGAGCTTCCGGCCGCGACAACGGCGCGGCCGGCCTTGATGTGGGAAGGGCATACCCAGTAGAGGTGAAGGGAGTATAGCAGCCGTCAGAACTCTTTCCAGACCGCGAAGAGCGCGGCGAGGGCGACGATCGCCATCGCGTCGGCGCGGAGCGTGCGGGCGCCGAGCGTCACCAGCCGGCAGGACGCAGCGGCGCGTTCGAGCTCCTCCGCCTCCCATCCGCCTTCGGGGCCGATGACGACAGTTGTCTCGCGCGGCGGCGCGGCATCCAGTTCGCCGAGCGTCTGCGCCTCGTCAGCGGCCGCGGGCTCGACGAAGATCAGCCCCGGGCCGGGAAGCGTCAGGTGCCCGAGCGCGCCGAGCAGATCGGGAAAGGCGCGCGGCTCGAGAATCGGCGGCACCGTGGCGCGGCCGCTCTGCTTCGCGGAGGAGATCGCGATGCGCTCCCAGCGCATGCGGCGGCGGCTGCGTGCGAGCGCGGCCAGGCTCACCTCGGACCGCGCGGTCACGATCGGCTGGACGGCCGCAACGCCCATCATCACCGCGTCGCGCACGACGTCGTCCATGGTGTCGCCTTTGAGCACCGCCTGGGCGAGCGTGACGGCAACCCGCGGCTCGGATTGAGGCTGGCGCGCAACTCCAACACGCACATGCACGCGTCCCTTCGAGGCGGCCTCGACGGCGGCCTCGAATTCGCCGCCGCGTCCGTTGAAGATGCGGATGGGCGCTCCGGCCTTGAGCCGGAGAACCCGCGTCAGGTGGCCGGCCTCCTCGTCGGGCAGGTCCACGACGTCTCCGGTTTTCTCGGCAGCCGGTGCGTAGAAACGTGGCGGCACGCGGCGATTATCCGGCATCACGGGCTGCGGCCGAGGCGCTGAAGTAAGATCGCGCCTGGGCATGGACATCCAGAGCCGGATCGCCGAGATCCTGGCGGCCGAGGCCGCCGCCATCGCCGCGGTCCGCGTGACGCCCGCGTTCGAGCAAGCCGTGCTGGCCCTGCGCGATTCGAAGGGCAAGGTGCTGACGACCGGCATGGGGAAGGCCGGGCACGTGGCGCGCAAGTTCGCGTCGACGCTCTGCTCGACAGGGACGCCGGCGACCTACGTGCACCCTGGCGAATCGGCGCACGGCGACCTCGGGCTCGTCGAGCGGAACGACTCCATCGTCGCGTTTTCGACGAGCGGCAAGACGCGCGAAGTGCTGGAGATGCTGCAGCGCGGCCGTCAGCTCGGGCTCGGCACCATCGTCAGCATCACGTCCCATCCCGACTCCGAGCTCCGCACGCTCAGCAACATCGTCGTCGACATGGGGCTTGTCCAGGAGCCGTGCCCGCACGGCCTGACGCCCTCCGCCAGCATTGCCGTGATGCTCGCGATCAGCGACGCGATTGCGCTGGCCCTGATGGAGCTGAAGCAGTTCTCCCGGACCGACTTCGGCCTTCGCCACCACGGCGGCTACCTCGGCACGCAGGCGCGCGTCGGCTCCGACACGTGACGACCGAGGCGCTCGCGCGGGAGGTGCGCCTCTACGTCTTCGGCGAGGCGGCCGCCACCGGGCGCGTCCCGCAGCCGCCGCAGATCAGCGCGGCGCTCGGCCGCCCGGAAACCGATGTTCGCACAGCGCTGCAGCTCCTGGCCGCCGGCCGGGTCTTGATTCTCGCGCCCAACAACAGCACCATCTGGGCGGCCAACCCGTTCTGCGCCGTGCCGTCCGGGTTCCGGGTCCACGCCGCCGGCCAGCGGTACTGGGGCATCTGCATCTGGGACGCGCTCGGCATTCCGGCGGCGCTTGGCGCCGACGGGGTCGTCAGCGCCACGTGCGGCGACTGCGGCGAACCGATGTCGCTCGACGTGCGCGGCGGCCGGCTCGCGAGCGGCGGGGGCGTGATGCACCTGGGGGTGCCGGCCCGCCACTGGTGGGACAATATCGGCTTCACGTGAAGCACCATGCTGCTCTTCCGGGATGAAGAGCACGTCCGGCGCTGGTGCGACACCCGGGAGATGACGCCCGGCGCGCTGCTGCCCGCGGAAGAGGCGTGGCAGCTCGCGCACGGCTGGTACAAGGACAAGCTCAAGCCGGACTGGCGGCGCCAGACGCTCGAAGAGGCCGAGGCGCTGCTGCAGTCGATCGGGTTGACCGGACCGTTCTGGAATCTGCGTGGCTGAAGTCACGGGAGGTAGGCGATGAGACGGCTTCTTTCTCAGGTGGCTCAGGCGGCGCTCGTGCTGCTCGTGATGCCGGCGCTGGTCGGCGCCGACGTCAGGCGCGTCGAGATCACGTCGCGCCGCGACGCGGCGAGCGGGCGATCGTTCGGATCGGCCGGCGCCTACGAGCGGCTCGCCGGGAAGATCTATTTCACGATCGATCCCGCCAACCGGCGGAATCAGGTGATTGTCGATCTCGACAAGGCGCCGCGCAATGCGGCCGGCAAGGTCGAGATGTCGGCCGACCTCGTGATCTTCAGGCCGAGGGACGCCTCCCGCGGCAACGGCATCGCGCTCTTCGACATCGTCAATCGCGGCAACAGCGTGGCGCTCAACGTCTTCAGCGGGCCGGTCGAAAACACGCCCGAGGGCGAGGCGGGCGACGGGTTCCTGCTCGCGCGCGGCTTCACCATCGTGCAGGTCGGGTGGGAGTTCGACGCGCGCGGCGGCGTCCGCATCGAGGTGCCGAATGCGGCGGGGGTGACCGGCATGGTTCGCGGCCGCTTCATTCCCAACAACCGAAACCCGGTGAACGTCGGGGATCTCGTCGGCTATGCACCGGCCGATCCTGGCTCACCGCAGCACACGCTCCGCGTGCGCCAGAGGCTCGGGGGCGAGTGGACCGCGGTTCCGCGGGAGAAATGGACGCTCGCGGCGGATAACACCGTGACGCTCGACGGCGGGTTCGAGCCCGGCCAGACCTACGAGGTCGCGTACGTCCCCGCGAACGCGCCCGTGGCGGGCCTCGGCTTTGCCGCCGTGCGCGACGCGGCGTCGTGGGTCCGCTATGCGCCGGACGCCACGGTGTCGGCGAAGCACCTGGTGGCCTTCGGCTCGTCGCAGACCGGCCGGTGGCTGCGCGACTTCGTCTACGAGGGCTTCAACGCGGACGAGCGCAACCGCCGCGTCTTCGACGGGGTGATGCCGCACATCGGCGGCGGCGGCGCCGTGCTCCTCAACGAGCGCTGGTCGACGCCGACCTCGCTCCTGATGGAAACCGCCACGCGGTTCCCGTTCGCCGATCGGAAACAGCGCGATCCGGTGACAGGCGCCGAAGACGGGCTGATCGAGAACCCGCGCGCGGCCGACCACCAGCCGAAGGTGTTCCACACGATGTCCGACACCGAGTACTGGGAGCGCGGGGGCGCCCTGGTGCATACGACGCCGGACGGCGCGCGCGACGTCCCGGTGCCGGACAACGTCCGCATCTACCATTTCGCAGGCGCGCCGCACAACATCGGACAGTTCCCGCCGGCGGTGGTCAACGGCGAGACGCCCAACAACCCGTTCGACCTGAGGATCGCGATGCGCGCGCTGCTCGTCGCGATGGAGCGCTGGGTGCGCGACGGCGCCGCGCCGCCGCCGAGCCGCTACCCGCGGCTCGGGGACGGGACGCTCGCCCGCGCCGCCGACGTCGCCTTCCCCACGATCCGCGGCATCACCTCACCGCGGACGGCGTACGCCGGCGTGCGTGGAGCGAACGCGCATCTCCCGCGACAGGGAGGCGCCGGGGCGCCGCTGCCGCTCGTCGTGCCGCAGGTCGATCGCGACGGGAACAGCCGCGGCGGCATCCGGCTGCCCGACGTGGCGGCGCCGCTGGCGACGCACACGGGCTGGATCTACCGGAACGCGAAGATCGGCGGGACGGAGCAGTTCGTGCCGCTCAACGGCTCGTACGTGCCGTTCGCGCGGACGAAGGCCGACCGGGAGGCGGCCGGCGATCCGAGGCCCTCAGTCGAGGAGCGCTATCCGTCGCGCGACCACTATCTGAAGCTCGTGCAGGAGGCGGCGGCGCCGCTCGTCAAAGACGGGTATCTGCTCGCCGACGACGTCGCGCGCATCGTGAAGCGCGCGGGCGACCACTGGGATTTCGTGACGCGGCAGGCGACGACGACTGCCAGAGCGGAGTAGCCGACATGCGCATTCGCGTCACGGCACTCGTGGGAATCGCGTTGGCGGCCGTCCTGGGCGGGCGCGCGCTCGGCCAGGGCGTCGTCATGCAGCGCAACGTGTCGCTCGGCATGGCAAAAACCATCGCCGACGCGGCGCTCGCCGCCTGCAAGGCGAAGGGGTACAACACGTCGGTCGCCGTCGTGGACCGCGCCGGCCAGGTGCTCGTGATCATGCGCAGCGAGCAGGCGACGGCGCAGACGGCCGACATGGCCCGGCGCAAGGCCTACACGGCGCGGATGTTCCGGATTCCGACGGCGGAGTTCCAGAAGCGGACGGAGGAGGACCCGGCTCGGGCCGGGCAGCGTGAGCTCGACGACATCCTGGCACTCAGCGGCGGCGTGCCGATTCAGGTGGGCACCGACACGATTGGCGCCGTCGGCAGCGCCGGCTCCACGCTCGAGACCGACGACGCCTGCGCGAAGGCGGGCATTGCGGCGGTTGCGGAACTATTGAAGTAATCCCCGGCGGGTCCGCTGCTCCCTTCGCTGAGCGGCCCCGCCCTACGTACGACGTACTCTCGACGTCGGTAGGCCGGGTCTCGCGGCGCGCCCGGATCCAGGCGCCGCAGCCCCGGCGCGAGTTGAAGGACTACCGCTTCATCAGCGCCAGCAGCGCGTCGATTTCCTTGGGGACGTCGGCGCTCAGAATGTCCGCGCCGGTCGGCGTCACGACGATCGTGTCCTCGATGCGGATGTGGAGCTGCTGCTCGGGGATGTCGAGAATCGGCTCGATCGCCATCGCCATGCCCGCCTCGAAGGGGAGCGACCAGTCGCCGACGTCGTGCACCGACAGGCCGACGTAGTGCCCGACGTAGGCGTACCGCGGGTCGAAACCGTGCTTGCGGAAGACGTCCTCCGCGGCCTGGCGCACCACGTCGCGCGTGACCCCGGGGCGGATCGCCGCGATGATCGCCTTCTGCGCCTCGAGCACCGTCTGATAGGCGCGGCGCTGGGCGTCGGTGAACCGGCCCGACACCGGCCACGTGCGCGTGATGTCCACGGTCAGATAGTCGAGCGACCCGGCGTAGTCCATCACCACGAGCTCGCCCGCGCTCATCCGGCGCCCGCTGTCCTCGTAATGCCACCGATTGCCCATCGGGCCTGACGCGACGATGGCGGGATAGGCCGCGCCCTGCAGGCCGTGCCTGAGGAGCCAGTGCGTCGCCTCGGCCTCCAGCTCGTACTCGAACCGGCCGGGCGCGGTCGCCGCGATCGCGCGCCGGATCGCCTCGGCGCTGACGCGGCCGTTGTAGCGGAGGATCTCGATCTCGCGCGGCGTCTTGATCAGGCGCAGCCGATCGAGGTGCGGCGTCACGTCCTGGATGGTGTAGTACGGGAACCTCTCGCGCAGCGCCGCGACGCGCAGCGCGTCTTCGGTCGGGTGCTGGGCGAACGGATTGGTGAGCCGCCGCGCCGTGGAGATCGCGGCATCGGCGCGGCCGTGGTTCACGAAGTCGCGCTCCGAGAGACGCGTCCAGAGCAGCTCGCTCGCCGGATTGCCGCGCCGCCGCGCCAGGAACTCGGGCATCGCGGAGAGCGGCTGAATCGATGCAAAGCCGTACGTGCGCGCGGCGTCCGCCTCTTCGATCCAGTTCGGCCCTTCGTAGCGGATCTCGGTCGGACTGAGCTTCGGCAGGAAGAGATGCGCGTCGGCTGTCGCCGCGTCCATGACGAGCGCCGCGTTCAACGATTCGTTGCCGGTGAGGTAGAAGAAGTCGTTGTCCTGCCGGAACCGGATGCCCGGCGACGGCGCCGTGGCGCCGAACATCACGAGCGTGCCGCGCTGGAGCGCGGCGGCGAGCCGCACGCGCCGCGCCGCGAACTCCTCCGGCGCGTAGCCCATCCGCTCCGCGGACGGGGACGCGGCCCAGGCGAGCGCAAGGAGGAGAAGGGCGGTTACGCGAGTTGCAGCGTGACGCAGAGCCATTCGTCTTCCTCCGTCCGGCTCTTCACCGCGAGCCCGTCATACGACGCGAGGACGTCGGCTTCTTCGCTGCGCATGAAGCCGCTGAGGATCAGCTGGGCGCCCGGGCCGGCCAGATCGCACAGCCGCGCGGTGGTCTCCTGCAGCAGCGCGCCGGTCAGGTTGGCCAGCACGACGTCGAACGGCCCGCGCGCGCCGGAGCGCACGTCGCCCGCGCGCAGCGTCACGTCGGCGCCGCGGTTTAACGTGAGATTCTCCCCGGCCGCGTGAATCGCGTTCGCGTCGCTGTCAATTGCCACGACGCGCGAGGCGCCGAGGCGGCTTGCCGCGATCGCGAGCAGCCCGGATCCGGTGCCCACGTCGATCACGGTGCGTCCCTGCACCGGCACCTGCTGCAGCGCCGACAGACACAGCCTCGTCGTCGCGTGATGTCCGGTGCCGAAGCCCATCGACGGACGGATGACGACGACGAGCGGACGCCGGAGGCCGGTGGCGCCCGCCTGCGCAGGCGTGAGCGGCTGGAGACGGCCGGTGTGCGGCACGTCCCAGGGAGGCGCCACGATGATCGCGCCGATCTGCACGGCCTTCAAACTGGCCTGCGACCTGGCCACCCAGTCCTCGTCGGGCACTTCAATCGACCGGATCACGGCGTCGGGGAACTGGCTGGTGAGCGCCTGCGCGGCGGCGTCCCGGTCGACCGACGTCGTGAACACCACGTGCCAGGCGCCGGGGCGGCTGCTTTCGTCGATCGCGGTGATCTTGAAATCGGCGAGCGCCGCCTGCACCAGCTCGGGGCGGGTGAGCGACGCCAGTTCGAGCGCAGGCCAGGTCCGCATATCGTCAGCCGAAGATGTCCTTGACACGATCGAAGAGCCCTTTGTCGTCCTGTTCCGCCGCAGGCGTCGGCTCGAACTTCTCGGCCGGGAGCGTCGACCCCAGCTGCTGGAGCAGTTTCTTCTGCTCCTTGGTCAGCTTGGCCGGCGTGACGACCTTCACCGTCACCAGCAGATCCCCGCGTCCGCGCCCGCTCACGTCCGGCATGCCGCGACCGCGCAGGCGGAACACGCTCCCGCTCTGCGTTGCCTCCGGGATGGTGATGGTTTCGGTCCCGTCGAGCGTCGGGATCGTGATGTCACGCCCGAGCGCGAGCGTGGGGAAGTTTACCGGAATCTCGCAGTAGAGATCGTTGCCGTCGCGCTGGAAGAAGGGGTGATCCTGCACGTGGACGACGACGTAGAGGTCGCCGGCCGGCCCGCCGGCGGGCCCCGCCTCGCCCTCGCCGGAGAGGCGCAGCCGCTGCCCGGTGGCGATCCCTGGCGGGATGCGGACCGTGAGCTTGCGCTCTTTCTCCACGCGGCCGGCGCCGCGGCACGTCGGGCACGGCTTGGTAATCACCGTCCCCGCGCCGCGGCAGTGGCCGCACGTGCGCGCCAGCATGAACGGCCCCTGCTGCGTGCGAATCTGGCCGCGGCCCTGGCACTGCGGGCATGTCGACGGCTTGGATCCCGGCGCCGCACCGCTGCCGTGGCACGTCTCACACAGCTCCTGCCGCGGAATCTGAATCGTCGTCTCGGTGCCCGTGGCGGCCTCGTTGAAGGCGATCTCGAGGTCGTACCGGAGGTCGGCGCCGCGCTGCGGGCCCCGGCGGCGGCCGCCGCGGAAGATGTCGCCGAAGCCGAACATGTCGCCGAGGCCGCCGAGGAAGTCCACGAATCCGGAGAAGACCGTTGGGTCGAAGCCGGTCGCGGCGCTGCCGAGGCCTGCATGGCCGAAGCGGTCGTACAGGTGGCGCTTGTCGCTGTCGGCGAGCACGGCGTACGCCTCGGCGGCCTCCTTGAACCGGTCCTCCGCCTCCTTGCTGCCGGGATTGCGGTCGGGATGGTGCTGGAAGGCGAGCTTGCGGTACGCGCTCTTGATTTCCTGCTCGGTCGCGGTCCGCGACACGCCGAGCACTTCGTAGTAGTCGCGCTTACTCACGCCGGGCGACCTTCACCATCGCCGGGCGCAGCAGGCGGTCGCCCAGCATGTAGCCCCGACGCAGTTCGTCCATCACCTCGCCGTCGCGGTGTCTGGCGCTGAACTCGTGCATGACGGCCTGGTGGATGCGGGGATCGAAGTCGGCGCCGACCGCCTCGATCGGCGTCACGCCGCGCTTGACGAGCAGGTCGGTCATCTGCCGGTGAATCAGCTCGACGCCCTTGCGGTAGACCTCCGCATCGCTGCCGATCGGCGCCTCGAGCGCGCGGTTGAGATTGTCGATGATCGGGAAGAGATCTTCGAGCGCCGCCGCCATGGCCGCGTCGGCCTGCTCCCGCCGGTCGCGGTCGACGCGCTTGCGGAAGTTGTCGAACTCGGCCGCGAGGCGCAGCAGCCGATCCTGCAGCGCGTCGCGCGCGCGCTCGAGCGCGGCGAGCGCGTGCTCGGCTGACGTGTCCGCCGAGGCACCCGCAGGCGCGAAGGCGGCCGCCGCTTCGGCGGACAGGTCCGCGGGCGATTCGCTGACCGCGGCGTCGGCGCCGCTCGGTGCGTCTGGACCGTCGGGATCGTCGAACGGCTCAGCCACGTCAGCTTGCGGCACGGAGCACGCGCGAGACCGCCTGGGTCGTGCCGTCGACGAACGCGATCGTGCGGGCGTAGTGCATGCGCGTCGGGCCGATGACGCCGACCGTCCGTGTGCCGGTACCGTCGGACGCGGTCGATGCGACGAGGCTGAACGGGCGCAGGCCGGCCATCGCGTGCTCGGCGCCGATGACGACGGTCAGCCCGGGGCCTTCGATGTACTGCGTGAGGAGATGCACCATCCGTTCCTTCTGCTCGAGCATCTCGAAGAGGGCCCGGAGCGTCGCGAGCGAGACGCCGTCGTGCGCCGGCTCGCCCAGGAGCGAGGCGGCGCCCTCGACGTGGAAGGTGTGCTGGTTCGGAATCTCCTCGAGCGTGGAGCGTGCCAGCCGCAGCGCCCGGGCGAGCAGCTGGTCGTAGAGCGTGCGCTCCTGCTCGAGTCGCTCGAGCACGGCGGCGCGCACCTCGGCGAGCGCCAAGCCGGCGAATTCGGTGTTCAGGTAGTTGGCGGCGTGGACGAGATCGTCTGGCGCGACGTCTTCCCCCGCGTCGACGACCTTCTGCGCGATCTGCTGGCCGCTCGAGACGACGACCACGAGGACGCGCGAGCCGCCGAGCGCGACGAACTCGAGGCGCTGCAGCACGGCCGGACGCGTGGCGCAGAGCGCGAAGCCGACGTGGCGCACCGCGCGCGACACCAGATGCGATGCGCTGGCGAGCAAGTCGTCCATGAGCGGCGAGCGCTCGGCCTGCGCGCGGAGCCGGTGCTCGACGGCGGCCGGCGTGCGCGCCGGCTTCCGGCTCTCGAGCAGCCGATCGACGAAGACGCGGTAGCCGCGATCGGTGGGCACGCGGCCCGCCGACGTGTGCGGCTGGTGGACGTATCCGTCCGCCTCGAGCTGCGCCAGCGCGCTGCGGACGGTCGCCGACGACACGCCGAGCCCGCTGCGGCGCGCGAGCACCTGCGAGGCGACCGGCTCACCTGTCTCGACGTACTCGCGGACGAGCGTGGCGAGCAGGCGGCGCGAGCGATCGGAGACTTCGTACGAACCCATGGCGCGTCAGTTGCTGAGTATCCCGTAAATTATAGCGCGTAGAAGTACACGCGCCGCGCCGCCAGCAGCAGCGGCGGTTCGTCGAGCCACGACAGATCGGCCACGGCCCCGTACCGCTGCCGGAACAGGTCGCGCTCCCAGTCGTCGAGCACGACGTAGACCGGGTGTCCGCGCCGCCGGACGTGATCGATCGCCTCGTCGTACATGTCGGGATCGAGCCATTCGAACCGCATCGTGATCCGATTCGCGTAATGCCGCAGGCTGCCGCTGTGCTGATTGCAGAGGATCACCGCGTTCGGGGGGAGCTCCAGCGCGAAGCGGCCCGCGGCGACGTAGCGTGATTCCTCGGCGCGCAGGCGAAAGGCGGCGCGACCCGTCCACACGCCCCATCCTGCGAGCACGACGACGAGTGCGGCAGCCGCCGCCGCGCGCAGCCGCGGCGCGCGCGGAGCGAGCGCGGTGAACGCCGCGGCCGCCAGTGCGAGCGCCGGCGGATATGCGGGCAGCAGATATCGCAGGTACGTCCAGTGATCGAACGGCGTGTACCACAGGTACGACAGCACGACCGCCGCGGCGATCCACAGGTTCAACCTCACGATCGGCCGCGAGGCCGGATCGCCGCGCCGCGCGAGCAGCCAGGGCGCGGCGAGCACGAGCGCGATGAACGGCGTCTGCGTCTGCAGCAGCCATGTCGAGTAGTTCGCGAGATTCGGCAGCAGATACCCGTTCGCGTAGATCGTCGAGAACGTCCCATAGCCGGACGAAAAGGGCGAGCCGTACAGGTGCTGATTGAGCGCCGCGATCGCGATCGGTCCCGGCATCATCGCCAGTGCGAACGCGGCGCCCCGCCCCATCCGCTCGCGCATCGTCCCGGGCCGGGTGATCGCGTACACGAGGATCGGAGCCGCGAGCACCACCAGGTTCGGCCGCGTCAGCGTGGCGAGCGCGGCGGCGCCGCCCCCGAGCGCCAGGCTCGCGCGGGTGCCGCGGATGGCGAGCACGATGGCGCTCAACCACCAGGCCATCGCGGGGACGTCGCTCATCGGCCACATCAGCTGAAAGAGAAAGGGCGGGCTCACGGCGAGCGCGGCGGCGGCGAGCAGGCCCGCGGGGGGGCCGCCGATGCGCGCACCGAGCAGGAACGTCAGCCACACAGCGAGTGCGCCGAGCAGCGGGACCACGTAGAAGACCGCGTCGGCGCCGCCGATCGCCTTGAACACCGCCATGACCATCGGCAGCCCCGGCGCATACGTCGGGACCATCGTGCCCCGGTCGTCGCCGGGGCGGTACCCGAACGGCGTGAGCGTCCAGTTGGCGTTGCGCCACTCGGCCTCGTCGGCGAGCGGCTCGTCCACGATCAGCCGGCCCTCCAGCCAGAGATCCGCCTGGCTGACGTAGCCGTACGAATCGGCGCCGCCCGCGGCGAAGGTGCCGAACCGCAGGCCGAGGACTGCCGTTGCGAGCGCCAGCGCGAGCGCGAGGCGCGTCACCTATTTCGGGACTTTGGACAGCGCGCCTTCCCACCGCATCGTGACGGCCGGCGCGCCGGGGTCGGTGACCTTGCCGTGCTTGACGGCGATCAGCTCGGCGACGATGCTGACGGCGATTTCCTGCGGGGTGATGGCGCCGATGTCGAGGCCGATTGGCGCGTGGATGCGCCCGAGGGCCTCCGGCGCGAGCCCCTCGTCGACGAGCGCGTCGAAGATGCGCTTCACCTTGGCCTTGCTGCCGATGAGACCGAGGTACCGGAGCGACTGCTGCGCGAGCGCGCGCATCGCGTCGAGGTCGTGCGTGTGGCCGCGCGTCACGACGACCGCGTAGGCGGTGGGCGCCAGCTGATGGGCGTCGATCCAGGCCGGGATGTGATCGACGATCACGTCGATGCCCTCGCCGAACCGGTCGGTGCTGGCAAATTTTTCACGGTCGTCGATCACGTGCACGCGGAAACCGACCTCGTGCGCCATCTTCCCGACGTGATAGCCGACGTGGCCGGCGCCGAAGACGTACAGCTCGGGCGACGGCTCGATCGGCTCGACGAAGACGTCCATCTGCCCGCCGCAGACGAGGCCCGTTTCCTGCGCGAAGTCGTCGTTCAGCTCGAACTTCAGCGTCACCGGCGTCCGGGTCTTGATCGCCTCGCGCGCCTTCCAGAACGCCTCGTTCTCGTAGCAGCCGCCGCCAATCGTCCCGACGGTGCGGCCGTCGGCGTAGACGAGCATCTTCGCGCCGACGCGCTGCGGCGTCGATCCCATCGACGAGACGATAGTGACGAGCGCCACCTCCTCGCCGCGCTGGAGCGCCTCGTTGAGCGCGGCGAAGACCTCCTGGTTCATGGCTCGATTATAGGGCCGGCGGGTCCGCCGCTCCCTGCGGTGAGCGGACCCGCCCTACGTACTCGATGGATCCTCATTCGCCGTAAGTACGGTGTACGTAGGCCGGGTCCGCGGACGAATGGAGCGGCGGCCCCGGCGTCACCAGCGGTGCAGCTCGCAGTAGTCTCTGGGTTCGGTCCCCGCGAGGAACGACTCCGTATAGGTGCGCGGGCAGGTGGGGAGGGCGAGCTTGCCGGTATCGCGATCGATCTCGGCAAACGCCACGCCCTCGGGCGCCTCGAAGGGGATGCTCGGGCGGCCGGCGGCCGCCGCCTTCATGAACTCGGTCCAGATCGGGAGCGCCGCCTGCGTGCCGGTCAGCGCCAGCGGCTGGTTGTTGTCGAAGCCGACCCAGACGACCGCGAGCAGTTCCGGCGTGAAGCCGACGAACCACGCGTCGCGCAGGTCGTTGGTCGTGCCGGTCTTGCCCGCGGCGTCGAGCGCAAACCCCGCGCCGCGCGCGCCGGCCGCGGTGCCCTCGTTGAGCACGCTGCGCAGCATGTCGGTGACGAGGTATGTCGTGTCCGCGCGCGCCACTTCCCGCGGCGGCGACGCCTTGGGGCGCAACTCGCCCTCGGCGGTGGCAATCCGCTGAATCGTCCGGAGCGGACGGACGCGGCCGCCGTTGACGAACAGCGTGTACGCCTGCGCCACCTCGATCGGCGTCAGCTCGAAGACGCCGAGCGTGATGGCGGGCACCGCCCGCGGAGGCGTCCCGACGCCGACGCGGCGCCAGAGCGCCGCGACGCGGTCGAAGCCGATCGTCTCGCCCACCTGGATCGTGCCGAGGTTGCGCGACATCGCCAGCGCGCGGCGCCAGGTGATCTCGCCGTCGTAGTCGTCGAAGTTCTGCGGCTCCCAGACCTGGCCGTCGAACGAGAAGGTCGCCGGTTCGTCGGACGTGAGCGAGGCGGGCGTCAGGTCGGTGCGTCCTTCCTCGGCGGCCAGCTCGAAGGCGGCGAGATACACGAACGGCTTGAAGATCGATCCGGGCTGGCGGCGCGCGGAGGTCGCGCGGTTGTACTGCGACTGGTGGTACGACCGGCCGCCGACCATCGCCAGGATCTCGCCGCTCCGCGGGTCCACGGCGATGAGCGCCGCCTGCGCCGGCTGCGCGCGCTTCCGCCGGGCGAGCAGCCGGTCGACGTTGGCCAGCCCCGCGCGCACCGCCTGAATCGCGGCGCGCTGCATCGACAGATCGAGCGTCGTATACACGTCGACCTGTCCGGGCTGCGCGGTGACGCCCGGGAACGCCTCCGCGACCTGCCCGCCCACGACGTCGACGAAGTACGGCGCCTCGTTGTCGACGGCAAGCGCGACGACGCGCAGCGGCTCGCGCTCGGCGCGCCCGCCCGCCTCGGCCGTGATGTATTCCTCGTCGGCCATCGCCCGCAGCACCACGGTGCGGCGTTCGAGCGCGCGCTCCGGGCTGGCGAAGGGCGAATGGAGCCCCGGGCTCTGGATGGTGCCCGCGATGAGCGCCGCCTCGCCGAGCGAGAGGTTGCTCACGTCCTTGCCGAAGAAGAGGCGTGCCGCCTCCGCCACGCCGTGAATGGCGAACGATCCGCGCTGGCCGAGATAGACGTCGTTCAGATACAGCTCGAGAATCTCGCTTTTGGTGGCGCGGCGCTCCAGCACGAGCGACATGAGCCCCTCGCGCAGCTTCCGCCAGTAGGAGCGCTCGCCTGCCTGCAGCTCCGCATTGAACTCGTCGGACAGGAAGAACATCCGAGCGAGCTGCTGCGTGATCGTGCTGTAGCCGACCAGGTTCGGGTTGTTGCCGAAGACGTTGGTGATCGCGGCGGCGAGAATCCGGATCGGGTTGATGCCCGGATGCGCGTAGAAGCCCTGGTCCTCGACCGCCAGCACCGCCTGCTGCATGTAGGTCGGAATCGTCGCCAGCGGCACGGTGCGCCGCTTCGCGCGGCCGCCGCTCGTCATGAGCGCGGTCAGGAGCGGGGGCTCCAGCTGCACCGACTCGGTTCGCCCGCGGCCCTCGACCTCGATGCTCTGGATCGCCCGGGCGAACCGGACGCGGACGGGCGCGCCGCCGAGATCGGTGACGCGCGGGCGGATGGTGAGCGCGCCGCGGTCGAGCGCGAATTCGCCGGGCGCGTCGGCCTGCGGCCGCTGCGTGTAGCCGAGGTCGTTCAGCAGCGCCACGAGCTCCTGCTGGCTCGCGTCTTGGCCCCGCCGCAGCACCACGGGCCGCGCGTAGACGCGCGGCAGCGTCCGCTCCCGCTCGCCGTGCAGCCGCTCGTCGATGAGCCGCGCGAACGAGAGGTAGGCGTACGCGAACGTGGCCGCCGAGAGCAGGACGACCCCTGCGGCGGCATACGCGGCGTAGCGGACCCGCGCGGCCCGCGCCGGCGGACGCTTCGTCAAATGGCGACCACCCAGTGCGTGCCCTGGTCGAGCGGCAGATCCTCGCTGAGCCGATCGACGAGCCCTGGCCCGTACTTGTTGAGGAAGTACACGAACCCGACGGCGCGCTCCTGCGGGTGGCCGCCCGGGAACGCCTGCGCCTGCGCGTGGCGGAACTGACGCCGCACGGTGTCGTCTTTCCGCTTGATCGCCTGGATGATTTTCGCGTGCAGCTTCTTCAGGTCGTCCTGCATGCGTCCGACCGTCGAGCGCACGGCGCCTTCGAGCGTCGCGTCGAGCTGGGCGACGGTCCGCGCGAGCGCGTCCATCCGTTCCTCCACCGCGCGCGCCGCCTCGTCATGCGAGACGGCCACGGCCGGCGGAATCTGCGCCTCGAGCAGATGGTTGAGCGCGCCTTCGTCCTGCGCCCGGAGCGATTCGAGCGGCAGCTCGTGGCGCGCGAGAAACCGCATCGTGTTGGAGTCGACGATCGTCGCCGTCGCGCGGTGATACATGAGCGGCATCGGTACGCCGAACGCCTCGTAGATGCCGCGCAGCTGGGCGAGATAGGCGAGCTCGTTGGGGCCGGCCACGTAGCTGACCGTGGGAAAGAGCGTGTCCTGCACGAGCGGGCGCAGTAGGACATTCGGGCTGAACTCGGCCGGACGCGTCCGCACGCGCTCGACGAGCGCCGCCGCGTCGCGCACGGGAATGCCCGTCCGCACGCCGTCGAGATGAAAGAGCGCCAGGTGGTCGAGCGCCGGCGTGACCTGCGCGTGATAGCCGCGCGCCACGAGCGCGGCACCCGCCTCCGCCGCCAGGCGGGGCGTGGCACCCGCTTGCTCGACCTCGCGCGCGAACACCGGCGCCGCCAGCGGCTTGGCGGCCGGATCGGCGGCGTCGAACACGATGAGCCCGCGGGCGCCGAGCGTCGCGTCGAGCAGGCGGCCGAAGGCCTCCACCATCGTGACGCCCGGCTGGTACGCCGCACGAACCGTATCGAGGAGCGCCGGCGTGAACTGGGTGGCGGGCAGGTGCGTGGCAAGCGCGTCGATGGCGGCGCCGATCGAGTCGTCCAGGCGGACCCTGGCCACGGGCCCTTCACCGGCGCCGGGGAGGTCTCCCAGCGTGGCCTCGACGAAGTCCAGCTCGCGTCCGAGCACGCCGCAGGTCTTCACCTCGTCCCAGTCGTGATCCTCGGCGTCGATCCAGAACACCGGCACCGCGGGGACGCGGTGCTCGGCTTCGATGCGCCCGGCGAGGCGGATGGCGGTGAGCGCCTTGAGCAGCGTGAAGAGCGGGCCGCCGAAGAGCCCCGCCTGCTGGCCGGTGACGATGGCGATCGTCCGCGGGTCGCGAAGGCGAGCGGTGGCGGCGAGCGCCTCGGCCGGCGCCCCACGGCGGCGCTGCTGAGCTTCGATCACGTCGGCGAGCGCGTCGCGCTGCCGCGGATGGCGCTGCGCCCGCGCGATCGCATCGCGCCAGGCCGCCGGATCGGCGGGACTGCCGGCGAAGAATTCCGCCAGGCGCGCGTACTCGAACGCGTAGTCGACCGCGAGAGGCTTAATCCACGGAAGACGGCGAATCTCGATGGGAACACGCGTGGCTGTCGCGGTGAGACCTGGTTGCGGGAGCACCGGAGGCTACTGTCGCAGAGCGCTCGGTGGGGTGTCAAGCAACGTGCTACGATTCGATCGCGGAGTCAATCCCGATCCGAGAAATTCTTCCCCGCAAAGGAGTTCCACCACTGCCCCGGGACGGTTATCAGGAACGGTCCGCATCAGCGGACCGTTCAGCCAGCACAGGCTGGTCGGATCGCGAAGCGATCCGACCCTTACGGGCCGACTCGCAGGAGCCGGAGCCGCCGATCGATTTGCCGCTCCGCGAGCGGGAGCCTGTCACGTTGGGGTCAGACCCCAGTGATGGGGCGACGTCCCCCCATCACTGGGGTCTGACCCCACTCGTCGGCATGCTCGTCCTCGGCCTGCTCGCCGGCTTCGGCGGCGGCTTCGTCGTCGGGCAGCGTCTGGCCGTTCCGCCGCCGCCGCGCGCGGTGGACGTCCCACGCCCGGCGCCGGGATCCGGGATCCGGGATGCGGGATCCGGAGTCCCTGCGCCGCCTCTTCCTAGCGAGCCGGTGCCGATCGAGACGGCGCTGCCGGAGCCCGTCCCGGCGGCCACGATCGTCGAGACGCCCGAACCTCGCACGCGGAACCCGGAACCGCGGAACCCGGATCCCGGATCCCGGATCCCGGATCCCGGATCCCGCATCCCGGCTTCCCGTCCTGCCACCGTCCGCTTCGAGTCGCGTCCGCCGGGCGCGACGATCTATCTGGACGACGTCCGCCTGGGCGTGACGCCGCTCGCGATCACTACAGTCACGCCGGGCACGCATCAGGTGCGCATGGAAATGCTCGGCCACGACACGTGGAGGAGTTCGGTGACGCTGAAGGAAGGGGAACAGATCTTCGTCCGCGGGTCGCTGGAATGAACGCCATCCTCGCCCTCGAAGACGGCACCTGGTATCGCGGCGTGGCGGCCGGCGCGCCGGGGGAGACGGCCGGCGAAGTCGTGTTCAACACGAGCATGACGGGGTACCAGGAGGTGCTGACCGACCCCTCGTACGCCGGTCAGATCGTCACGATGACCGCGCCGCTCATCGGCAACTACGGGGTGGCCGAGGGGGACGCCGAATCACAGGCGCCGCACGTGGCCGGCTTCGTCATGCGCGAGGCGTCGCCGCTCGCCAGCAACTGGCGCGCCGACGGCACCCTGCGCGACTACCTGACCCGCCACCGCATCGTCGCGATCGCGGATATCGACACGCGCGCACTCACCCGCGTCCTCCGGTCGGCCGGCGTCATGCGCGGGGTGATCGCCACTGGACAGGTCGATCCCGACGAGCTGGTCGCGAAGGCCTGCGCCATTCCGAAGATGGAGGGCTCAGACCTCGTCCGCGGCGTGACATGCGATCGGCCGTACGCGTGGCGCGAGCGCGCCCCCGCCGACGGCGACGCCGCGCATGCCGAGTTCGGCGTCCAGCCGCGCCGGCGGGCGTCGCGGCGGCTGCGCGTGGCCGCCTATGACTTCGGCATCAAGTGGAACATCCTGCGGCGGCTCGACACCTACGGCTGCGACGTGCACGTATTTCCCGCGGCGACGCCGGCGACCGAGCTCCTGGCGATCGACCCCGACGGCCTCTTTCTGAGCAACGGGCCCGGCGATCCGGCGGTGCTCCACTACGCCATCGACAACGTGCGGCAGCTCGTCGAGGCCGAGCGTCCCATGTTCGGCATCTGTCTCGGCCATCAGATTCTCGGGCTGGCCGTCGGCGGCAACACGTTCAAGCTGAAGTTCGGGCACCGCGGCGCGAACCATCCGGTCAAGGAGCTCGACTCGGGGAAGGTCGAAATCACCTCGCAGAATCACGGGTTCGCCGTCGATCCTACGACGCTCCCGGCCGACGTCCGCGTCACACACCTCAATCTGTACGACGGGACGGTTGAAGGCTTCCGGCACGCCAGCAAGCCGATCTTCTCCGTGCAGTATCATCCCGAGGCGTCGCCGGGACCGCACGACGCCGACTATCTGTTTCAGCAGTTCCTCGAGTCGATGGAAAAACGGTAGCGATGCCGAAGCGGACGGATCTCAAACGG
>CAZGLC010000052.1:0-21759 GCA_964526235.1 uncultured Bifidobacteriaceae bacterium
ATCGTGGTGGCGACGTCGCGATGCCCGAGCAGTTCCTGCACCGTCCGGATGTCGTAGCCGTCTTCCAGCAGATGCGTTGCGAACGAGTGACGCAAATGTGTGGCAGCTCGCCCGCACGGCCCGGACTCGATCCACGAGGCGCGGGGCGTGCTGATCGGAAACGGACATGCCGGCTGTCTGGCCAATTCCATGCCAGCGAGAATCGGCGGTTTCGTGCACATGGCCGGACCGAGTACGACGTTTTTGCCGTGATCGACCGGGTACGGGGAGGCAGTTCTTGCGACCCGCTCAACGTGCCGTAGGGACGGCGGAGGCCCGTGGCCGATAGCGGCGTTCCAGATTCGCGGCAATTGCGGCCTCGCTGAACCAGACGGGGCGGAGTTTGTGTTCAGCGAACACGCGGATTTGGTCGCGGCTGTGTGGCGATGCGAGATCGGTGGTCTGGCCGTACGCGAGCACGGACCACGCGGTCACCGGCCGCGTGAAGTGGACGAGCAGGATCCAGGCGTCGCCGAAGCCGCCCATCGGCTCGTCCATGCGGCGGCGGCCCGCGACGCGCGCGCCGTCGGCGGCGGAGTCGAAGGCGAGCACCCGGAAGACGCCAAGCCGCCCGGGCGCGCCGTCGCCGGGCAGATCGACGTCGCCCATGCGGAAGCGGTGGACGTCGCCCCAGGCCACCCGCTCGCTGCCGTGCTGCTGGCGGACGTCCTCCACGGCATGTTCGAGCGCCGCGAGCGCCGCGGAGGGATCGGCCAGCCCGCGCGGAGTCGTCATGGGCTCCGCAGCGCTCCAGGGGACGGCAAACGGCTCGTCCACTGCGGCCACGTAGAGCGAGAAGAATCGATCGAACAGGACGGCGCCTCGGCTGGCGGCAGTGGCCCCGTGGTCCCACTCGCGCAATGTCTGTAGTCCATCCCGCAGCAGGGGCGAGACGGCTTGGGCCTGCTCCGCCGCTTCCACGAGCTCGGGCACCAGCAGGTCGGCCGCACGCATCCGGCTCGAGAACTTGAGCGTCAGCAGACCCTCGGGCGAGAGCGGCGGCGCCGCGTCCACCGCCGCGAGCACCGCCTGCGCCCTGAGCGAGAGCTCCCCGCGCTCGATGTACGACGGATACCTCGCCGGATCGATCGCCATTCGCAGCGTCGTCCACCAGGGCGGGTTGTTCGCGTTCTGGATGTAGCCGCCCGGCGGATTCAGCAGCGACGGCAGGTCGCGCAGCCGGTGCGCGCCGCGCCAGAACAGCCGATCGGTGTCGCCGGCGACGTCGACCGTGTAGTCGACGCCGGGATCCCGCCGGCGCGGCAGCCGCGCATGCCACGCGTACAGAATGTTGCCGTCGACATCCGCGTACGTGTAGCTGGAGGTGACCGTCAGCCGGCGCTCCTGGACGCTGCGAAACTCCGCGAGCGAGTCCGCGTGCATCAGCTCGAAAAAGCCCTCACCCTGTTTCCACCACTCCACGTTCACGGACCGGACGACGAACACCTGATGCGCGGTGCGATGAATGACGGGACCGAGCGGGGTCTCTTCGTACTCGCGCGCGTCAACCGCCACCGAGCCGTCGGGCTGGATCACCTCGACCGTCACCCGCCTCCGTTCGACGGGGCGCTCGCGCCGTCCGTGGACGTAGCGATCCGGCCGCCCGGGCGCCAGCGGCAGCGCGTAGATGTCCTCGAGGTCGGGATCGTTGTTGGTCTGCACGTAGCCGAGCCGATCGTTGAAGCCGGCGCGCAGCACCGGAATTCCCACCAGCGTCGACCCGTAGAAGTTCACGCGCCCTGGGATCGTGACGTGCGCTTCCCAGTACAGCGACGACCACGAGAGATGTGGGTTCCCAAGGAGGATGGGCCGTCCAGTCGTCGTCTTCGACCCTGCGAGCGCGACGGCATTCGAGCCTGGCTCGTCGCCGGACGCTACGGGACGGGTCCGGCCGAAGCCGGACGCCACGTACGCCGGATACTTCTCCAGCAGCTCCGACGGCGGGCGGAGTGCCGCGAGAATGCCGAACATCCGACCGTATGCGAGCGGATCCGACGGCTCGACAACCGGCATCCATGCCGGCAGGCCGTCGCGGCGTTCGGCCACGTACTGATTGATACCGGCGGCAAACCCCTGCAGCCATCGCCGGAATCGACGGCCGGTCTCGTCCTCCAGCGCGCGACGGGCACCGGCGCGATTGTCGAGGCGCCGCATGGCGAAGTCGGTCTCGGCGTGCGCCGGTCCGAACACCCGCGCCGCCTCGCCGCGCGCCGCGAGATACCGGCGGCCGATCTCGGCGGCGTGGTCCTCCGCCATCGCGTAGCCGAACGCAAAACCGGCGGCCTCCTCGTCTTCCGCCAGGATGTGCGGGATACCGAAGGTGTCGCGGCGGATCTCGGCGCGATCGCCCACGGCGCGCGCGCCGACGAGCGGCGGCCCGCTCGCGATGAGCAGCACGGCCGCCGCTGCGACAACCGCCGACCGACTAGCAGTCGTCAATGACAAAGACGTCAGGCCGATTGTAGCCACGAAGTTGAGGCCGGCCGACAGCCTCGGCAGCAAGATGACATACAATCCGGGCTAGCCGGTAGGTGGTAGCCGGTAGGTAGTAGCAACCAGGAACTACCGACTTCCAACCACCAACGGCTACCAGCTACCAGCTAGAGACACATAGGTATGACGTGGGTGATCTTCGTCCTGGGCGCGGTGCTCTCCTGGGGCGCGTACGGCGTGCTCCTCCATCAGGGACAGATGCAGCTCGGGAATCCGCTGAAGGCGCTGCTCTGTGTCGGCATCGCCTACTTCCTGATCGGCGTGATCGTGCCGGTGGCGGGGCTTGGGGCGCAGGGTCAGCTGTCGGGATTCACCACGAATGGACTGGTCACCGCAACGATCGCCGGCGCGCTCGGCGCCATCGGCGCCGCATGCATCATCTGGGCATTCCGCGCGGGCGGCCTCCCCGTCTACGTCATGCCGCTCGTCTTCGCGGGCGCGCCGATCGTCAACGTGCTCGTCTCGATGGCGATGCACCCGCCGAAGCAGGCGCTCAGTCCGCTGCTCTTTGTCGGGTTCGTCCTGGCGTCGGTCGGCGCGGGGCTGGTGCTGTACTACCGTCCCACGGCGTAGAGATTCCGCTCGGTCCGGATGTACCAGCGTCCGTCGACCAGGGCGGGCGACGCGAGGGTCGCCTCTCCCATGTCGTTGACGTGCAGCAGCCCGAAGGCCGGACCCGCGCGCAGCACGAACGTCTCTCCCTCGTCATTGGTGAAGAAGATCTTCCCGTCCACCGCCACCGGCGACGCCGAGAACCCCTCGCGGCGCGCCACACCCAGCCGGCCCTGAAACAGCGTCTTCCCCGACGCGGCGTCGAGCGACGTGACGATGCTCGCCATGTCGTTGACCATGTAGAGCTGACCTTCGTAGAGCAGCGGCGAGGGCACGAAGGGTGAGCCGCGCGGGCTCGTCCACGCCACGTGCGTCCGCGTCACGTCGCCGCTGCCTCCCGGCCGGATTGCGAGCGTCGGCCCCGCGCGCCCCGACGAGCAGAACACCATCCCGAAGCCGACGACCGGCGTCGGAATCACCTCATACGTCGTGCCACCGCACCGCCACAGCTCGCGCCCCGTGCCCGGATCGTAGGCGTGCACCCACTGCTGGCTGTTGACAATGACTTCGTCGCGGGTGCCGACGCGCACCGCAATCGGCGTCCCCCAGCCGACGCTCGCGCTGCGGCGCGTCCGCCAGACCTCCTGCCCCGTGCGCGTGTCGAACGCCGCGATGAAGGAGCCTTCGTACTGGTCCTGATACACGATGATCCGGTCGCGGTACAGGAGCGGCGATCCGGCCGCTCCGTGGTACGCGTCCATCGGGCCGAGATCGCGCTGCCACACCAGCTTGCCGTTGAAGTCGAACGCAAAGAGGCCGCGCGGCCCGAACGAGACGTACACGCGCTGGCCGTCGGTCGCCGGCGTCGCCGACGCGTGTCCGTTCTTGTAATGCGTACCGCCATCGGTACGCCCCTGCGGCGCCGGCGCTTCCCACAGCAGACGGCCGTCCGACCGGCGATACGAGAGCAGCGTCAGCTTGCGGCCGCCTTCGTAGGCGGCCGTCAGAAAAATGCGATCGCCCCAGACGATGGGCGACGAATGACCGTTGCCCGTCGTGGGCGTTTTCCAGAGGATGTTCTGCGTCGGCGACCAGCGGTCCGGATAGCCCGTGCCGGTGGCGAGCCCTTGCCCCGAAGGCCCGCGCCAGCGCGGCCAGTACTTCAGCCCTTCGCCCTCGTCGGCGATCATGCGCACCGCCGGGGCGGGCTCCTGGCCGGACGCGGACCGCGGCCCCGATGACGCGAGCAGGAGCGCCAGGCCGAGCACGAAGAGCGAGATGCGGCGCATCACCGCAGGTCGTACGACGCCATCTCGGCAAGGTTGCGGATGAGGAGGTGGCCGTCAGCCATGGCCGGATGATTCCACGTCTTGCCCTCGAGCGCCGGGAAGCGCACGACCTCCTCGTGCCGCTCCGGCGTCGCGCGCACGAGCGCGAGGTCGCCGTCTTCGGTCAACACGATCAGGTGGCCGTTTGCCAGCATGACCTGGCCGTAGCCGTAGCGGCCCCCCTTCCAGCGCAGTTCGCCCGTGGCCGCATCGACGCACGCCAGGATCGATTCATCCAGGCCGTAGATGAAGCCGTTGTGCAGCACGGAGCTCGTGAACTGATTCTTCATCCGGTTGTTGCGCCAGATCTCGCGCACCGACATCTGGGCTTCGTACGGCGCGCGCTCCTGCGGCGAGGACGACACGAGCTCGATCACCGTCGCGCCGGTGCTATAGCCCGATGACAGAAACAGGCGATTGTCGCTCACGACGAGCGGCTGGCCCGCGTTGATGTCGAACGCCGTCCGCCACGGATACTCCCACAGCAGCTCGCCGCGGTCGGGCGTGAGACCGACGAGCCGCATGGCCGAGAAGACGAGCAGCTGGCGGACGCCGGCGAGCGTCACCAGCATCGGCGAGGCGTAGGCCTGCTTGTCCGAGAGCGCCGACCACACGCGCGTGCCGGTCTTCTGGTTGTATGCGACAACCGACCGGCCGTCCGGACCGCCTGGGAGCACGACGATCGTGTCGTCGACGACGAGCGGCGACGCCGCCATGCCCCAGTCGAGATTGGCTGCGCGATTCTCCTCGAGGATGTTCTTGCGCCAGATCATGCGTCCCGTCGACTCCTCGAGGGCGCGCATCTCGCCCGCCGCGCCAAGCGCATAGACGACGCCGTCCGCCCAGGTGGGCGTGGCGCGCGGACCGTCGCCGCCGAGCGACTCTCGGAAGAGGGCGTTCCAGGCATTGGTCCACAGCTCGCGGCCGGTGGTCACGTCGTATGCAGCGACCACCTCCTGATCCCCGCGCTGCTCGATGGTGAACGCCCGCCCGTGGGCGATGACGAATGAGGCATAGCCGCCGCCGATCGGCTGCTTCCAGATCGGCGTCAGTCCGCCCCGCGGCCAGTTCGTGCGAATGGCGCGCTGCCGGTAGTGACCGTCGCGGAAGGGGCCCCGGAAATCTGTCCAGTACGGCGCGGGTGGAGCCGGCGCGCGGGACGAGGCGGCCGCGACCGGCCCGGCGGCAGCGGTGTCGCCGGCGGCGCGCGAGGGCTCTGTCGCCGGCGAAGGCGCGTCGACGGTTGCGAACTGCTGGCGCTGCGCCTCGCGGTGGCGCGCGACCTCAGCGGCTTGCGTGTCGGCATCGACGACGAACACCGGCCTCGGCGTGCCGCCGCCGTCGAGGCGAATGCGGAAGCCGAAGAACTGATAGAGGACGCCCACGATGGCGAGGCCCGCCACCAGCACCACCGCCGTCGTGAGGAGAACTCGCCGTATCACTCGGACCTCAGTGCCGTCAGGAGCGGCGCCCGCGTCGCCGCCCGGGTCGCGACGAGCGACGATAGCAGACCCGTCACGAAGACGGCAAAGAGCAGGAGCGCGCCGCCGCTCGTGAGCGGCAGCCGCCCTCCGCGCTCGGCCACCGCCGGCGCAATGGCCAGCGCCGCACAGACAGCCCCGATCGCGAGCCCGCCTGCCAGCAACAGCGCATTCTCCGCCGCCAGCATCACCACGAAATGCCGCTGCCGGTACCCGACCGCTCCAAGCAGCGCCAGCTCGCGGCGGCGCTCGAGCGCGTTGCGAAGCAGCACCGTCGCCAGCCCGACCGTGCCGAGCAGCAGACCGAGGCCGCCGAGCGTCTGAAACGTCGACAGATATGTGTTCTCGACGCGATGGAACTGGGCCAGCCGCTCGGCTGTCCCCGTTGCGTCGGCGCCCAGATCGCTCAGCGACGTTTCGATCTGTCCGGCAACTTCATCGGCGTTGTCCGCTGCGGTTTCGAGCAGCAGATACCGATAGCCTTCCTCCTCCGGGAACAGCTCTCGAAAGCGCGCCTCGGCCATCAGCAGCTCGCTCTGGAAGATGCTGTCGCCGAGCGCCGCCACGAGCCGCAGCCGGATCCGCCGATCGCCGCGCTCGATCACGATGTCGTCGCCGAGACGGCGGTGCAGGACATAGGTCATCGAGTTCGCGTCGGCAATCACCGGCACCGCGCCGTCCGGTTCTCGGCGCTCCAGGAGCAGCCACGGGTTGGCACGCTCGGCGTCGGTCGAGGCCAGCGAGCTGTTGAAGACGAAGCGCCCCTCGTCGAGGAAGCTCTCGCGCGCCGCCAGGATCCGTGGATTCCTCGGCTCGTACAAATTCAGACAACTCGCATCGTCCCCAGGCAGCAGCCGGAAGGGCTCGATCCGCGTCGACCCGAGGTCTGCGAGGTTGAGCGCCTCCCGCCCCTCGGGCGAGTTCGGATCCTGGACGATCGGCAGCAGCGTCTCGACGATGAGCGCATAGCCGCCAAGCCCGGTTCGAGTCTCTCCCGGCGCGACGGCGGTGTCCCGGCGGAACGCGTCCACCGAGATGAGGATGAACGTCGCCGACGCGATCACCGCCATCGACAGGACGCTTCGCCCCGGACGATACGTCGTGTTCCGCAGCCCGAGATGCGAGACCGGCTGCCAGCCGCGGCCGCCGATCGGCTGGCGCGCGGGACGCCGGAGTGCGGCCGCGAAGAAACTGAGTGCGGAGGCGAGCAGGAGCGCCCCGGCGCCGAAGAACGCGCCGGCCTGCGGCACGAGTCCGGCGCCGGACGCGACCAGCAACAGCACGGCGATGAAGGTGAGAGCGTAGGGCGCGGCTTTACGCCGCGCCGAGCGGGCCGTGAACGCCCGCCCCACAGCATCACTCTCCGTCGTGACCTGCCCCGCCAGCAGGCTCCGCTCCGAGATCCGCGCCAGGCTGTGGAGCGTCCACCAGATGCAGACGATCGCCGCGACGACGCCGCCCATGGCGCCGATGGCGAGCGACAGCGGCGATACGTGCAGCGTGAGCGCGTTCGTCCCGACGGCGTCCACCCACCATGTACGCAAGCCGACCATCAGCAGCCCGGCATACGCGACCGCGCCGGCGATGCCGACGACGCTGCCGGTCACGGCGAGCAGCAGGCCTTCCCACAGGAACAGGCGGCGTACGTCGGCAGGGCCGAAACCGACCGCGCGGAGCAGGCCGACCTCGCGCCCGCGCTGCTCGATGCCGAGCTTGAAGAAGAGCGCCGCGAGGAGCAACGCCGACACCACGATGAAGAAGCTGAAATAGAGGAAGTAGGCGCCAAAGTCGGTGGCGCCGCGCGACGCGGCGAGCCCCTCCCCGCGGACGTCGCGGACGCCGAGGCCGAAGTCCAGCGGATCGAGACGCGCCCGCAGGCGCGTGTCGTAGGCCTGACGCACCTCGTCGAGCGACGCGTTCTCGGCGGCCATCAGCCGGACCGAGGTCTGCGACCCGTATCGCGACCGCCAGAGCTGCTGCCCCACCTCGAGCGGAATGAAGGCTTTCGGCGTGGTCCGGTACTGTTTCCAGTACTCCTCATCGAGGGGACGGATCCGGCGCAGATCGATCGGGAACGGCGGATCCCAGTCGACCAGCGTCGCCGAATCGGTGATGCCCGGATAGCTCGGCACGAGATGGCGATCGCCGGCATCGACGGGAATCACGCTCGCAATCTGGAACGTCGCCGTGCGCGTCACGAGCCGTCCCGGCTCCTCCCAGAGGTAATAATCCAGCGTCACGGCGTCGCCCGGACGTGCCTCGAGATCGCGCGCAGCCCACTCGTTCAGCACGATGGGCGGTGTGCCGTTCGCCGGCGGCGTGACGGCCGGCGCGACCACCTGCAGATCGATGGCTGCGACCAGGGAATACGGGATCGCGCGGTCGCCGCGTCGCAGCGTGTTGGCAAGATATGTCAGTACCGGAACCGTCCGAAGGCCGCCATCCTCCGCCGCGCCCGCGACAGCATTCGCCTGCGCATCGGTCAGCAGTCCTGCGGCCGAGCCGACCATCAGCGCGCGCGGCTCGTCGAGGATCGTCAGCGTGAGCCCGAGGTCGTCGAGCGTGGCGCGCTGCCTGACAGCCGTGTGAAGCGACGCGGTCGCGTCGGCGCCGCCATCGGACCCGGCGGACACCAGAATCGTGTTGACGCGCGGGCCGAGGTCGAGCTCCTCCTGCAGCTCCCGGAGCGGCACGAACACGGCGCGCACCTCCCCCTGCTGCGCCTCGAGCGAGAACTCGCCAAGCGCAGACGCGGGAAGCACGCCGCGTGCGGTGAACCGCAGCGCGCGGCCCAGATCGTCCTTGCGCGCGTGCAGCGACTCGAGGGGAATGGCCGACGGCCGCTCGACGCGGACCAGCACCGTGCCGCCTGCGGCGGCACCCAGCTCCTCGGCCAGCGCGCGGCTGAGAAGCGCATCGCCTTCCGCAGGGCCGCCCGCGTCGCGCCCGTGAAACCGCCAGAACCGATCGTCGACGCCGTAGACGCGCACCTGCCCCGCGCGCCGGCCGCTGTTCTGGTCGCTGACGATGCCCGGCAGGACGATGAGCGGCGCGGCGCCCTCCGCAGCCGGCACGTCGGCGAGCAGCTCGCCGGCCAGCTGCTCGCGGAAGAACCCCGCAGCGGCGACCACGTGATCGGTCCGGCCCAGCCGCTCGAGCACGAGGTCGCGCAGGCTGCCGCGCACCGAGTCGCCCACCAGCAGCGCGCCGGCCAGCACGGCGACCGCCGTGGCCACACCGGCCACGACCGCGACATTCGTCCGCCAGTAGTGCACGAGGCCGCGGACGATGAGCCACGTCACGCTGTGAGCCTCTCCGCGCCCGCAGGCACGCGTACCACCATCGCCGCGATCGCCAGCGCCGCCACCACGGCAGCCAGCACATAGAACGCGGCTGCATACGAGCCGGTGGCATCGACCCACGAGGCGAGGAGCAGCGGCCCCAGCGCCGATCCGACAACGGTCATCGCCTGCGCCGCGCCCTGAATCCGGCCCAGCTCGGCGCGGCCGTACGCGCGTCCCCAGAAGCTGAAGAACACGACCATGACGAACCCGCCCGCGATGCCCATGGCGACGGCCTGCGCCATCACCTGCGCGACGGTGGTGACGCGTGCAAGCGCCGCGAGCGCGGATGTGAGGATGAGGAGCGCGATGACGAGCACGCGGCGCAGCGATCCGCGGTGGGCTAGCGCGCCGGCCGCGCCGTTTCCAAGCAACGCCGTGATGGCCGTGACCGCCAGCGCGCGATGGTAAATCCCCGGCGCGAAGCCCCGTTCCGCGAGAATCGACTCGTTGAACAGTCCGATGCCGGAGGCCACCAGGCCGTACACCGAGGTGGCCAGCGCAAAGACCCAGAAGGCGGGCGAACGGAGCGCCTCGCGCAGCGTGGCATCCCGACCGGCGGCCGATTCGATGGCTGCGCTCCCGTCACCGTCAACCTGCTGCCCGATCGCCTCGGGCGCCGAGCGATCGAGCAGCCACGCGAGCGGCGCCATGACGGCGATGAGACAGAGGCCGATCGTCGCCCACGCGGTACGCCAGCCTGCCGAGAGCACGAGCGCGCCGACGAGGGGGAACGCGGCCATGAAGCCGACGCTCATCACCACCGTGTAGACCGCCATCGCGCGGGTGAGCCGCCGGCGGAACCACTTGCCCACCATGGCGAGGCTGACCACCGACAGCGCGCTCTGGCCGAATCCGCGCGTCAACGTGACCAGCACGAGCAGCGCGACGACGCCGGCGGTCAGGCTCATCGCGACGACGACCACGCCGAGCGCCAGCGACACCACCGTGAGCACCACACGGGTGCCGGCGCGATCGATGAGCCGGCCCACGCCCGCGCAGAACAGCGCGCCGACGAGCGTCGCCACCAGGTTGATCTGCGCGAACGCGCTGCGACTGATGCCGAAGTCGGCGAGCAGCGGCTCCGTGACGAGGCCGAGGCCCTGTGTCCGGCCGGGCAGCGTCCCGACCATCGCAAGGGCAGCCGTCACCAGCACCACCCACCCGTAGTACGGGCGCGCGCGGGTGCGCGGGGCGATCGTGCCCGAAAGGCGAGCGGTCAGCTCCGTCATGACATTCTCTGAACAGACCCCAGCAGGTCTGGCTGCACGTCGGCCGGCACCGCCACGCGGAGCGCGCCCGGACGCGGCCGCGCGTTCAGCCGGGCGCCGCCCACGTACGGCTCCCCGTCGAGGTGATACACCACCGGGCCCGCCGATGTCACCTGAATGTCGACGGCGGCGCGCATGGCGACGTCGGGGACGCGCCGGATCTGCCCCGTGAAAAGGCGCGGCACCTGCGCGAGCGTCGCCAGCGTCGATCGCGCCGCCACGACGACGACGTCGAGACGGCCGTCGGCGAGACGGGCGTCGGGCGCGATGATCGCGCCGTTGCCGTACTGGCGCGCGTTGGCAATGGCGATGAGGAGCGCCCGCGTGCGGAGCGTCGCGCCGTCGGCGAACACGGTGTGGCGATCCGGACGGTACCGCAGGAGCTCCCGCGCCGTCAGGGCCAGATAGCGGCTGAACCCCCGGCGTGCCCGCGCCCGGCCGGCAAAGCGATGCGCGACGCGCGCGTCGAGGCCGATGCCGGCGATGTTGAAAAAGAGGCGGCCGTCGAGCTCTCCGGCATCGATCCAGCACTCGCGCCCGCCCAGCGCGATGTCGATCGCGCGCACGGGATCGAAGGGGATCCGCAGCTCGCGCGCCAGGCCGTTGCCCGATCCGCTCGGGATGATGCCGAAGGTGACGTTCCGGAAGGCGGCGGCGGAACCGACCTCGTTGACGGTCCCGTCGCCGCCCCACGCGATGATCGTCGACACGCCCTCGTCGATCGCCGCGGCCGCCAGCTCGCGCGCGTGCCCCTGGCGCTCGGTCACGAACACCTCGACTTCGAGGCCGCGGCCGGCGATCGCCGATGCCGCGAGCTCGGCGCGCGCGCGCGCCACGCCCTTCCGGCCGCCGGTGCCGGAGATCGGGTTGATGATGACGGCGACGCGCTTGATCACGACTGTGCGGCGCGGCGCAACAGCTTGGGGGTGACGAAAAAGGTCAGCGCGCCCGCGCGGCGCGATGTCAGGCTCTCCACGTCGATGCGGCAGATGCCGCCCTTCTTGAACGGCAGCGCCCGGCCTGCGCCGATCAGATGCGCCGCCAGCTCCCCCAGCCCCGGCTCGTGCCCGACGAGCGCGACGCGGCGCCGGCGCACCGCCCGCGTCAGCTGCGCCAGCACCGACCGCGGCTCGTGGCCCGGCGCCAGCGCGTCGAGGACCCGCACCGCGGGCTTTCCCGGCAGCCCCGCCGCCAGCAGCTCCGCCGTCTGCCGGGCGCGGATCAGCGGGCTCGTGAAGATTTCGTCGATTTCCACCCCGACCGTGCGGAGCCCCTCGACCGTTTCCTTGAACCGCGAGACGCCGCGCGTGGTGAGCGGCCGCTTGTCGTCGTCGGGCCACTCGTCGCCGCGCGGCGCCGCAATCGCATGACGCACGAGATAGAGCTCGACAGGGTGGCTCATCGACTAGGCGGCCGGCGACAGCCGCGCCTCGCGCCGGCGACGCTCCGGCAGCGCCTCGACATGCAGGCAGATCGTCAGCAGCGCCTTGCGCATCGACATGTAGTGGCCGTGCAGCTGACGGCACTCGGTCTCGAGGCGGCGCACGAGCCGGTCGAGGTCGCTCGACAGGCTGAGCGTCGGCCCCTGGGGCGCGCCCTGCACCGCACGGACGCGGGCGATCAGGACCTCGAGATCGTGCATTCGTCCGAGCAGGTCCTGCGCGGTCTCGAGCGTGCGCAGGCGGGCGCTTGCGCGGGAGCGGCCGGCGGTGCGACCGAGCTCGAGCGCGTAGCGCAGCTTCTTGACCGCGAGCCGGACCTCATGGAGCCGATCCGGCAGATAGATGCTGCCGGCGCTGTCGATGGCCGACTGGAGTCGCACCGCCCGGCGTGCGGCGCGCGCCGCGACGTCCACGCCGCGGCTCCGCCGCGCCGCCGCGGCGGCGCGGCGCCGGAGCCTGTCGAGATCGACGCGCGCCATCTCGCGCGACATGGCGGTATACAGCCGCCGGCGCTCCTGCCGCAGCCCCTGCTTCAGGTGCGTCACCGCCGCGCGCGGCACCTCGCCGGCGAAGGCGTCGAGCGTCTCGAGGGCGACGTCGAGCTCCCGCACGGGCCCCAGCGCCCGCGTGAGACGCCGCACCTTCCGGCGCAGCCTGCGGCCACGTGAGCCCGACTGGACGAGCGGCAGCACCTCGCGCAGCCGCCGGGTGGCGACGCGTGCCTTATGGATCGACGCCATATCACCCCGCCGCGCTGCGGGGAGCGCGCGGATGAGCGCCACCACCCGCCGGTTCATCAGCGCTTCAGCGATACCTGAACGTTTCCGCATACGAAGGCCTGAGGCCTGGGCCCTGCCCTTCGACTTCGCTCAGGGCATGAGGCCTACTATATCTCCGTGCGCATCGCGGCCATCGACATCGGCACCAACTCCGTCCACATGATCGTCGTCCAGGTGCGCGAAGATCTGTCGTTCGAGGTCATCGATCGCGAGAAAGCGATGGTGCGCCTCGGGGCAGGCGGCCTCGACGGCCGTGCGCTCACGCCCGAGGCGACCGCCGGGGCCCTGCGCGCGCTGGCCACCTTCAAGCGACTGGCCGACTCGCGGCAGGTCGACGAGATCGTCGCCGTCGCCACCAGTGCGACGCGCGAGGCGCGCAACGGCGGCGAGTTCCTCGCCCGCCTCGAGGAGGAGACCGGCATCCACCCGATGGTGATCACGGGCGGCGAAGAAGCGAAGCTGATCCACCGGGCGGCGGTCTACGGCGTCGACGTCGGCAGCAGCCGCGCGGTCGTCATCGACATCGGCGGCGGCAGCGTGGAGGTGACGCTCGGGACGGGCACGTCCATCCAGCTGGCGCGCAGCTTCAAGCTCGGCGTCATCCGCCTGACGGAGCGGTTCGTGCGGACCGACCCGCTGTCGGAGCGCGACGAGCGGCGGCTGGAGCGGCACATCCTGAGCGACATCGATCGCTACTGCGATCAGATCGCCACCATCGGTTTCGACCGTGTCATTGGCACGTCGGGCACCATCCTGAGCCTCGGAGCGGTCGCGGCCACCGCCGCGCGGGGGACGCCGCCCGCGGAGCTGCGGAACCTGCGCGTCTCTGCGAAACAGATCCGGCGGGTGCGGAAAGAGGCGACCGCGCGCGACCTCGAGCAGCGGCTCGCCATTCCCGGCCTCGACCCCCGCCGGGCGGATCTCGTCGTCGTCGGCGCCGTGCTGCTCGACACGATCCTGCGGCGGCTCGACGCCGACGCCCTCACGCTGTGCGACCTGGCCCTTCGCGAGGGGCTCGTCCTCGACTACGTGCAGCGGCACCGGCGCCACGTGGCGCAGGTCGACCGCATTCCGGACGTGCGGCGGCGCAGCACGATCGAGCTGGCCGAGCGCTGCAACTATGCCGCGGTGCACGCCCAGCACGTGGCGCGCCTGGCGCTGGCGCTTTTCGACCAGACGCGCGCGCGGCACGGACTGAGCGACCGCGAGCGCGAGTGGCTCGAGTACGCCGCGCTGATGCACGACCTCGGCGTGCACATCAGCTACCCGCGCCACCACCGGCATTCCTACTATCTGATCAGGAACGGCGATCTGCGCGGCTTCGAGCCCGACGAGATCGAGGTGATGGCGCTCGTCGCCCGCTATCACCGGCGGGGGACGCCGAAGAAGGTGCACGAGGAGTACGCGCAGCTCCCCGCCTCGCTCCGACGGACCGTGCGGGTGCTGTCATCGATCCTGCGCGTGGCGGAGAACCTCGATCGCAGCCACGCGCAGGTGATTTCGGCCATCGAGCTGCAGGATCGCGGCGACGACCTGCTGCTGCAGCTGCGCGCGTCGGGCGACGCGGAACTGGAAGTCTGGGCGGCCGGCCGCCACGTCGGCCCGTTCGAGAAGCTGGTGCAGAAGCCGGTACGGCTGGCCATCGCGAATCACGCGTCACCGACCTAATTGATTCCGGGTCCGCCTCATCGAACAAAGACCCGGCCGCGCCGTTGTCGCGGCCGGCAGCGCGCGATCCAAGGCTGCCGGTCGTTCTAGTGCATCAGTTGAAACGGTCCAGTAGAATGGGTCGGATGGGCGAGACGGCGTTGTGCGTCCTGTGCCGCCGGCGTCCGATTGACGAGCGCTGGCGGCCGTTCTGCAGCGAGCGATGCCGCACCGAAGACCTCGCGCGGTGGGCGGACGGACGCTATCGCGCGCCCGGCGAGAGGGTCCCCGTCGCCGACCAGGACTCCGACGACCGAAGCTGACCGTTTATGGCCGATACGCTGACGATTACCGACAACCGCACGGGCAAGACGTACGAGCTTCCGATTGCCGACGGCGTGATTCGCGCCACCGACCTGCGCCAGATCAAGGCCGGCCCCGACGACCAGGGACTGATGACGTACGACCCGGCGTTCATGAATACCGCCGCCTGCCGCAGCCGCATCACCTACATCGACGGCGACAAGGGGATTCTCGAGTACCGCGGCCACCCGATCGAACAGCTTGCGGAGCACTCCACGTATCTGGAAACGGCGTACCTCATCATCTTCGGGGACCTGCCGACGGCCGCTCAGCTCGAGGCGTGGACGCGCGAGATCCTGCTCCACACGATGCTCCACGAGAACATCAAGAAGCTCATGGAAGGGTTTCAGTACGACGCCCATCCGATGGGCGTGTTCCTGAGCACCGTGGGCGCGTTTTCGACGTTCTACCCGGATGCGAAGCAGATCTTCGACGAGCAGTCGCGGAAGAAGCAGATCCACCGACTGATCGCCAAAGTGCCGACCATTGCCGCCTACGCCTACCGCCACAGCATCGGCCGTCCGTACAACCAGCCCGACAACGACCTGAGCTTCACCGGCAATTACCTGAACATGCTCTTCCGGATGACCGAGCTGAAATACAAGGTGAATCCCGTTCTCGAGCGCGCGCTCGACGTGCTGTTCATCCTGCACGCCGATCACGAGCAGAACTGCAGCACGAGCGCCATGCGCGGCATCGGCAGCTCGCACGTGGATCCGTACTCGGCGATGGCGGGGGCCGCCGCCGCCCTCTACGGGCCGCTGCACGGCGGGGCGAACGAGGCGGTGCTCCGGATGCTGAACGAGATCGGCAGCGTCACCAACATTCCCGGGTTCATCAGGCGCGTGAAGGCGGGCGAAGGGCGCCTGATGGGATTCGGCCATCGCATCTACAAGTCGTACGACCCGCGCGCGAAGATCATCAAGCGGACGGCGGACGAGGTGTTCGAGGTCACCGGGAAGAACCCGCTTCTCGACATCGCCGTCGAGCTCGAGCGAATCGCGCTCCAGGACGAATACTTCATCACACGGAAGCTGTACCCGAACGTCGACTTCTACTCTGGCCTCATCTACCAGGCGATGGGCTTCCCGGTGACGATGTTCCCGGTGCTCTTCGCGATCCCGCGCACGGCCGGCTGGATTGCGCAGTGGGAGGAGATGATCCTCGATTCCGAGCAGAAGATCGCGCGGCCCCGGCAGGTGTATATCGGTCCCACGCGGCGCGATTACGTGCCGCGGGAGAAACGGACGTAGCGCAGTGCGAAGGTCTGGGGGTGCGATGGTGCTCGCCTGCCTGCTCCTCGCCTGCTCGGCCGATGCGAACGACCCCGCGCCGGCCGCGGCCATCCAGACCACGTCGGTGAAATTCGACAGCAGCCGCGCCTACGAGGATCTCCGGCAGCAGGTCGGGTTCGGGCCCAGGCCGGCCGGATCGGCGGCCCTCGCCCAGTGCCGCCAGTACATCCTGGCGCAGCTCAAAGCGGCCGGCATCGCCGCGCGCGAGCAGGCGTTCGACGTCGAGACGCCGATCGGCCGCGTGCGGATGGTGAATATCATCGGCACGATTCCGGGCCGGCGGCAGGACCGGATTGCGCTCGCCACGCACTACGACACGAAGCTCTTCCGCGAGTTCCGCTTCGTCGGCGCGAGCGACGGCGCCTCCTCGACCGCCGGGGTCCTGGAGCTGGGCCGCGTGCTCAAGGCGCGGCAGAACGACTACACGATCGAGCTGCTCTTTTTCGACGGCGAGGAAGCCGTGGTCGATTGGTACAAGAACAACGACAACACCTACGGCAGCCGGCACTACGTGCAGGCGGCGCAGAAGCAAGGGACGCTCGCCGGCCTCAAGGCGCTCGTCCTGCTCGACATGATCGGCGATCGCGACCTGACGATCCGCCGCGACACCAACTCCACCCGCTGGCTGACAGACATCGTCTGGGCGTCGGCGGCGAAGCTCGGCCACCGATCGTCGTTCCTGCAGGAGGACACCACGATTGACGACGACCATATGCCGTTTGTGCGCGCGGGGGTGCCCTCGATCGACGTCATCGATCTGGAGTACCCGGCGTGGCACACGGCACAGGACACGCTCGACGCCGTCAGCGCGCGCAGCCTCCAGGTTGTCGGCGAGGTCGTGCTCGACGCGCTGCCGCAGATCGAGAAGCGGCTCGCGTCTGCTCGATAACCTTCTGTTCTGCGTTCTGAGTTCCGGGTTCCGGGTTCGTGTTCCGGGTTCTCAGTTCGCCGGGACGAGGCGGCGCAGCTCGTCGAACCAGTTCTGCACGACCACAATCTGCGGAGGCATGGCGGTCTGGTTGCCGCTGTCGCCCTGCTTGATCATCAGGAAGCGGCGGCCGTCGGGCGACACGTCGTAGGTGCGGCCGCTCGTAGCCGCGCCAAATCCGCCGGTGAAATAGCCCGGGGCATGGACCTTGGCCGGCGCACCGGCGTTCCACGCCGTGCTCCGCGCCTCCACCGGGACCACCATCAGCGTCCCATCGAGCGCGAAGTAGAAGAGCTCGGCGCCGGTGCGCGCCCAGAGCGGCTGGCTGCCGCCAGCCGTCGACACCTGCCATTGCCCGGCGTCCGCGTTCGGGAACGGCCGCACGTACACCTCGAGCCTGCCGGAGGCATCCGATTCGTAGGCGAACCAGCGGCTATCGGGGGACACGACGGCGTTGCGCTCCTCGAACCGCGTCTGGACGAGCGGCCGAATCTCTGGAAGAGAACCGGGCGGCGCCGATCCGCTGGCATTCCGCCCGCCGTCGGCCTCTGGCGCCAACCCCGCCATCAGCAGATCGCGGCTGGTTGATGTGCCACCCGAAAAGAGCGCCCACCTCCCGTCCGGCGACACTCCACTGACCAGTTGAATGTTGTTGCTTTCGGTCACCCGCTGGGCGGTACCCGTGCCATCGGCCGCCTGCCAGAACACATTCATGTTTGCGCTGTTGCGACTCGAGCTGAAGACGAGGCGGCCATCGGGCGTCCAGGCGGGGAAATTGTCGAAACCAGCATCGAACGTAAACCGTGTCAGGGTGGACCGCTCGAACGACCACATCCAGATATCGTTCTCCTGATCGTCGGCCCAGAGCGCGACCCGCGTGCCGTCGGGCGAGATCCGCGGGTGCATGTAGGCTCGTGACGGCGCGGCAATCGGCTGCTCGCGTCCGGTCCGATCGACCCACACGAGCGTACGGGCCGAACCCGCCGAGGCGTCTCGCGCGTCCGCATACACCAGGGTTCCGGTGTCGGACACCGAGAAGTCCGCGGCTCCGAGCGTAGTCGTCGCCACACGCTGCACGACGGTGGCCGGGGCACCGCGCGTTTCAAGCTGATCGAGATCGAACGCCACGGCATTGAGCGCCTGCCCCGTCTGATAGACGAGGTGACCGCTCTTCACGAAGCGAGCGTGCGTGCCACCTCGCACGAGGATCTTCTGGGTCCCGGTTCTGAGATCGAGAACGGCGACCTGCGCGGCTTCAAGGCCGCCCGCCAAGGGCATGATCGTAAACAGCACGCCGCGCCCCTCTGGCAGCATCTCGGGCCACAAGTGATCCGCGTCGCCGCGCGCATTGTCGGGGCGCGTCAGGACGGTGGCCTCGCCGCCGGACGCCGACACCCGCTGCAACCCTGTAGCCACGCCATCGGTCGCAAAGATCACGGCGTCGTCCGAGGTAAACGTCGCACCGCGGATTCTTCCGTCCAGTAACGTGGTAATCGTCGCCGGTGGGCCACCCGACACCGCTACTTTGCGAAGACCGCTAACGTTCCCGTAGAAACCGACCCACTGCCCGTCCGGCGAGATGAACACGTTGGCCGCAGAGACGGTCGCGAGCACTGTGGGCTCGAGCTGGTCCAGCGCCCGGACGAACAATTGGGTGCCGCTGTTGCCGGCGTAGACGACGCGCCCGCCGTCTGGCGTGATCGCGAGATCCGGCGATGTGCCACTGATCGTGAGGGCCGCCGGCTGAGACGTCGCGATGGCGGTGCGCATCACGCGAAGTGGTTCCACCCGCGTCACCCACCAGGCGCTTGCGCCGGTCAGGGCCGCCGTGAGGACGACGGCGGCCGCGACGGGCAGCGCCCGGCGCCACCCGCGACGCTCGGCGGGAGGGTGCTGCACAGCCGGTCCCGCCGGGGCCTCGTCGAGCGCAAACAGCGCCGCGGCGATGTCACCAGCGCGCTTCGTTCGATCGCGTTCAAGGCACCGGCGCAGGAGCCGGCTTACCGCCGGAGGCAACGACGCGGGCAAGGCGCTCCAGTCGGGCTCGCGCATCAGGATCGCAGCGAGCGTCTCGCTGACGTCCGCTCCGTCGAACGCCCGCTTTCCGGTGAGCATCTCGTAGAGCACGCAGCCGAACGCCCAGACGTCGCTCCGCTTGTCCGCCGGCCGCCCCTTCGCCTGCTCCGGCGCCATGTACGGCGCCGTCCCGAGAATCACCCCGACGCCGGTCATCATGCCCGGACTCGCCATCGTCGGCGACTGCGTCAGCGCGACGAGCGGATCAGGATGGCCGGATCCCGACTCCCGGATCCCGGATCCCGGTTCAGTGAGCTTGGCGAGCCCGAAATCGAGCACTTTCACGACACCGTCGAGTGTCACCTTAATGTTCGCAGGCTTCAGATCGCGGTGGATGATCCCCTGCTCGTGCGCCGCCTCCAGCGCCTCCGCGATCTGCCGCGCGATCGGCAGCGCCTCCACCACCGGAATCGATCCCTGCGCGATGCGGTCGGCGAGCGTCGGCCCCTCGACCAGCTCCAGTACGAGCGCGTGTACGTGGTGCCCGGCTTCATCCGGACCTTCCTCGAGACCGTAAATCGCGCCGATGTGCGGGTGATTGAGCGCCGCCAGCACCTGCGCTTCCCGGCGAAAGCGCGCCAGCCGCTCGGGGTCGGTGGCGAACACCTCCGGCAGCACCTTCAGCGCCACGTCGCGATGGAGGCGCGTATCGCGCGCGCGATACACCTCCCCCATCCCGCCCGCGCCGAGCGAGGACAGGACCTCATACGGGCCGATGCGTGTCCCGACCGTCAACGACATCCGTGGAAGCGAGCAGCGCGATTATAGCGGGGCGGGCGGATGTTCAGAATTGCTGCCTCCGGCCGCGATCGGCATGGCAATTTCTGCGTACTCGGAACCCGATCCGCGGCGAAATCCTCAGGAATTCGCGCTGGCATACCGTTGGCTTTGCCAGCCTCCAGCGGAACCGCGGTCTGACGATGATAGGATTGAGCGAAGAGCAGCGCCGAACCCTTGTCGACAAGTTGCCGGATACCGCGAACTTGGCGCTCGGCGGACTGGCGTTCGGACAGTTCCTCCAAGATCGGCCGTTTTCCCGGGAAGTGGCCGCCACCGGTCTCGTCATGTGGCTGGGGTTCTTTGCCTGGGCCGTGTTTCTCGGTCGAAAGAGATAGACGTGACCGACTACGAAATCAACTTCGTGATCATGTTTGGCGGGGCGCTGCTGTTTGCCACGCTCATCGGCATCTACGATCTGTTCGCGGAGCGTCAGCACCGCCGCCGGCGCGAACAGCCGCGCCGGTCGGCCTGATCGTCTGTCCTACGCATCCAGCCGCGTGAACCGCGGCCGGGCGTGCTCGATCTCGGTGAGAATCTCTTCGTCGGTGAGCACGGTGCGCGACGCCTTCGCGCGGGTGAACAACCGCTCCACCAGCGCCTCGTCGGGCGGAATGCCGTGCTGTTCCAGCCAGAACAGCACGTTGGACTTCCCCGACATCGGCCCGATCTCGATCTCCTGCCGGCGTCCCACGAGCTGCGCCGGCACGCCCGAATAGACCGCATCCGTCAGGGCGGGGTCCTGCTTGTGGAACGCCTTGATGACGGCCGCCGCATGGACGCCGGTCGCCGTGCGGAACGCGTCGCGGCCGAACACCGGGTAGTTGTCGGGAATCGGCTCGCCGGTCGCCTCCGAGACGAGGTGCACCAGCTCGTTGAGGCGGCTCAGATCGCGCGCCAGCCACCCCATCAGCACGAGGTTGACCATCAGCAGGTCGAGCGGCGTGTTCCCGACCCGCTCGCCGAGGCCCATGATCGTGCCGTGGAGGCGCGAGGCCCCGGCTTCGAGCGCCGCGAGGCTGTTGATCGTCGCCATGTCGCGGTCGCGATGGCCGTGCCAGTCGATGCCGACGTGGCGCCCGCCCGCCTGGTCGATGATGCGGCGCGCGAACCGCACCACCGCGCCCGCGCCGGCCGGCGTCGCGTGCCCCACGGTGTCGGCGATGCAGATGCGCGAGGCGCCGGCGCGGATGGCGGCGGTAAACAGGCGCCGCAGCGTCTCCGGATCGGATCGCGTGGTGTCTTCGGTGATGTACATCACCGTGAGCCCCTGACGAACCGCAAAGCCGATCGCCTCTTCGGTGCAACGCTGGAGGTAATCGACCGTCCAGTCTTCGGCGAAGCGCCGGATCGGACTCGAGCCGATGAAGCAGCAGCACTCGATCGCGAGTCCGGTCCGCTGCTGGATGTCGGCAATCGGCTGAATGTCGGGCACGAACGTCCGCGCGGCGCATTGCGCGTGCATGCGGAGCTTGCCGTCGACGATGTCCCGCGCGAGCCGCTCCACATCGCGCACCACATGCGGACCCGCGCCGGGGAGCCCGATATTCACGGTGTCGATGCCGATGTGGTCGAGCAGATGGACGATCTGGAGCTTCTGCGCGATGGTCGGCGTTCTGATGGAGGGCGACTGGAGCCCGTCGCGCAGCGTTTCGTCGACGAGCATGACGACGGGAGGCTTCGGCGCGGGCGCAACCTGATTCCAGTCGTAGATCAGGCCGTCATGCATCTGATTCGATTATACGGCCCGATGCATCGCCAGCCTCAGCCCTGCCGGGTCAGGAACCACAGGATGATGAGCGCGAGGAGCAGGATTGTGATGGTCATCCCGACGGGCCCCCGGCGCCGGCGCGGTCGGTCGAAGAGCGATCCCTCCGCGGGCGGCTGCACGCGCGGATCCGTCGTCGCACGCCCGCAGCGGTAGCAGATGAGCGCCTTGTCGGCGAT
>CAZGLC010000053.1:0-6710 GCA_964526235.1 uncultured Bifidobacteriaceae bacterium
CGAGACGTGCTCCACCACCTGATCGATCTGTGCAGGGACGGAGAGCGCGGATTCCGCGCGGCGGCGGATCACGTGAGCGACCCGACGCTGGAGTCGCTCTTCAGGGACCTGGCCACGCAGCGGATGCGGTTCGCCGAGGAACTGCTGCCCCACCTGCAGCGGCTGGGCGCGCCGCCGGACGCGGAGGGGACGAGCGCAGGCATGTTTCACCGCCAGTGGATGGTGCTCAAAGGCTTCGTCCCCGGCCGCCACGATCATCACATCGTCGGCGAGGCGGAGCGCGGCGAGCACGTCGCCCTCGACGCGTACGAGGAGGCGCTCAACGGGATGCTGCCGCCCACGGTCACCGAGCTCGTCGAGTCGCAGCGCGAGGCGATCCTCAAGGCGAAGGAACGCATCCGCTCCTTCGACATGGGCTATTCCATCGCGGACTAGGGAGGGCTTGGTCGGTGCGGACCGACACGTCGTATCTCGGGCTGCGTCTGCCGCACCCGTTCATCGCCGGGGCGTCGCCGTTCGGGCATCACCTCGATTCGGTGCGGCGCCTCGAGGACGCCGGCTGCGCGGCAATCGTGCTGCACTCGCTGTTCGAGGAGCAGATCACGGCCTCCCGACAGGGCCGCCTCCGGCACATGGACCGGGCGGACGTCGCCCCGGCGCCCCCGTTCGCCCTGTTGCCGCCGGAGGACGACTACCCGCTCGGCCCCGATGCGTACGCCGAGCACATCCGCCGCGTGAAACAGGCGGTGCGCATTCCCGTCATCGGCTCGCTGAACGGCACGTCGCCGGAGTCGTGGCTGACGTTCGCGCGGGTCATCGAGCAGGCGGGCGCCGATGCGCTCGAGCTGAACCTGTACGAGATCGTTCCGGATCTCCACGTGTCCGCGCAAGCCGTGGAGGACGAGATGGCCGGCATCGTCGGCGAGGCGAAGCGCATCCTCACGATTCCGATCGCGGTCAAGGTATCCCCGTTCTTCACGGCCTTCGGCCACATGGCGCGGCAGTTCGACAAGGCGGGCGCGGACGGCCTCGTGCTCTTCAATCGCTTCTACCAGACCGACATCGACATCACCGCGATGAAGATCGCGCCGCACGTCGAGCTCTCCACGCGCCATGAGCTGCTCCTCCGGCTGCACTGGCTCGCCATCCTGTACGGCCGCATCCGGCCGTCGCTGGCGTTGACGGGCGGGGTCGACAGCCCCGACGACGGGATCAAGGGGATCCTGTCGGGCGCCGACGTCGTGCAGCTGGTGTCGGCGCTGCTGCGCTACGGCTCGAGGTACGTCGAGGTGATGCGCCAGGGACTCGAGGAGTGGATGGAGCGGTACGAGATCCCGAGCGTCGACGACATGCGCGGACTGGCGAGCCTCCGCCGCGTCGCCGACCCGGGGGTACTCGAGCGTGCCGGCTACATTCAGACGCTCCAGAGCTGGGGAAAGGAGAGGTATGGCCGGCAATGACGACCCGTTCCATGATCCGCTGATGGGCGGTATCGGACTCGCGTTCCTGCTGGTCGGCGTGGCGATTCTGCTGCTGATCGGACTGATCCACTGGGGCGTCCAGTACCGAACGCCGCCCTGGAACGCGAACGGCTACCCGCCGCCGATCGTGCACCGGTGGTAGAGCGCGAAGGACGCGCATCAGCGGCGGAAGGACTCGAGGTACGCAAGCCGAGGGAGCCGTCCGATGACTGGCATCTGCGCGACACCGGCCGCGATCACGGATTCTTTGGATGCCGTCCTGCGCCGGACCACGATCTTCCGTTGGATCGCCGCCACCGATCGGCAGCGTCTCGCGGCGGCCGGGACCGTGCGCGCATTCGACAGGGATGTTCATCTCTTTCGTGAAGGAGACGACTCGGACCGTCTTTACACGATCCTGTCCGGGCGGGTGAAGGAGTTCAAGACAACGGCCCGGGGGACCGACCTCATCCTGGAGATCTTCGGCCCGGGCGAGTCGGTCGGCGCGGTGGCGGTCTATCAGTCGCGGCCGTATCCCGCCAGCGCCGTCGCCCTCGAGCCGGCAACATGCCTCCTGATTCCACGGCAGGCCTTCTTCTCCCTGCTCGAGCACTCTCCGTCGATGGTGCGCGGCCTGCTGACCGGCCTCACGCACAGCCTCGACGAGCTCACGGATCGGGTCGCCGACCTGTCCACCGGGCACGTCGACGCGCGTCTCGCGCGACTGTTCCTGAAACTCGCCGGCACCATGGGACAGCAGACGCGCGAGGGGACCTTCATCCCACTTGCCCTGTCGCGGCAGGAGCTCGCGGACATGATCGGCACGACGATCGAAACGTCCATCCGGACGATGAGCCGCTGGGGCAAGCAGGGCCTCGTCCACACCGACAAGGGCGGGTTCCTGATCACGGACCGGGCGGCCTTGAAGACGATCGGCGGCCTATGACAGCCGTCATAGCGGCGTGCCCACCGCGGGGCTAGCGTTGGGCTAGTCCCGCCACGCCGCGCGGACCGGCTGGCCAATCAGCGCCGCCGGGTCGGCATCCGGTCGCGGCCGGAACTTCTGCACGCGGCCGCTGTTGACCTCCGCCACGTACAGGTTGCCGTCCTGGTCCACGCTCATCTGGTGCACGCCCCAGAGCTGCCCGGGCTCCACGCCCCAGCCGCCGAAGTGATACAGCATGCGTCCGTCGAGGGCGTACTTGTAGATCTTGTAGTTGGAGTGGCCGTCCGACATCCAGAGGTGCTGGTCCGCGGTCATCAGGATGTCGTAGGTGGAAGAGACGCCGCCGAGGTACCACGCGTCGAGGAACCGGCCGTGCTCGTCGAAGATCTGGATCCGGCGGTTGGTCCGGTCGACCACGTAGACGCGGCGCTCGTGGTCAATCGCGATCCCGTGCACCGTGTTGAAGTACGCGGGACGCGTTTCCGTGCCGGCCTCGCCCTTGCGGCCCCACGCGGTCAGGAACGTCCCGTGCTCGTCGAACTTGACCACGCGGGTGTTCTCGTAGCCGTCGGACACGAAGAAGGTGCCGTCGGGCAGCCAGGCGATGTCGGTGGCGCGGCCGAAATGCATGTCGTCTTCTCCCGTCTCGCCGCGCGTGCCGATCGTCTGCAGCAACCGCGTGCCGTCGTTGCTGAAGACGTAGATCGCGTGGTTCCAGTCGTCGATGAGCCACACGCGCTTCTCGGCGTCGTACGGACTGATGCGGATCTTGTGGGGCCGGCCGATCATCTGGTCCCACTGCGTCCACGACTCGACCAGGTTGCCGTTGCGGTCGAAGACGTTGACGAGATGCTCCCAGCGGTAGTCGCGCCCCTCGACCCCCTCGCGCCGGACGTGCGGCTCTCCGGGGCTCCCGGTCGGGTCGACCGACGCGTTGCGCGCGAATTGCCGCACGACCGGCACGGTCAGGAGCACCGGGCCGCGCGTGCCGAGGTCGGCGGTGACGGTCTGCGGCGTGACGGCCGCCCGCAGCTCCGGCAGCTCGCCGCGCTGGATGACGAAGACGCGGTCCGGGTTCTGGGCGAAGACGCCCTGCGTCGCGCCCCAGGTCCATCCTTCATGCCCCGGCCAGGCTGAGAGCGGCGTCGGCCAGTCGCGGACGACGTCGTAGGCGCCGGTGACCTGCTGATCGCTCGGGTTCGGCGCCGGGCGCGCCCCGTGCGACCGGCCCTGGGGTACCACCGATGACGCGGTGCCAGCGAGCAGGCCGACGGAGAGAGCAATGATGGCGGGGCTTCTCATGGTGGTCCCTCCTGCGCGCACACGAAGTTCGCCGCCTCGTCGATGCTGCCGGAACCTGTGTATTTCGCAATCTGCGGATACGGGCAGAGTGGACGCGTGCGCGCCACGCCACGCGCCGGATCGTCGCCGACGAACTTCGTCGCCACGATGCGATCGGGCGCGACGCCTGTGTCTACCCACCGATCCATTGCCGCCATCACGTCGTGGTCGGCGTCGTTGCGCACGTACTGCCCCCGGCTGCCGAAGACGTTCGGTCCCGCCCCTCCCGAGCAGTGGTGCATGCCGGGCACCATGAAGAGGCGGACGAAGTCGTCCGTGGCGGCGCCGTGCGCCGTGCGTACGTCCCCGTGGTAGGCAATGGCGCGCAGGGGCGGCGTCGAGTGATCCGCCCAGCCGTTCCAGATGATCAGCTTTCCGCCGTGCGAGCGGAACGCGGAAAGGTCGGTCGCCGCCGCGTCCTGCTCCTTCGCGAACTGCCGGACCACGGGCGCGTGGGCCTCGTAGTCGAACTGCCGTACAGAGTCGAAGCGTGGTCCGAACGCGAACCAGCGCATGAAGTTGTCCATGTACATGAAGTTACTGGACGGATACCCGTGCACGACGCCGAGACCGGTCACGTAGGCGGGATAGTCGTCCTCGTGCCCCGGCGAGTAGCCCGGATAGAGCGGCTCACCGGCGGCGCCGGTCGGACCCTGCAGAATCTTCTTCCAGGCCGCCGCCTGCGCCGCCGTCAGACAGTCCGGGCCGTCCGCGCCACGGCAGGTCAGCACCGCCGGGTCGAACTCGCAGCGGTCGGGCCGGTCGATGACACCATCTTTCAAGCCGTCCCGGGCGTCGCACGCGGCGCGCGTTGCCCGCTCCATCGCCGGGATCTTGAAGGGCGGGATCTCCGCACCGACGAGCGCCCGCTGCGTCCACTGGAACATCATCATGAGGCCGGTGCGGTCCACCACGGCGCCGCCGACGACCACGCCGTCGAAGTCGGCCGGGTAGCGCTGCACGGCCATCAGCCCCATCTTGCCGCCGTTGGAACATCCCAGGAAAAACGAGTGCCGCTCGGGGCTTCCGTAGTACGCCTCGACGATCCGCTTCGCCAGCAGTGTCACCAGGTGGGCGCCGCGGTGGGCGTAATTGAGCTGGGCGCGCGGATCGTCGTACAGCGCCGAGGCGTCCCAGTGATCGCCCCGATGGCCGGTGTCAGTCCCCGTCGCGGCATATCCCCGCGCCAGCCCGTGCCTGAGATCCGGCACCGTGCCGTTGTAACCGCCACCTCCCACGTACAACAGCTTGCCGTTCCACGTCGTCGTGGGAAGCGCGACCTCGAAGAGCATCACCGTTTCGAGGCCGCCCTGAACCTGGCAGTACTCCGGCACGGCGCCGGACGCCGGCACGACCGTCGCCGCGGTGATCGCCGTATCAGGCAGTGACAGGTGCAGGAGGCCCTGACAGCGAGCCGCGGCGTCCAGGACGCGCACGACCGCCGCACCCGGCGGGTCCGCTCCCTGGACGCGTCCCCCACCGGTCACCGCCACCGCGGTGGCGAGCGCCGCCGCCCACGTCGCGATCCGCCGCGCCAACGGTCGCATGGTCTACACCTGACATCTGTAGATCGCCGCCGAGTTCAGAGGCTCCAGCCGCTTTCCGCCGGAGGTGGTCCACTTCACGTCGGCGGTGTCGTCGGTGGCGGCCTTGCCGGTATCCACGTCGAAGCTGGAGCCTCCGGGAATGCGCAGATACTCCTTCTCGAAGAGCAACGCGCCCGAGGCGTCGAAGAGCTGCGCGCTTTCGAGGACCAGCGTATCGAGCGCGCTGAGCGACAGGAGCGCGTAGCGGCCAGCGTTGGTCTTGACGGCGACGAAGGCTCCACCCGGCCCTCCCGCGGACCAGAGCTCGTCGCCGCGAATCGCGTCGCCGGACCACTTGGCCGCGGCGACACAGCGCGGCAGGCCCTCGTCCTCCGACTCGACCTGCGCCAGGAGGCCGCCGCCGGCGGCCGCCATGCAGATGACGAGCACCGTCCATGCTTTCAGCGTCGTGGCCGTGCCCTCACCAGGAGAACCCGAACGGCTTGCCGACGAGCTTCGCCGGGTCGGCGCCCTGCTGCGGCCGGAACTTCGCCGTGTAGCCGTTGGACACCTGCGCGATGTACAGGTTGCCCTCCTGGTCGACGCTCATCTGGTGCGGGCCGAAGAGACCCGCCGGTGGATCGCCGAGGAAGCCGAACGCGAACTTGAACCGTCCCTTCAGATCCCACGCGACGACCCGCATCGTCCCCGAGTCGAGGCCCCACAGCGTCTGGTCGGCTGCCATGTACAGGCTGTAGATGTGCGCGGGCGATTCGCCGATCGTCCACTGGTCGAGGAAGGTGCCGTTCTCGTCGAACACCTGAATCCGGCGGTTCGAACGATCGCTGACATAGACGCGCCTGTTTGCGTCAACCGCAATCCCGTGCACCGTGTTGAAGTAGCCGGGCCGTGTATCAGGCACTCCCGTGACCGGTCCGGCGGTGTTGCTGCCCTTCCGCCCCCAGGCCGTCAGGTACTTGCCGTGCTCGTCGAACTTCACCACGCGCGTGTTGGCGTAGCCGTCCGCCACGAACATCGTGCCGTCCGGCAGCCACGCCAGGAAGGTCGGGCGGTTGAAGTGCGTGTCGTCGTTGCCCGGCTCGTCCTGCGTGCCGAGCGTCAGCACTTTCCGCTTGCCGTCGTTGGTGAACTTGTGGACCACGTGCCCGGCATCGTCGACGACCCAGACGTGCTTGTCAGGATCGTAGGGATTCTCGTAGACCGCGTGCGGGCGCCTGAGCAGCGAGTCCCACTGCGTCCACGACTCGACGAGGTTGCCGTGCCGGTCGACGATGTAGAGGCAGTCCTGCCAAAGATAGTCGACGCCGTTGGCGGTCTCGGCTTCCGAGGCCGCGTAGTTCGGCGGGCTCGCGACCGGCCCCTGCGAGGCGTTGCGGAACGGCACCTGGTTCACCGGAAACGACAGGCTCGGCCCGA
>CAZGLC010000053.1:6810-21721 GCA_964526235.1 uncultured Bifidobacteriaceae bacterium
ATATCCCGTCGATTCGTGACCATGTCCGTCTCCCAACGTGTAGCCTGCGGATGGCGCCGTTGGTATGACCGCGGTCATACGAGCCGCGCACGCCTCGCTCCACGGCCCGGAGAGACCGACTCGGGACTGCGGCCGGCGGCCGCGGAACAAATCTTCATACATCGGCGCGAAGCTGCTTCATCGCCCAATCCTGCGCCGTGGGCAGCCGTATCACCTGCCGGCCGCCCGATCGCTCGTCATGGTTCGGATGGCCGGCGTCGGCCCACATCGCCCGGTCGGAGTTGATCGCAGCCTGATAGAGACGGTACGCGCCCTGCGGATCCATGATCCGATCGGTCGGGCCATAGCCGATCAACATCGGACATTCGATCTTGCGGGCCACGTCCTCCATCGTGTACTCCTTGAGCTTTCTTCTCGCGTCCAGCAGGTCCTTGGCGCCGATGATCCAACGCACCCGGTCCTGAATCGGCGGATAATAGTCGAAGAGATCACGGAGCAGGTCAAAGGAGCCGGCGGAGGTCCACACGGCTTTGATTCGCCTGTCACCGCTGGCCGCCCGTGGCGCGCTGTAGCCGCCCATGCTCACGCCCCTCACGCCGATCCGGTTGGCATCGACGTCCGGCCGCGTCTCCAAGTAGTCGATGAGGTCCGACGCGAGCCGTTCCGTGTCCGGCGGCATGTACAGATGTTGCAGGCGCTTCGCCGCGCCCTGGCCAGGAAGGTCAACGACCAGACAGGCCATACCTCGGGCCACGTAGGACCCCACCCCCATGATCGTGCCCTCCGCCAGGGAATCCGCGCCCTGATAGACGATCACCGTCGGGAACCTGGTCCCGGCCGGTCCCGCGGGCTTGCGGAAGTAACCAGCGAGCTGATTCCCGTCGACGGTGACCGTCACCCGCTCGAAGGGCGGAGATTGCAGTTGCCACGCTTTGTCGAAGAGCGCCCGCATCTTCAGGTAGCCGGGCAGCATGGTCTTCTCGGTGTCCTGCTGGTAGACGATGGCCTCTCGATAGAACCGGCTCGCACGCAGGTAGAATTCGTGGGCCGAGACGTTCAGCTTCCGGGCCGCGTAACCTTCCGCGATTTCCTCGTTCCGCTCGGCCACGCGAAGCCACTCTTCGTACCAGGACTTCGGGTCGAACGGTCTCAACCGCCGAGCCACGTCGAGCTCGTCCGGATCGCTGGTGTAAATCGACTGGTTCATCCGGATTTCCATCTGACCGCCGCCGGGAAGACCGGGCGATGGGAAGAGCCGGCTGTCGTCTCGGCCTCCAACGTCCCCCACACGCCGGTTCCCGGGGCCGAGGTCCTGGGCGAACGCTGGGAGGCTGAACACCCGTGACAGCGCCGGTACGCCCGCTGAAAACAGTCCCAATCTGAGCAGGCCCCGACGACTCAGCTTCGATTGCGGCTTCATGGTTGCCCCGCTCCACCCCACGACGGTCAGAACGTCAGTCGGAAGCCCACCTGCAGCGTCCGCGGCGCATAGGCGAGATTGGTGCTGGCGTTCGGCAGGCCAAACCGCGGACTCGCCTCGTCAGTCTCATACGATCCGAAGTTCGCGCGGTCGAACAGGTTGAACATTTCCAGGATGCCGTCGATCGCGACGCGGCCCTGGATCGGCACCCGCTGCTGCAGCCTGATGTCCGCCCGGTGGACCGGGTCGCCGATGAAGCCGGCACGCGGGACAATCGTGCCGTCCGGGCGCAGCCGCTGGGCGAACGCCTCAAAGGCTTCGCCGACATCCCGGAAGTCGGCTCCGTAAATCCTGTCCAGTCGCTCGCCGGAGCCGTAGAAATACAGCCCGCTCACCTGGAAGCCGTACCCGACCTGCCAGATGCCGTTGCACACGACCCGATGCCGCTGGTCGGTGGGCGCCAGCGAGTAGTCGCCCCCGAGGTCCGCCGGGACGTCGAAGGTGACCTGTGTGAGGCCGCTGAGCGGCAGTGGATCGCCAGTCCAGAAGCCGGACAGCGTATACGTCGCCGCGGCCTGCCAGCGGTGGCTGAACCGCTTCGTGAAGGCGGCCTGCAACCCATGGTAGTTGGACCAGCCAAGATTCGGGTCCATCCCGACGATCCCCCAGTAGGGGTCGAACCGCCGGCTCCGATCCGAGAACGGGAAGTTGACACCGGTCGACACGTCGTAGGTCAAGTTGATGTTGGGCTGGAGGACCCTCTCGCCGGTCCCGTGGGCGTACACGTAGTCGGCTGTGACCGCCATGCCGGGACCCACCTGCCGCTGCACGCCAATCGAGGTGTGCCATTTCCGGGCGACGGCCGCGTACTCCGGCGGCGGCGGCAGCTCTTGGAGGTCGCGGGTCAGGCACCCGGGCACGTTCCTCACGTCGCAGAAACGCTCCCTCGCCTGCTCGAGAGTTGGCGTGGGCCCGTTGAACGGATTCGCCGCAAAGTCCGCCCGGCCATCATTCGTCATCGCGATCATGGCTGTCTTCGTCGGCAGCTGCGCCCAGAACAGGAGCGCCGCCGCGGGGTCGGCGTAGTAGAGTCCGGCCCCGCCGCGCACCACGGTGCGCTCGGTCAGCGAGTAGGCAAAACCGGCGCGCGGCTGGAGATTGTCCGCGTCCTGCGGACGCCCGCCAGCCATCCACGGCTCGAACCCCCACTTCTGGCCAAACGCGTTCCAGATCAGGTCGTACCGCAGCCCGAGGTTCAGCGTCAGCCGATCCGAGATCTGCCAGTCGTCCTGCACCCAGCCTCCCCACTTCGGCATGGTGTCCGGAAAATTGAAGGTCCCGATGCCGACTTCGTAGCGCTGCACGATCGGGGAGAGCGCCGCCAGGTTCCAGGTGTCGACGTTGAAGGGGTCCGGGAAGATCGCTTCGAGATTGGCGGGAATCGGTCCACCACGAGCGGTGATGATGCCCCCGCAGCGATTGCAGTTGGTGCTGAGATGGTCGGACCAGAGGAACTCACCACCGGCCCTCAGGTCGTGACGGCCTCGTGCAGTGTACGAGAACATGAAGTCGTCGCCCACCGTGAAGACATCCTGGCGCCATGTCCGCGGGTGAAACTGGCTTCCCGGGACCTGGAAGCCGCGAAACCTGATGAGCGGGTGCCCGTTGGTAATGCCGTTGGCCGCCTGCCAGTGGTTCGACCAGTTGGTGAGGTTCCGCTGGAACCACTGCCAGCGGGAATACCCCACCTTGACCTGGTTCAGGGCGCGGTTGGACAGCATCCGCGTGAAGTTCCCAAAGACGCTCCCCTGTGTCCAGTCGGACAAGGCCGTACCCGCCGGGTGGTTGCCGCCCAACGTTCCAAATGGCTGGAACCTGGTCGTCCCGGTGCCCCTGACCATCATCCGGTTTTCCGGTGACAGCTGGTAATCGACACGGCCGCCCCCGAGCTTGATCACCTCCGTGCCGCTCAGTGAGATATTGAAGCTCGGCCAGGCCGTATTCGCGATGGTGGTTCTCGGCGTGCGGTCGTATTCGTAGTTGCCGAAGAAGTGCAGCCGGTCCCGCCGGATGGGGCCGCCCAGGGCCGTGCTGATCTGCTGATTTTCGAAGGGCACCTTCCTCCCGAGGACGGGATCTTTCGCGTTCCAGTCCGAGTCGCGGAAGTAGCTGCTCAACACACCCGAGAACCTGTTGGTGCCAGACTTGGTGATCGCGTTCACCATCGCGGCGGGCGATCGGCCCTGGGTCGCGTCGAACCGGTTCGAGATGAACTCGAATTCCGCGATCATGTCCCGGCTGTACCGGGGCTGCTCGGAAACACCCAAGGTGTTCGTCACCTGCTGCCCGTCGAGGTTAAGGCTGAAGTCCGGGTTGTCCTCTCGCGACTGCTGGACCGGGTCGCCGCCGATGACGGTCGTCCGGTTGCCCGGCGCCAGCAACGCGAGCGACATCCAGTCGCGGCCCTGCACCGGAAGCTCCGTCATCTGCCGTGGATCGATGTTGCCGCCCACGGTCGACGCGGCGGTCTCGAGAAGCGGCGGTTCCGCGATGACCGTGACCGCCACCTCGTACGTCTTGATGCCCATCTCGAAGTTCACACGGCGCTCCTGCCCCACCAGCAGCTCCACGTCCGTCTGAGCGACCGTGGCAAAGCCGTCCAGTTCCGCAGTGATCCTGTAAACCCCCGTTCGCAGGGGCATTCGATAGATGCCCAGCACATCAGTCACCGCGTGAAACGTATTCCCTGTCGCCTCGTGAACCGCGGTCACCGTCACCCCGGGCAGCACACCCCCGGTGGTGTCCCGCACGACGCCAGTCACCGCCGCCTCCTGCGCGTACGCCGTGACGGGCCACGCCAGGATCGCGCACGCGACGAACAATTGCCTGAGCGGGGTGCTCGGTTTCATGCTCTTACCCTCCCTCTGGAGTAACGAGCCAGGTCTGTCATCAGTGATCGTCCCACCCGAGATTGCCGTGCGGCACCGTCCACCGCTCGATCCTCCGCGCCTCGAGCACCGGCGTGCCGAGCGCCGGCGCTGAAAGGCAGTAGGTGCCTGTGTGCGTTCCGAGCCAAATCAAGTTCCGGTCCCACTCGACGAAGACGCTCTCGGCGCCGTCGCGGAACCAGTCCCCATAGTTGCTGATGTCCGATTCGCGGGGCGGGACGAACCAGGCCACTTCCTTCGGCTGCGTGGGCTCCGAGATGTCGAAGACGCGGATGCCGGCGTTGAAGTACGTCATCACGACGATCTCCGGCCGCGATCTGCCTGGCGCCAGCCACGGCTGGATGTTGTGCGTGCCGAAGCGGCCGCGCGCGAAGCAGAAATCGGAGTACGGCGCGTCTGTCGGCGCCACCGGGCGGGGGAACAGCCCGATGACGCGAGGACTCCTGGGGTCGTTCACGTCGATGACCTGCGCGGGCTTGAATGGTTCTCGGCAGTCCGGCTGGACCGTCTCGGGAACCCCGATGACGAGCCCCTGGAGCCGCGGGTGGGCGGCATCGGCAATCACGGGATAGCACGTGTGGTACGGGATGCCGCCGATCGTTTCGAACTCCCATCGCACCTTGCCGAACACCTTGGGCTTCCTGATGTCGGTGAAGTCGAAGACGTACATCCCGAAGTGGCCGAATCCGCCGTAGCCGACGCTGCCTCCGTCCTCCACCCGCCTCGGGACGCTGGGGCCGCCGTGCGACGAGGTCCAGGCGGCCCGATCGCCGGCGAAGAGAAATTTCCTGTACTCGTCTTCCTCGCTCAGACGCTGGCCGGGGACCCACCATCGCGAGACTTCCTTCACGTGCGCCGGATCCGACATGTCCACGATCATGAGCCCGTTGCCGGTCGCGCGCTGGGCATTCTCCATGCGAAACTGGTCGTCCCAGCCGGCGTCGAGGTAGGCATATCTCCCGCCGTCGTAGAAGTTCATGTGCGTGCCGCTGCCTGTCTTGCCCGTACTGAACTCGTGGAGCAGCACGGGCTCGCCTGGATTGGTGATGTCGTAGGTGCGTATCCCTCTGAGCCCCGAGTAGCCGAGGACCTTGTCGCGCAACGCCTTGTGGAACTGCCCGTACGGGTACGTCGGGTTGGCCCCCGTGAGCGGCTGCCCCGCAGAGGCCACCATGATCCACTTCTCGAGCGTCGTGTTGTACGCCACGCAGCCGCCGATCCTGATCGACCCGGTGCTGATCAGCACCGGCTTCCTCGGATCGCTGATGTCGACCCACCCTTCGCCCCCTGGGAGCAGTCGCTGGGCGCCCTTCGCCCACATCGCCATCAAGGGTTCGCCGCCGGAGATCCTCGGGCCCTTCAGGTAGGCGTGAATCTCCATGTTGTGGATGTACTGCTTCCGGTCGATGTAATCGAGCGCGCCCAGGGGAAGGCGGAAGGGGACCGTACCGCCGTCGGGCGTCAGGCCGGTCACCTGGGCGCGTGCGCCACCCGCGCCGGCGAGGCTTGCACCAGCGGCTGCGAGCACCGCGGTCGCCGTGCCCTTCAAGAGCGCTCTCCGAGTCAGGGCGGCCCGCTCTTGCGCGGGCGGTCGAGCAGGGCCATCGGACGAGTCTGGCCGTTTGCGCGCCATACGTCACCTCGCGTGTGCGTGCTTCAGGTGCGTGTCGAAGAACTCCAGGATGACCTCGAACGCCTGCTGCTGGATCGGATCCGGCGCGTACGCGCCGTCCTCCTGGGCGTACACGAGTGCATAGCCGTGTACCGGGTGATCGAACGACACCCAGGTCGAGTTCTTGCCCGCTGCCTTCATCCACTCGTGCGCCAACGTGAAGATCCCCTGCAGGTGGTCCTTGTCCCGGCCCACGTGCAGGAACGGCGTGTTGACGCGCCGGATCCGCTCCATCGCGATCGCCTTGTTCGCGTGCTTCCGAACGACCTCGACGTCCTGATACTGGATTTCGGTCCCTGTGCGCGGCGCCTTCGGCCCGGTGTCGACGCCGAGGTACTCGTGCGCCGCGCCCTCGTTCGCCACGGCGGCCCCAAAACCGATCTCGCTCGCCGCTTTCATCATCAGCTCGCCGGTGTGGCTCACGCCGAACGTGCCAACCGCATCCTTGTCGACGTACGACAGCGACTGCAGGTACTGGATGATCGCAATGTAGTCATCTGAGTCGAGCGTCGGGGTCGACTTGAGCGTTCGCCGCCCGCCGCTGATGTTGTCCGACAGGTTCTCCGTCCGACGCTGCTGCTCGTACAAGTACGGGATCTCGTTGCGGTACTCGGCGTACGCCACGACGTACCCCTCGGCGATCAACCGATCCATCATCGGCCGCAGCCGTGCGACCTGCCGTTCGACTTCCCTCATGCCGCCGGCGCCATTGCCCGCGCCCAGAAGGATCGCGGGAAACGGACCCGTGCCGGCAGGCTTGCGCACGGCCATCGGCACGTAGATCTCGTCGCGCGTGAAGACGAAGGTCAGATCGACGGGAATCGACGACCCCGAGAGCACGTTCGTGATGATGTAGCCGTGCGGCGGCAGGGTCTCAGCCGGTGGAGCTCCCGGCACGCCGCGAGCCTGCTCGGCCGCACCCGGAGCCGAGACTCGCGCCTCGCCTGCGATGAGCAGAGCGACGCTCACGGCAGAAGTGAACGCGACCGTGAATCCGAGCGCTCTGGCTGTCATCCCGACTCCTCACTCCGTGGAAGTCTAGGACCGCTCGGGGACCCGACGCTATGACGGCGGTCATATCGAAAGCTCGCGCGCGGCGGCGGGTGCAGGCCGTGAACATCGTTCTGGGACTTGTCGGGCCGCCGAATTCTTCCCAGCACGCGCGGACTTTTCCCCCTGCGCCCGCGTTGCACGCGGATCCGCACCGTGTGTGACCGGAGGGGTCGATGCCTGCCGGATCAGATCCAGTTGGTCCGCTCGACGAAGGTACGGGGCTCGAGCCGGCGACCCGCCGGAAACCGGGAGGCCTCGCGCTGCGCCATCCAGGCCAGGATCCGGCCGAGTGCTCCCCCCGACAGGCGCGACGGCACGCCGAACTCCCGGCCCATGTCCGCGCGTAGCTCCGCGATACGCGCGCTGACGGCCGCGTTGGTGGGCCGCAGGTAGCGCTCCATCGCCGACAGCGCAGCCATGTAGCCGACGCGGAGCTGGTGCGCCGCACGCTCCGCACGCACGCGGACACGCGGATCCGCATCAGCCCGGTAGCGACGATACCGATCGAACATTGTGCGCACCAGGCGGTACACACTCGGCCCGTTCCGCTCGTAATCGGCCCTGAACGCGGCGTCGAGCAGCGTCTTCGATAGCTCGCCCGAGATGGTCGGATGCCGGAAATTGAACCGGTACTGGCCATGGATGTCCGCCAGATCGACGCCTTCGAGCAGCCGCCCTTCCGCGGCTAGCTCGTGGTAGAGCGGCGTTCCGGGCATCGGCGTGTAGAGCATGAACTGGTGGAAGACGGTGTCGTGCGCGATGGCGTAGTCGAGATCGTCCCAGATGGTCTCCGGCGTGTGGTGCTCCATGCCGACGATGGTCGACCCGTGCACGCAGATGCCGTGCGCCTGCAGCTCGCGGGTGAGAGCCAGCGTGTCCGTGCCGGCCAGCTTTACATAGCCACTCCGCACCGATTCGAGTCCGAGCCAGATCCACTCGACGCCGAGCTCGACGAGCTGACGCACGTCGTACTGCCGAATGGCGTTCGCCGACGAGAACGCGTAGAGCGACCACGGCTTGTCGTGCGCCTGCATGCAGGCCAGCAGTTCGAGTGCGCGCCGTTTGTGCAGCAGGAAGTTCTCGTCCATGATGAAAAAGGACCGCGTCCCGAGTCGGCGCTCCGCCTCGCACATCACACGGAACAGCTCGTCGCCGCGATCGTAGAAGTTGACGAACTTTCCTTTGCCGCCGAAGAAGGCCGACGTCGTGCAGAAATTGCAGCCCATCGGGCAGCCGACAGAGGGAACGATCGTGGCGGATCGGCTCCGCCGGTTCTCGACCATCGGCACCCCCATCACGCGGAAGCCGAACGAGGAGCGGATCAACGGATGCCGGATCGGCGCCTCGGGATCCTCGCCCAGGAACGTGCGGAGCCAGCGGATGCCTTCGCCCCGCACGACGTGATCGGCGTCGATCAGGTGCTCGATCCCGGGAATCGACGCCACGTGACCGCCGACGACGATCGTCGAGCGCGGCGAGCAGCGGCGCACGAGACGGCACATCTCGCGCACCTTCCCCATGTTTACAACGATGGCGGAGATCCCGACGATGCTGTAGTCGTAGGCGCGGAGCTCGCGGATGAACCGCTCGCGGGTCGGGAAGTCGAGCACGGTGCACGGGGCGGAGATGTTCTCGCGCAGGAACAGGAGGCTCCACGTCCGGTGAAACATCCGGAGCGAGAACGGCCCCTGCTCTCGCGTCACCTGGTTGTGGTACAGCTCGGCGGGATTGATCGCGCGCGACCCGAATTCATCGTCAACGGCGAACGGCTTGAAGACGGACGTGAGGAGGATCCGGCGTACTGAGACCGCCATGCCGGCATTGTAGTGACGCGACGGGCCGTTTCGGCGGCGGTGACAGAACTCTTACAAACCGCCGACGAGTGCGAATTACTTCGCTGCCCCCGTGCCGGTCCAAATCCTGCATAGAGCCGAATCCTGCCGGCAGATCGAGCCGCGGCGATTTCTTTGCCATCAGCTGAGGGGATGCCGTAACGATGCTGCTCGGAACACTCCAAGAACAATGGAGGCCTTTCTCAGATACTGGCTGCAGTGGCCCTCGCTGGAAACGTTCATGTCGTTACCGTGGGCGTGGCCGCTGTGTGAGACTTTTCATTTCATCGGGCTGTGTCTGCTGGTTGGTGTCGTTGGGTCCTTCGATCTTCGCCTGCTGGGGCTGGCCAAAGGTCTGCCGGTCGAACCTCTGAGGCGGCTCCTCCCCTGGGGCGTGTTCGGATTCGTTCTCTGCCTCGTCACCGGCGGCCTGTTCGTGTTGGGCATCGGGGCGAATCTGGCCGGGGCCAATGCCTTCGACATCATCCGGGGGGACGTCTGGCTCCAGCTGAAGCTGCTCTTCATCGTCCTTGGCGGATTGAACCTGCTGGCGTTCCACATCACCGGCGCAGCCCGCGCGGCTGAAGCGGTGGGGCCGGGTGACAGCGCCCCCGCCTTGGCGAAGGCTATTGCTGGTGCCTCGCTGTTCCTGTGGCTCGGCGTCGTTGTGTTCGGGCGTCTGATACCTAGGAATCTCTTCTGAGGCGTTCCTTACGGTGACGCCGGACCGGCAGGGCCGGATAATTCTTCCCAGTACCCGCGGACTTTTCCGCGGCGCCCGCGTGGCACGCGCCTCCGCAGCGCGTGTGACAGTCGGGGCGGGCCCCGTTGGAAAACGCGGCACGCACAACACCTTCGGCATCTCCTTTGCTTGACATCCACACGCAATTCCGCTGGAGGTGACTCCGATGAAAGCCAGGCTGTTCCTTGCAGCGATGGGTGTGATCGGGCTGGGCCTGACCGCCACGCCGGCGATGGCCCACCACTCGTTCGCGGCGGAGTTCGACGCCAACAAGCCGGTCACGCTGACCGGCACGATCAAGAGCATGGACTGGGTCAATCCCCACTCCTGGCTCTTCATCGATGTCAAGCAGCCGGACGGCACCGTGGTCATGTGGAGCCTCGAGTTCGGGGCCTCCAACGCCCTGCTCCGCCGCGGGTGGCGGAAGACGGACCTGCCGGTCGGCGCGCAGGTCACGGTCACGGGCTTCCGGGCAAAGAACGGGTCGCTGAAGGCCAACGCCCGTGACGTGACGCTGGCCGACGGAAGAAAACTGTTCGCGGGCACGGCCGCTGCCGCAGGCGAAGGCGGGGAGAGGGGATTCTGAATGGGCATCCTCGAGTCGCTTCAGAACAGCGGGTTCGCCACCTGGGTACGCGAGTCGCCGTCGCTGCTCGCCTACCAGCTCTTCATCACGCTCCACACGATCGGCCTCGGACTGCTCGTCGGCATCAGCGCAGGAATCAGCTTTCGAGTCCTCGGCGTGGCCGCCGACCTTCCGCTGGCGCCCTTCGAGCGGTACTTCCGCTTCATGTGGTTCGGCTTCTGGCTCAACGCCCTCTCCGGCGTGGTGCTGTTCATCACGGAACCGGTGAAGTTTCTCAGCCTCCCAGTCTTCTACATCAAGCTGGCGGCAATCATGGTGGGCCTCGTCGCCATGCGGATGCTGTGGACGCGCGTCTTTCTGACACCCACTGTCGTGAACCTGCGCAGCGTGCCGGCGCCGGGCAAGGCGCTGGCGGCCGCGGCGCTCGCGGCGTGGGGCGCGGCCATCCTGGCCGGGCGGGTGACGTCGTATGACGCGAGCGTCCAGATACAGACCGCGGCCGCGGTGCTGGCCACGGCGATGGTGCTGGCCCTGGCGGCGATCGTGGGGCACCGCTGGAAGCTCGCCGAGGCCGGCGCGGCACGAAGCGCCGGCGCAAGACGGTCTCACGCGGCCTGAAAGGACGTGACGTGATGGAAGCCGTTCTACGATACCTGCTCGACTGGCCCTCGCTGAACAGTTTCCTGAACCAGAACCTCTGGGCGTGGCCGCTGCTCGAGGTGTCGCACTTCGTCGGGCTCGCCCTGCTCATCGGCATCGTCGGCATGTTCGACTTGCGCGTGCTCGGCGTGGCGAAGGGGCTGCCGCTCGAACCGTTCCGGCGGCTCCTTCCGTGGGCGCTGTTCGGTTTTGCGCTCGCGTTCACCAGCGGCCTGGGATTCACGCTGGGTCTTGGCGCCAACCTGTTCGGCGTCAACGCGTACGACGTGCTGGTGACCAACAGGTACCTGCAGGTGAAGCTGATCCTGCTCGCGCTGGCCGGCTTCAACGCGCTTCTCTTCTACGTGACCGGCGTGGGGCGCAACGTCGACGCCCTCGGCGCCGGAGACGACGCGCCGACGCGCGCCAAGGCGATGGCGGCCGCGTCGCTGGCCTTGTGGACCGGGGTGATGTACTTTGGACGTCTGATCCCGTGGGGCCTGTGACGTCCGTGCGACAAGTCCTGCTCGCCGCGACGGTGCTCGCCGCGGGGTTGTCGTCGGTCTCGTCGGCCCAGGAGGAATGTCCGTCCGAGCCGGCGCTCTTCCATCCGTGCGCGCTGGCGCGGGCCGCCGCGTTCGATCCGCCGCGCACGATCGACGGCCGACCCGACCTGCAGGGGTTCTGGCGCGGCCCGACCTACGGGACCGAGAACATCGAAGCGCACCCCAAGACAGTCGACGACAACGGCGGACCGAGCCTGATCGTCGATCCCGCCGACGGCCGGGTACCGAACCGGAGCTGGGCGCAGGCCCAGCGCAAGGAGAACGAAGCGCGGTACATCGACCCCAACGTGCCGTGCTTCCCCATGAGCGTGCCGCGCTCGCTCTACACGCCAACCAATATCCAGATCCTGCAGACGTCCGGCTATGTGATTGTGCTGTTCGAACGCGCCCACACCTATTGGGTGATCCCCACAAGCGAGCGTCCGCACGTCGATAGAGGCCTCAGTCTGTGGCAGGGCGACCAGCGGGGCCGCTGGGAAGGACACACGCTGGTCGTCGACGTGACCAACCTCAACGCCAAGGCGTGGTTCGACCAGGAGGGGACCTTCTACTCGAACGGGGCGCACATCGTCGCACGCTTCACGACCGTCGATCCGGACACCATCCACGTCGAGGTCAGGATCGACGACCCGCTCGTCTACACGCGCCCCTGGACGATGGCATTTCCGCTCCGGCGGAACCGCGAACCTGGGTTTGAGATGCTCGAGGAGGCCTGCTTCGAAGGCGAGCGCAACACCGAGCCGCTCATCGACCTCGGCTACCGGATCTATCCGGGCGTCACGGGCGTGCCCACGCGCTAGCGGCGTGCAGGCGGCCGCTGCTCATCGTCGTCCGTAATCACCTGCGTGCGATCCGGCAAACATTCTGCTGCCGTCCGGCAGCTCCACGGCGCGCGCGGACCCGGAACGGGCGCGGCCTTTCCACATGATCACTTCCGCCGCGACGACGTCCCCCGGACGCACGGAATCGCGTCTCCATCCCCGAGCCATCAGGGCTGGTACGCTTCCCAGCTCAACGTCCCACGTGGCGACATTGCCGCTGGCGTCCCTGACCTCGAGCAGCAGGCGCGAATGGGGATTCACCATGTCGAACCGGACGACCGTTCCGACCACAGACACCGGCGTGTCCGATTCGCGCGGGAAGAAGTGATGGGCGAGCGCTGGCGAGGCCGTTGACAGCACGACGGTCCATACGGTCACGACGCGAAGAAGATGCGCCTTCATACACGCCTCCTTGGGGCGTGCAGCAACGAACGTTCCAGCGGCGAAGCCACGCGAGCGGCGTCCAATGCCCGGCACCGAAGCGAGAAAATCCGCGTCGCTGCGAAAAACTGCGGCGTCGCCGCCGGTCAGGCGGACCTGGCGAAGTAATCGAGTACCGCCGCGGCCGCCTTCGGGCCGACGACGGCGCCGAGCTCCTCGCGAGTGGCGCGGCGGACGCCGGCGAGGCTGCCGAAAGCGGTCAGGAGCGCGCGGCGGCGGCGCGGACCGATGCCGTGCACGGCGTCGAGCTCCGATCGCAGATCGCGCATCGTCCGTGCCTTGCGGTGGAACGTGACCGCGAAGCGGTGCGCCTCGTCGCGGATGCGCTCGAGGAGCAGGAGCGCGGGATCAGTGTCGGCGAACGCGATCGGTTCCGGCCGGTCGCGCGTGAAGAGCAGCTCCTCGCGCTTGGCAATGCCGACGGCCACGAGGTTGCCCAGGCCGATCGACTCGAGCGCCTCGTACGCGGCAGTGACCTGCCCTTTGCCGCCGTCGATCAGGATCAGGTCGGGAAACGGCCCGCCTTCTTCCATCACCTTGCGGTAGCGGCGCTGCACCACTTCGCGCATCGCGGCGACATCATCCGGAAGCCGGGATCCGGGATCGGGGATCCGGGACCCGGATCCCTGATTCGCCGTTCGGATCCCGGATTCCGGATCCCGGATCCCGAGCGTTCTGATTCGGAACTTCCGGTACTCGGACTTTTTCATCCGGCCGTCCTCGCAGACGACCATCGACGCCACGGTCTCGCTCCCCTGGATCGTCGAGATGTCGAAGCCTTCGATCCGGCGCGGGATGGCCGGCAGGCCGAGCGTCGCGCGCAGCGTCTCGAGCGCCTCGAAGTGCGCGGCGGTGATCTCGTTGAACCGCGTGCGGTACGAGAGCTCCGCGTTGCGCGTGGCCAGCTCGACGAGCGCGCGCTTGTCGCCCCGCTGCGGCACCGTCACGCGCACCCGCCGGCCCGCGCGGGACGAGAGCCACGCCTCCAGCGCGTCGGCGTCCTCGATCTCGAGCGGCAGGTTGATCTCGGCCGGGGGCACCCGGTCCTCGTAGAACTGCTGCAGCGCCGCCTGGAGCACCTCGGCGTCGCGCCTGGCCAGCCCCGGCTCCACGCCGAGCTCCACCCGCTCGACGACCCGGCCGCCGCGCATCGCGAACACCTGGATGGCGCCGCCGCTCGGCCCGACCTTCAGGCCGAAGACGTCGCGATCGCCGAGGCCCGGCGTGGCGACCTTCTGCTCGCGGTCGCGCAGCGTCTGCACCGTGCGCAGCGCGTCGCGCAGCTGCCCCGCCTCCTCGTACCGCTCCGCCTCGGCCGCGTCCGTCATCCGCGCCCGGAGCGTGTCGGCCAGCTCGCCGGTGCGCCCTTCGAGCAGCAGCTTCGCGTTGTCGACGGCGGCGGCGTAGCGCTCTTCGCTGCAGATCTCGGCGACGCACGGGGCGATGCACCGCTTGATGTCGTATTCGAGACAGGGGCGGCCGCGCTGCCCCGTGATCACCTCGTTGCACGAGCGAATCCCGAACAGCCGGTGCGACAGCGCCATCGTCCGGCGCGCCAGCTTCGCGGGCAGAAACGGCCCGGCGTAGAAGTCGCCGCCCTTCTCCACGCGCCGCGCCACCAGCATCCGCGGAAAGGCCTCGCTCGTGGTGAGCTGCAGGTACGGGTAGTTCTTGTCGTCGCGGAGCAGGATGTTGTACTTCGGCCGGCGCTGTTTGATCAGATTGTTCTCGAGCGCCAGCGCCTCCATCACTGAATCGGTGACGATCACCTCCACCGCGACGATCTCGTCGAGGAGCGCGTCGTGGCGCGGGCTCAGGCCGGCGGCGCCGAGGTAGCTGCGCACACGATCCCTCAGGGCACGCGCCTTGCCGACGTAGATCGTCTCGCCGGCGGCGTTGCGCCACAGATACACGCCGGGCTGCTCCGGCAGCCGCGCCATCTGCTCCTTGAGGTCGTGGATCGGCATGGGCTACTCTATGTCGCGCGGATCGACGCGGCGAAAACCTCTCATTATACCAACCCATGACATTGACCGGGCTGGTGGGAACCGTCTGCATGTTCCCGCTGCGCGCGATCATCAAGGCCAGCGTGACCCTCGGCATCCACCCCAACGTGCTCACGCTCATCGGCGTGCTGGTGAACGTGGCGGCGGCGTGCGCGCTCGGGGTCGACCGCTTCCTGCTGGCGGGG
>CAZGLC010000054.1:0-8101 GCA_964526235.1 uncultured Bifidobacteriaceae bacterium
TACGCCTTCGCGAACCAGGCGTGCGTCGTCGCAGGGCTGCCGCACTTCAGGCAGGCCTTGCCGTCGGCGGGCGGGCTCGTGAACGGGATGGTGCGGATCGTCGCCTGCGTCTCGGTCTTGATGGCGGCCTCACAGGCCGCGGATCCGCACCACGGCGAGATGACGAAGCCGGGACGTCCCTCCATGATCTCCGTGAATTCCGCGTAGCTGTCGGTCGACGAGGTGTGCTCCTCGCGGAACTTCAGCGCGCGGTCGAAGAGCGCCCGCTGAATCTCGTCGAGCCGCTGCTCGACGTGCGCGCCGAGGCCCTCCATCGGCGCCGAGAATTTCTCGCGCGTGTCGCGCCGCGCCAGGATCACCTGCGACTTCTCGAGATCCTTCGGCCCGATCTCCATGCGCAGCGGCGCCCCGCGCAGCTCCCACTCGTTGAACTTCCAGCCGGGCGTCTGCGTGTCGCGATCGTCGATGTGGACGCGGATGCCGCGCGCGGTGAGATCGTCGCGAATCGCCTGTGCCTTCGGCAGCACCGTCTCGCGCCAGTTGCCCCGCGGGATCGGGACGATCACCACCTGGTGCGGCGCAATCTTCGGCGGCAGGATCAGCCCCCCGTCGTCCCCGTGCACCATGACCACCGCGCCAATCAGGCGCGTCGTCATGCCCCAGGACGTGCCCCAGACATACTGCAGCGACTTGTCGCGCCCCTGAAACTTGATGTCGTAGACCTTCGCGAAGTTCTGCCCGAGGTTGTGCGACGTGCCCGCCTGCAGGGCGCGGCCGTCTCCCATGAGCGCCTCGATCGAGTAGGTGCGCACCGCGCCCGCGAATTTCTCGCTCTCCGTCTTGAGGCCGTCGAGCACCGGGATGGCCAGCTCGGTTTCGACGAACTCCTTGTAGACGCCGAGCATCCGGAGCGTCTCCTCCTGCGCCTCGTCTTCCGTCTCGTGCGCCGTGTGCCCTTCCTGCCAGAGAAACTCGGTCGTGCGGAGGAAGAGGCGCGTGACCTTCTCCCACCGGACGACGTTGGCCCACTGGTTGATCAGAATCGGGAGGTCGCGCCACGACTGCACCCACTTGGCGTACATCGTGCCGATGATCGTCTCCGACGTCGGCCGCACGACGAGTCGCTCCTCGAGCTTCTCGGTGCCGCCGTGGGTGACCCACGCCACCTGCGGCGCGAAGCCCGCGACGTGCTCGACTTCCTTCATCAACAGGCTCTCGGGGATGAAGAGCGGGAAGTACGCATTGACGTGCCCCGTCGCCTTGAACCGGCGATCGAGCCCCTGCTGAATCAGCTCCCACATCGCGTAGCCGTACGGGCGGATGACCATGCAGCCCTTGACGGGCGAGTAGTCCGCCAGCTCCGCGCGCCGGACGGCGTCGGTGTACCAGCGGCCGAAGTCCTGCGACTGGGGCGTGATTTCGGTAGGAAGATCGGGAATGTGTTCAGACATGCAGGCGGTCGAAGACGTGTGTGCTCCAGTGTAGATCCACGGTGTTATCCTATCAACCTGCTTTGAGTGTCGACGTTCTGAAAGAGCCCGTCCGCATCGACGTGAAGGTCGGGACGCGCGTCTCGCCGATCTGGATCGGCGACGGCGTGAGCGAACGCACCGGCACGCTCCTCGACGCGCAGTACGTCGGCGCCCGCCGCTTCGTGGTGTCGAACCCGGTCGTCTGGCGCTTCCACGGCGAGACGATCTCGCGGGCGCTCGGCGAGGCGAGCGCGCCGGGGCCGACGCGGCGGCGCAGCGATCCGATCCTCATTCCCGACGGCGAGCGGTACAAGACGCTACAGTCGGTCGCGCGCGTCTACGAGGCGCTCATCCGCGCGGGCGCCGACCGCGGGAGCGCCGTCATCGCGCTCGGCGGCGGCGTCATCGGCGACACGGCGGGCTTCGCGGCGGCCACGTTCCTGCGCGGCATCGCGCTCGCGCACGTGCCGACGACGCTCCTGGCGCAGGTCGACAGCGCCGTCGGCGGCAAGGTCGGCGTCAACCATCCGCTCGGCAAGAATCTGATCGGCGCCTTCTATCAGCCGGCCGCCGTGCTGATCGATCCGCTGCTGCTGCGGACGCTGCCGCGCCGTGAGTTCCGCTCAGGGCTGTACGAAGTGGTCAAGTACGGCATGATCGCCAGCCGCGACCTGTTCGACCGCGTGGCGCGCGATACGACGGCGATCTTCGACCGCGATCCAGCCGTGCTGCTGCCGGCCATCGTCGAGTCGTGCCGCATCAAGGCGGACGTCGTCTCGCGTGACGAGCGCGAGAGCGGCCTGCGGCGGATCCTGAACTTCGGCCACACGGTCGGCCACGCGCTCGAGACGGTCACCAGATACCGCCGGTTCCGGCACGGGGAGGCGATTGCCTACGGAATGCTGGCGGCCGCCGACCTCGCCGTGGCGCGCGGCGCGCTTGCCGAGCGCGAGCGGCAGGCGCTGGCCCGTCTGATCGCGCAGCTCGGTCCGCTCCCGCCGGTCGTCGATCTGACAATCGGCGAGGTGCTGGAGGCGATGAGGCGGGACAAGAAAGTCGTCGACGGCAGGCTCCACTTCGTCATCGCCATTCAGATCGGCGCCACGATGACCATCGACGACGTGACGGAGGAGGAGCTCGTCGCGGTGCTCACGCGGCTCGGGCTCACGAAGGCCGGTCGGTAGTCGGTAGCCGGTGGTCGGTGGTCGCTAGGCTTCGACCCCGTACTCGCGGAGCTTCTGCAGGAGCGCCTTGTAGCTGATCTGCAGCGCTTCGGCCGCGCGCTCCTTGTTCCCCCCCGCGTCGCGCATCGCCTGCTCCACCTTGCGCCGCTCCACGGCCGCCGTGACGCGGCGCACGGCATCGCCCATCGTGCCCGACAGGTCGATCTGCGCCCAGGGATCCGGGGGGCCGGCCGGCGCGCCCTCGGGCCCATCGACGCGGCCATTCCGCTCCGCGGGCACCGCGTCCGCGCTCCGCCCGCGCGGGGCGAACGACAGGTTCAGGTGACGGGAGTGAATCGTGTCGCCGTCACACAGGATGACGGCGCGCTCGATACAGTTCTGGAGCTCGCGCACGTTGCCCGGCCAGTGGTAGCCGCACAGCTCGTCGACGGCCGCCGGGGCCAGCGTGAGCGTCGCCTTGTTCACCTCGCGGGAGAACCGCTCGACGAAGTGGCGCGCCAGCATCGGAATGTCGCCCGTGCGCTCGCGCAGCGGCGGAATCATGATCGGAAAGACCGACAGCCGGAAGTAGAGGTCTTCGCGGAACTGGTGCGCCGCGACGGCCGCCTTCAGGTTGCGGTTGGTGGCGGCCACCACCCGGGTGTCGACGTGCAGCGTGCTCGTGCCGCCGACGCGCTCGAACTGCTTCTCCTCGAGCGCGCGCAGGATCTTCGCCTGGAGCGCGAGCGACAGCTCGCCGATCTCGTCGAGAAACAGGGTGCCGCGGTGCGCCATCTCGAACCGCCCCGGCTTGCGCGCCGCGGCGCCGGTGAAGGCGCCCTTCTCATGGCCGAACAGCTCGGTCTCGAGCAGCGTTTCTGGAATCGCCGCGCAGTTGATGGCGACGAACGGGCCGTCGGCGCGCGGGCTCAGCACGTGCAGCGCCCGCGCGAACAGCTCCTTGCCGGTGCCGCTCTCGCCCTGCAGCAGCACCGTGGCGTCGGTCGCCGCCGCGCGGTGCAGCTGCTGCGAGACCTGCCGCAGCTGCGGGTCCTCGCCGATGATCCGCGGCGCGCCGCGCCGCTCGGCCAGCTCCTCCTTGAGCAGCATGTACTCGGAGAGCATCCGCCGCTGGGCGATCGCCCGTTCCACCATCAGAATCAGGTGATCGGGATCGACCGGCTTGGCGAGGAAGTCCATCGCGCCTTCCTTCATCGCCGTCACCGCGTCCTGGATGCTGCCGTAGGCCGTCATGACGACGACCTGCAGCTCGGGGTCGAGCTCCTTGGCGGCGCGCAGCACGCCGAAGCCGTCGCCCGCCGGGAGCTTCAGATCGGTCAGCACCACGGCCGGCCGCGACTGCCGCAGATGCTGCACGGCTGCCGCCTCGTCATGCGCCTCGAGCACCTCGTGCCCCTGCGCCTCGAGGGCGCGGCGCAGCATCACGCGCAGCGAATCTTTGTCTTCGACTAAGAGGACGGGAAAATTCACCGCACCCAGCCGGCGGGCACGCCAGCCTTGCGTGCTTCCTCCTGGATCGCGGTCATCGCCTTCTGCTGGTCCTGGATCTCGCGGCGCACGCGGTCGAGCTCGGCGAGCGCCTTCTGCCGCTCGGCCGCGATCTGATCGCGCTGGGCGGGATCGTCGCGATTGACGAAGTCGGTGGAGAGGGCGTTGATGCGGCTCTGCAGCGCCTCGGAGAACGTCTGCGACCGCGTCAGCGCGTCGCGCGCCGTGGCGACGCGCGTGCGCCACTCGGCTTCCGTCGACGGCGCGGGCGCCGCGGGCTGCCCGGATCCCGGCTGACCGGCGGCCGGCGGCCCCGGCGTCTGCGGCGGCGGCGCGGCTCCGGCGGCCGGCGCACTCTCGGCAGGCGCGGACGTCCCGGGCCGGGCGGGTGCTCCCGCCGGCGGTGCCGCAGGCGATGTGGACGGCGGCGGCTCCGGCCGGAGGGTCTCGTTCGTGTAGACCTTTCCGGGCGCGCGGATCGCCTTGCGCCGCTCCTCTTCCTGCCGAGCGATATCGGCGAGCGACTGCGCCGCCAGCGGGGCCGCCGCGGCGGCGATCAGCAGTGCGACGGCCGTTTTCGAGATCCACTTCATGTTCAGATTCTATCTGATGACTTTTCGGTCCGGCGGGGCCGTCTCGATAGGCTAAAGCACCCCGCTAGTGAGGCTCCTCCCACGATCGCATCTGCAGCACGGACAGCTCATCCGGCTCGAGAGGCCGGGCCACGGTCACCACCACCGTCCGCTGCCCGCCTGTCACGCCGTAGGCGCGGCTCACGACGTACAGCAGACGGACAGGCGGAGCCTCCGGCACCGCGGGCACGAGCTCCGCCACCCAGACGCACACGTACGCCGGCGCCGGCACGTCGGGCGTCGCCACCAGCCGCTCGAAACGGCCGTAGGCAAAGAGCTGCGCGCGACTCGCCGGCGGGACGTTGCGTGCTGCGAGCAGCGCGTCGACCTCTGCCGTGGCACGGGTGAGATCGATGACGGTGGGACCCAGCCACCGCATGCCTTCTGGCGGGCCGTCGGCCAGCGTCGAGGTCTCGGCGCCGCGGAGTACGGCGTCCCAGTCGGCGCGCGCCGCAAGGTCGCGGATCGCGAACTCCGCGGCCGCGTCGGCCGCGTAGAACGCCTCGAGCCCCTGCCGATACGCGGCCGTCACCATCGTCTCGGTCATCGTGCCGACGACGAGCGCCGCGCCGAGCGACGTGAGCAGTGTCAACGCCATCATCGCCATCACGAGCGGCATCGCTCACCCTCCATCGTGGACGTTCCGCAGGGCGACGTCGAACTGCAGCTCGTGGCCGGGCACATCGCGCGCCGCTTCGACGCGCAGCACCACCCGCACGCGGCGAATCCGCAGCAGATCCGCATCGAACACGCCGACGTCGGGATCGCTCGAGCGCCAGGGACCATCCTGCAGCGCAGCGGCGTCGAGCGGCGCGTCGCCCTCGTCGAAGTACGTCAGGTCGAGCGCGGCCAGTCGATCGACAACCGGAAGATCGGTATGCCGGCCGTCGTAGCGCATCAGCTGCGACGTCCGCGTCGCGGGATCGATGCGCAGATAGTAGGTGCGTGTCACGGCCGCCGCGGCACCCGAGGGCACATACGTCACGCTGATGACGCCGGGACGATAGAAGGTACCGGCGTCGGCGTCGCTCGCGAGCGGCCCGACGCGGTACGGCATCACCCGCGGCGACGCGGCCGGCGCGAGACCCGCACCGGCCATCTGCAGGTCGCGCATGAGCGTATCGACCGCCACCCGGAGGCGCTGGTGCATGTCCGAGGTTTCCGGCTGCGTCTCGAAGGCGCCGCGCGCCGGAATCACCAGCGCGCAGAGCGCCGCCGTCACCACGAGCGTCAGGAACATCGCGATGAGCGCTTCGGCGAGCGTAAAGCCCTTCATTCGCCTCTCCGCGTGCGCACGGTCGTGAGCCGCACGGCGCGATGCGCGGCGCCGCGCCGCCACACACGGACCGTCACGGTCACCGTCTCGGCGGGCTGACTGGCCAGCGGCGCAACCGTCCAGCGTCGCTCGTACAACGCCCGCGCAGCATCCGGGAGGCGGACGCCGCGCGCATTCAGGTATTCGGTCGCGTCACCCGGTGCGGGAAACGGCGCCGCGCGCAGCTCCTCGATCTTCTGCGCCGCCAGCACCGCTGCGTAGGTGGCGTCGCGCGCGTCGACGGTCGCGTGTGTGGCAATGACAAACAGCTGCAGGATGGCGGCAATGCCGGCGACCAGGATGCCGCTCGCGACGAGCACCTCCACGAGCGAGAAGCCGCCTTCGCGCTCCGCGCTATGGCGCCCAAGGCCGCCTTCGGGCCTCTGCCACATGCGGCGCTGCACAGCAACGCGAGTGCCGCACCCCTGCACTCCCGTGACTCATTGACCGATAAGGACTTAGAGATCGACCCCGAGTCACGCGACGGCAGAATTTGCCGCGCCGGCGCCGCCCGGCTGTGGCATAAATGTCGTACCTGCAGGGCCGGCACGTTCTACCTGATCAGAACCGTAATCCGTGTGTGAGAAAATGCAACATCCCCAGGCGAAAACCTCTGAAATCCAGCAGGTTACGGCCGGAATGCATCTTGTGACGCTGACCTGTCGAGCTATGCTCCGGACCTCCGGCTTCACGCTGATCGAGATTCTGGTGGCGGTGGCGATGATCTCCGTCCTGGCGGGCCTGACGGTGCCGATTCTGGCGGGGGCAATGGACCGCTACCACATCATCTCGGCAGGGCAACAGGTGGCGAGCACGGTCCGCGCGGCGCGCTTCCAGGCGGTGGGGCGGAACAGCCGCGTGCGTATCAACTTCGATTCTCCCGCCGTCAGCCAGTATCAGACCGAGATCTGGGACGAGGACACCATGACGTGGGAGACGCTCGGCGAGGTGCAGCTCCTCCCGACGGGCATCAGCTTTGGCGACGGCATCGTGGACGTCGTGATGGAGCCGACGGGCCGGCCCGCGGCCGCCGCCGGGTGTCCCTGCACGTTCACGGTGACGAATGGCAGTCCGGAAGATGATCGGACCCTTACGATTTCGGGAGGCGGACGTGTTCAGCTCCAGTAGGCGCCGCGACGAAGGCGGCTTTACGCTCGTCGAGGTCATGATCTGCACGCTGATCCTCACGGTCGGCATGCTGGGGATCGCGGGGCTCCTCGCGGTCACCACCCAGATGCACGTCGGCGCGCGCGAAGCGGCGCGGTCGACGCGCACGGCGCAGGACAAGATCGACGAGCTGATGAAGCTCGACTTCGACGACGACGTGGAGGTCGCCGTGGGTGGCAGCCTCCAGGACAACGAGGCCAATCACTTCGAGGAAGACCCGGGGGGCCAGGGCGGCCTGACCGTCCGATGGAGCGTCACCGCCGGGCCGGTCACCGACACGCGCATCCTGACCGTGCGCGTCGAGAATCTGCGTGCGCAGCAGTACGGCCGGCAGGTCGAGCTGAGCACGATCATCCGGAACTGGTGATGAAAGACCAGCGCGGGTTCACCGTTATCGAGTTCATGATCGCGGCGGCGATCATGGCGGCCGTGCTGGGCGGCACCGTCATGCTCGCCACGCAGCTGCAGCAGGTGTACAGCACGCAGCTCGACGACGCGACGGTCGAGGAGGAGGTCCGCTTCTCGCTCGACTGGATCGCGCAGGCGCTGCGGAATGCCGGCAGCAATCCGTACAGCATCGCCGGCTTCACCGCCCTCGACGTCAGCGCCGACGGCACGAGCATCACCATCGAGGCCGACATCAACCCGCCCGACGGTGTCGTAGACGACCCAGACAGCCCGAACGAAAACGTGACCATTGCGCTCGATGCGGATGACCTGGTGATCACGCGCCAGGACAACAACGTCGATCCCGGCCCGGTCGAGATGACCGAGCCGGTGATCGCGGGGCTCCTGTTCACCTTGTTCGACTCGAACGGTAACGCGCTCGCGAACGGCCAGGAG
>CAZGLC010000054.1:8201-9705 GCA_964526235.1 uncultured Bifidobacteriaceae bacterium
GCTCCTGTTCACCTTGTTCGACTCGAACGGTAACGCGCTCGCGAACGGCCAGGAGGGTGCCACGGCGTACGTGCGCGTGCGGGTAACGGGTCGCTCGCAGGTCTTCAATACGTTCCTCGGCGACAACGCCGAGACCACGCTCGAAACGGAAGTGCGGGTGCGAACACGATGACGATCGTCAGCGCGCGTCCGATCGGCGCAACCGGCGAGCGCGGCAGCGCGCTCGTGGGTGTGCTGCTGCTGCTGCTCATGATGTCGGCGCTGGCCGCCGCGCTCGGCGTCAGCGGCCACACCGAAACGCTCGTCGCGCGGAACCATGAGTCGCTGGCGCAGGCGCGCGCGTCGGCGGAAGCCGGGCTCAACCGCGCCGTGCAGGTGACGATCACTTATCTGCGCACGATCGACCCTGACAACATCCCGACGGTGCTCGACACGCTGCTCAACGACACGTCGGCGCTGGTCGGCGTGGCCTTCAATGCGGCCACGCCCTTCGATGAGGCCTCGGATTCAACGGCCGCGTACGAAGTGCTCCTGATGGACGAAGACGATCCCGATCGGGGGGACATCACCACCGTCAACGCCGACGCCGACCTCACCAACGACGAGGACGGCAGCGAGCTCACCGACGCCAACCGCACGATCGTGGTGCGGGCGATCGGCCGCGCCCGCGGCGACACGTCGGTGGTGCTCGAAGCGCTGCTCTCGCCCGTCCAGCTCGGCGCCATCGTCACCGACGGCAATCTCGATATTTCCGGCAACGTCGAGGTGACCGGCGGCCCGCATGCCGGCGTCCACTCCAACGGCGACCTGACCATCGACGGCAGCGCGGAGATCTCCGGCAGCATGACGGCGTCGGGTGAGTACGACGGCCCCGTCGGCGGCTCCGGCCACGCGGCGGAGAAGCCGCTCCCCAATATCCGCGCCTCGGACTATCGGCATCACGCCGACTACATCCTGACCGACGGCGGCACGGTGACGCTGCCCAGCGGAATGGAGCTCTGCAACGCGTCGGGCAACCAGCACGCCTGCCGCAACGGCTACGGGTGGAGTTACACCAAAGGCGTATGGTCGGTCGGCAGCCAGGGGACGCCGCTCGGCACCTACTACGTCGAAACCCGCGCCGACATCGGCTCGAAGTCGACGCTGCAGATTACGGTCATCGCCGAAGGGTCGATCGACATCAGCGGCAGCCCGACGCTGACGGCGGACACCGACGAGCTCCTGCTCGTGACCGATGCCGACCTGGACATCTCGGGCGGCGTCGACACCAACGTCGTGGCGCAGGGGCAGATGCTCGTCCACGAGCAGATCAGCATCAGCGGCAACGCCACGCTCGGCGGCCAGCTCATCGTCGAGGACGCCACGAGCGAGGATCCGTTCGTCGATGCGAACCACATCAGCGGCAGCGTCGTCATCGACTACAACGGGACGCTCGGCACCAACATGTTCTTCGTCGTCGGCTGGCGCGAAGTCCGATAGAAACTCCCAACCTCCAACTCCCAAC
>CAZGLC010000054.1:9805-11846 GCA_964526235.1 uncultured Bifidobacteriaceae bacterium
CCCAACGCCCAAGACCCAAGATCGTTATTTTGGGAGTTGGGAGCTTGGGAGTTGGGAATTTGGGAATTGGGAGTTCATCCAATCGGAAACGTCAGCACGATGCTCGCGCCGCCCGCGGGCGAGACGCCGACCGCGGCGCGCCCGTCGTGCAGCACCGCGATCTTCTGCACGACCGCCAGCCCGAGCCCCGTCCCGCCCGACCGCGTCGTAAAGAACGGCTGGAAGACGCGCTCGCGGTCCGCCGCTGGAATCCCCGGCCCATTGTCCGAGACTGCCACGGTGCAGACGCCGCGCCCCCGGTCGACGCCGCCGTCGACGACGATCGCCGGCGTTGTCCCGGCGGCCGCGCACGCCTCGCCGGCGTTCCGCAGCAGGTTGGCGAACATCTGCCGCAGCAGCACCTCGTCTCCCTGGATGTCGACGAAGTCGCCCGTGATCGCGACGGTTGTTCCGGCGGGAAGGTCGTGGCGCAGCTCCTCACTCACCCGGCGCACGAGCACGGAGAGCGCCACCGGCGCGAACAACGGCTTTTCCGGACGGGCGAAGTTGAGGAAGTTCGTCACGACCTGGCCGAGCGCATCGGCTTCCTGACGGATCCCCTCCACGTACGGGCGGTAGGCCGGCGGCAGCGCCTCGAGCGCGAGCAGACGGCTGTAGCCGTGAATCGTCGCCAGGCCGTTGCGGAACTCGTGCGCCAGACCGGCGGTCAGCTCGCCCAGCCGGGCGAGCGCCTCCTTGAGCCGCAGCTGCTCCTCGAGCTCGACGACCGCCGTCAGGTCCGAGAAGAGGCAGATCGCGCCCGTGCCTCCCGCACCGCCAAGGGGCGACACGGTCACGCCGAAATGGGACGATCGGCCGGTCCGCGGCACCTGCAGCGATCGCCGGACGATCGGCTGGCGGGTGGCGAGACACTCGGCGATGACGTCGCGCAGCGGCGGCACGTCGTCGAGCAGGACGCGGTAATCGGCCCCCGCGGGATCGGCATCCAGCCCGAGCAGCCGCCGCCCCGCCGGATTGAGGATCGTCACGCCGCCGTCGCCGTCGGCGACGAGCAGCCCCGCCGTCAGGCTGTCGACGATGTGGGCGCTGAGCTCCTCGGACGCGACCGCGCGGGCGCTCATGGCCTGCTCCTGCGTCTTCAGCCGCGTCACCGCCTCGTCCAGCGCCGCCGACATGAGCACGGCCTGGGACCCGCCGCCGCGCAGCGATCGCCGGGCGGTGCGCGCCGCGGTCGCAAACCGCAGCAGCGCGAACGTGAGCACCGCCACCAGCACCGCCACGATCATCGTCAGACCGAGCAGCGTGTAGCCGGTCTGCGTCATCGATAGAAGGAGAGATACCAGGCCAGGATGGGGTCGCCGGCGACGGCGGCCACGAGCGCGCCGAGGGCGAGGAACGTACCGAACGGCAGCGCCGCCTGCATGCTGCCGCGCCCGGCCGCGATGAGCGTAACGCCGACGAGCGACCCCGCACACGAGGCGAGCACGAGCGTCAGCACCATCAGCGGCCAGCCGAGGAACGCGCCGATCATGGCGAGCATCTTGACGTCGCCCATGCCGAGCCCTTCCTGGCCGCGCACGCGGAAGTACGCCTCCGCGATGAGCAGCAGGACGGCCCCGCCCGCCACGAGGCCGATGAGCGACGACACCCACCCGGGCGGCAGAACCCAGCTCGCGACGAACCCCGCCGCGATCCCGGGAAGCGTGATCGCGTTCGGGAGAATGCGGTGGCGCAGGTCGATGACGAACAGCACGATGAGCGCGGAGGCGAACACCAGGCGCACCGCCAGCAGCCAGCTCAGCCCGTAGACGAGGACCGCGCCCGCGAAGACGACGGCGGTCACGGCTTCGACGATCGGGTAGGCGGCCGAAATCGGCGCCTTGCAGGTGCGGCACCGGCCGCGGAGCGCGAGCCAGCTCACGATCGGCACGTTCTCGTACCACGCGAGCGGACGCCCGCACGACGTGCAGCGCGAGGAGGGCCAGACGAGCGACTCGCGCCGCGGGAGCCGGCAGATGCAGACGTTCAGAAAGCTGCCGAC
>CAZGLC010000054.1:11946-21539 GCA_964526235.1 uncultured Bifidobacteriaceae bacterium
AGCCGCACCGGCTCGGTCGGCAGCGGGTTCAGTGGAGACGCCGGGTCGAGCGAGACGACGCCTTCCGCCAGCCGATACGGCGCGCCGGCGGGATCAAGGGGCGAGCCCCGCAGGTATCCCGCGGCGCGAAGGTCGGCCCAGTCGCGCGGAGGTGCTCCGCGAGCCTTGCGGTAGGCATCGACCGCGACGCGGAGCCGATCGAGCTGGTCCATCGCGTCGAGCTGCCGCAGCCGCCGCAGGGCCTCGCTCCTATACCACCCGTCCTCGGCCGATTGGGCGATCTGCTGCCAGAGGACCCGCGACGAGGCGCGGCTGCCGCCCTGCGCAAGCGTGGTGGCCGCGAGCGGCCGCATCCAGACGGGCGCGTCCGGGACATCGGCGGCGCGCGAGAACCAGGCCGCCGCCTCCGAGTAGTCCTGCCGCCACCAGTAATGCACGAAGCCGATGGCCTGGGCGTACTCCCACCGCTCGGGCTCCGCACGCAGTGCTTTCTCGAGGAGCGTGATGGCGAGATCGGTACGGCCCGGGCCGCCCGGCGGCGGTTCGGCCAGGAAGATCGACCCGAACAGATACGCCACACGAAAGTGCGGGTCGAGCGAGGTGGTGAGATCGAGCAGCGGGTACAGCAGGTCGTATCGGGCGCGGGGATCGGCCGAGAGCCTCGCGCCGCCGTAGTGCTGCACGGCGCGAATCCAGTAGAGATCGGCGAGGAGCGCGTCGTACGAGAGCGCGAGCCGCTGCATCGTCTCCGGGGATCGCACGTACAGCAGACTGTCGGCAGCCGTGGCGAGCGCGGCCCCACGCCGCTCGCGGACCGCCTGGAGGCCGACCACGCCGGCGCCGAGCACCACGAGCAGGACGAGCGCCGGCCACCTCATTTGAAGTCGCGCCTCGCGAAGATCATCACCGCCGCGGTGAGCAGCAGGGCCACGTAGAGCGCGCCGTAGGCGGCCGTGGTCACCAGATACGAGGCTGGCACGGGGAGCGCGTAGACGACCTGCGTTTTGATGTCGAACGCGGCGAAGTTCGGCAGCACGTAATAGAGGGCACGCGCCAGGGACGCCGCAACGGGCGAGTCGAGGACGGCCTCGAAACTGCGAAGGTCCGCGTTGAAGTGGCCGATCACCCACAGGCCGAACGTCAACGCCGCGGACAGGAACGGGCTGGAGAAGGTCGAGAAGAAGAGCGCGATCGCCGTCACGAGCAGCAGCTCGACGAAGATCAGCCCAATGGCGCGCAACATGCCCGGATCGACCGCCGGCGCCGGCCAGACGGCACGGACGTTCTCGGGAAACTGCGTGTTCATGTAGGCGAGGACCGCGTAGAACACCACCGTCATGATCGCGACGTTCACCGCGAGGGTGAGCGCAAGGCCGGCGTACTTGCCGATGATGAACTCGTGCCGCCGCACCGGCTTCGTCAGCAGGCTGTAGATGCTCCGCCGATCCACTTCCTTCCAGACGAGCCCGATGCCGATGAAAACGGCGATGAGAAGCCCGAAGGTGGCGATGGCCGCCAGCCCGAGGTCCTTGATGATCTTGATGTCCTGCCCCGCCGTGAGCTGGCCGATCAGGTACGAGATGCCCATCAGGAGCGACGCGAACGCCACGAGGCTGTAGAGGACCCGGTCGCGGACCGACTCCTTGAACACGTTCAGCGCGACGTGGCTAACGGCGTGCATGGCTTCGCGGCGGCGCGTCGGCAACCTGGCGGACGAAGTAGTCCTCGAGCGTCTCGCGGACCGGCGTGAGCGACACCAGACGGGCGCCCTGGGCGCTCAGGTCCGACAGCACGCGGTCGGGTGCGGAGGTGAGCGGCAGCTCGAGCGCGTAGTGGCCGTCGCCGAACGGCGTCGCGCGCACCACGTGGCCGCGGCGGGTGATCTCGTCGAGCGCGGCCTGCGGCATCCCGGTCATGACCAGCTCCCACCCGTGCACCTCGAACGCGAGCAGATTGGATAAGTGGCCGGAGGCGACCAGGCGCCCAGCGGCCAGAACGGCAACCCGGCTGCAGAGCGCCTCCGCGTCGGACAGCACGTGCGAGCTGAAGAAGACCGTGCAGCCCCGGTCCCGCAGCCGCAGAATCAGCTGCCGGATCTCGCGGCGGCCGAGCGGGTCGAGCCCCGACATCGGCTCGTCGAAGAAGACCACCTCCGGTTCGTTCAGCACTGCCTGCGCGATCCCGACGCGCTGGAGCATCCCCTTCGAGAACTTGCGCAGCTGGAGCCGCCGCTCGGCGCCGATGCCGACCTCGTCGAGCAGCGCCGTCACCCGGCGGCGGCGTTCGGCGCCTCGAAGCCCGAACAGGCTCCCGAAGTACTCCAGCAGCTCTTCGGCCGTCAGATAGTCGTAGAAGTACGGGTTTTCCGGGAGGTAGCCGATGCGCCGCCGGACCTCGACGTCGCCGACCGGCCGGCCGAGGATTTCGGCGCGCCCCGAGGTCGGATAGATCAGCTGCATCAGCAGCTTGAGCGTCGTCGTCTTGCCCGCGCCGTTCGGGCCGAGAAAGCCGAACACCTCCCCGCAGCGAACGTCGAGCGTCAGCGCGTCGAGGGCGACGTAGGGGCGGGGACGCCAGAAGCCGACGCGATAGTGCTTGGTGAGGGCCTCCGTGCGAATCGTGTCCATCGAGAGCAGGCCTCAGGCCTCGGGCCCAGGCCTCAGGAGCCCGAGGCCCGTTTCAGCTCCCAGGCGATGGCCGCGTCGAAGTAGGCCGGACGCAGCGTGGAGGCGATGCGAATGCCGTTGATGAAGAACGTCGGCGTGCCGTTGATCTGCAGCTTCTGGCCGAGCTGCGCGTCCTTACGGACCTCGTCGAGCACCTTCGAGTACTGCGCGTCGAAGTCGGTCACCTGGGCGATGTCGGCGAGCGCCTGCTTCACCGTGTCGCGCGTCATGCCGGGCTGATTGTCGAAGAGCCATTCCTCCATCTGCGGCGCGCGATTCCGTGTGCGCGCCAGCCGCACCGCGACCGCCGCCTCGCACGCCGCCGAATGGATGCCGCCCGTATTGCACTCGGACTCGAGGGGATAGTCGACGTTGAGGAACGCGACCTGCCCCGGGGACTCCGTCTCGTATTTCTGCTGAATCGCCTTGTACGCAATGTAGGCCTGCCGGCACGCAGGACACTGATAGTCGTTGAACTTGGCGACGACGACGCGGGCGCCGCCCGAGGGGATGTCGAGCGGCACGCGGGGCTGCGCCGCGAGCCACGCCTCGAACGCCTGCGTCTCTTCCGGACCGAGCGTTTCGGTCGGCGGGGCAACCGGCGCGGCGGCCGCCGTCTCAGCCACCGGCGCTTCGCGCGGGAACCAGACGACGAGCCCGATCGACGCGACGACGAGCGCCGCGGCCAGCGTCGAGGCGAGCGGGCTCCCGGTCACCGCGCGCAGGTCGCGCCCCAACGCGCCCGGGATGGCCGACAGGTCGGACGCCGCGCCGCCCGAGACGATGAAGAGCCCGATGACCGCCACGTACATCGCCATGCAGAGCGGGCACGCCTGGCGCAGCACGAAGAAGGACGCGTAGCCGAGGTACAGCACCGAGGCCAGGCCGAGGGTCGAGAGCAGGAAGATGTAGCCCGCGACGCGCGCCGCGCGGTTGTCGGGCGCAATAACACGATCGTGGCGTCCGGCCTTCCTGTCCGCCGGGACGGTCCGCGAACGCGGACCGTCCGGCCAGCGCTGCTTGGTCGGGTCGCTTCGCGACCCGACAGTGGCGGAGGCGGAAGCCGGACCGGCTGGCGCGGTCGCCGCCGGCCGCATCCCGAACACGCCCAGCAGCAGCACCAGCGCCGACCAGATCGTGCCGCCCGCGGCCACCGGGACGCCGAAGAGGCTCCCGTACTGGCTGGTGAGGACGGCCTCACAGCTGACCGTCTCGCTCACCTCGCAGAAGCTCGTATAGGCCGGGTCGGCGGCGAGCCGGTAGTGGACGTAGAGCGCGGCGACGGAGGCGGCCAGGCCGAGCGCGGCCAGGGCGACGATGAGTGTCCGGGCGTGCTTCTTCATAAGTGCAAGAGTCCTGACGCATCCTACCAAAAGAAGACCCGCCTCGACAGGGTCCCCAGCCTGCGTATGATAATCACGGTCACCCGTGAATCGTCAGCGGCGGGAACAGGCCAAGAAGAAGCGGCGAGAGCGCGCGAACAGGTCGGCACGCAGCCGCCGGATCGAGCGCGAGCGCAGCCGGACGCTCATCGACGAAGCCGACGCGGTCATGTCGATCTCGCGGGATCGCGAGACGGCGTGCAGGCTCCTCGAGAAGGCCCTCCGGATTCACCCCAGCTCACCCGATGCACACGAGCGGTTGGCGGAGCTCTACATCAGGGCCGGCAGGTTGGCCGAAGGCCTCGACCATTTTCAGCGGCTCACTCGCGCACCTGACTGGCCGCACGTGACGTATCTGGCCGCCGTGGCCGCATACCAACTGGGCCGGTTCGATGAAGCGGGCACGCTGGCGCCGATGTTCCTGCGGGCGAGCCGGTCGGCCGTGCGCGGCACGTACCCCGGCGTCGATTGGGGCGCCGCACGTGAGCACGCGCGCCGCATCGCCAACGCGGCCCGGTCGCTGGCGCGGCGCACCGGCCCGTCCGTCCGAGCCTCGAGCGGACGGCGCGGCGCCGCGTCACGCCCATCGCCTGCGGCGCTGGATCTCGAGGGCGGCGCCGGCGATCCCCGCGGCATCGGGGCGCCGCACGGGTCCCGGCGCGCCGCGGTTCCGACGGCCGCCGGTGAGGTGCCCTCCGCACCGCCGGCGCGAGCCGCGCTGCCGGCCGCCCCGCAGCCGCACCGCGACGAGCGCCTGCCGCCATTTCCGGCGCTCGAACTCCCCGCGCTGACGCTGCAGCTCGAGGCCGAGGCGTGGCCTCGTGCCGCGGACGGCGACGTGCGCCCGGGCGCGGCCGCCGATGGCCTGCTCCGGCGTGATTATGCCGAGCTTCGCCTGCAAAGGGGCTTCGACCAGCTGCTCTCGCTGTCAGCGACGCAGGGCGTTGAACACTTCTGGTATCAGATCGAGACCGTCCGCCGCGTGCTCCGCGACTTCCGCGGGCGCGCGCTGCTGGCCGACGAAGTCGGGCTGGGCAAGACGATCGAAGCCTGCCTGGCGCTGAAGGAATACTGGATGCGGGGACTGGTCTCGAAGGCGCTCATCCTGACGCCTCCGTCGCTGGTCAGCCAGTGGATCGACGAGCTCGAGTCGAAGTTCGGCCTGCCGGCGGCCGCCGCCGAGCCGGGCCGGGCCGCCGCAGACGATGCGCTATGGGACCGCGACGCGATCGTCGTCGCCTCGCTGCCGCTGGTGCGGCAGCGCGCGTATCGCTCGCGGCTGACCGCCATCGAGTACGACCTGGTGATCGTCGACGAAGCGCACGCACTCAAGAACCGCACCAGCGCCGCATGGCAGCTGGTCAACGATCTGAAAAAGCGGTTTCTGCTCCTGCTGAGCGCCACTCCCGTCGGCAACAATCTCACCGAGCTGTACAACCTGATCCTGCTGCTCAAGCCGGGCCTGCTGAACACCGAAGCCCAGTTCCGGCGCGATTTCGGCGGCCGTGCCGCACTCCAGGCCCCTGAGTGCCGCGACCGCCTGCGCGCGCTGCTGCGCGAGGTGATGATCCGCAACACGCGTGCGCACATCGACGTCCGGCTGCCTCGCCGCCTCGCGGCGACGGAAGTCGTGGCGCCGACGCCGGTCGAGACGACCGTGCACGAGCGCCTGTCCTCGTACATCCACGCACGGTACGAGAATGCCGGAGGGGCCCACCGGTGGCGGCTGCTGATGCTGCAGATGCAGGCCGGCAGCAGCCCGGCTGCGCTGGCCGCCGCGCTCGATCGGGCCGGCGACGCGGATCGTGATCTCGACGCCCTGCGCGCGGCGGTCGTCTGCGTGGGAGAGCCTGCCAAGACACGCGCGCTCACCGCGCTGCTCGCCCGCGCCCGCGAGCAGACGATCGTGTTCACGCGCTTCCGCGCCACGTTGGATCACCTGCGGGAGGCGCTCGAGGCAGCGGGGCTCGGCGTCGCCTGTTTCCATGGCGGTCTCACCGCCGCCGAGAAGGACGCCGCCATCGAGCGCTTCGCCGCCGGCGCGGACGTGCTGGTCTCCACGGAGGTGGGCGGCCTCGGGCGCAATCTGCAGTTCTGCCGCACCGTGGTCAATTACGATCTGCCGTGGAACCCGGTGCAGCTCGAGCAGCGGGTCGGCCGCGTGCACCGCATCGGCCAGTCGCGCGACGTCTTCGTCTTCAACTTCTGCCTGCGCGGCAGCCTCGAGGAGTACATCCTCCACGTGCTCCACGACAAGCTGAACCTGTTCGAGCTGGTCGCCGGTGAAATCGAGATGATTCTCGGCGAGCTCGACCCGGAGCGCGGGTTCGCCGACGTGGTGATGGAGCTGTGGGCGCGCTCGGCGACGCCCGGCGAGCGCGACAGCGCCTTCGAGCGGCTCGCGAGCGAACTGCTCGCCGCGAGGGAGCGCTACCAGCGGACGCAGGACATCGATCGAGCCGTGTTCCGCGAAGACTTCGAGGTGTGACGTGACAGCCGCGCTCGACGAGTTCACCGCCGGTCTGCTGGGCCGCCACGGCGCGCTCGTCGATCGGGACGAGCACGGGATCGTGGCCGTGCTGCCGCCGGACGTGGCGGCGCTGCTGGGCGTTGCGGAGCTCCAGCGCTTCGCATTCGACCGGCGGGCGGCCCACCCCGAGGCCGTCGTCGTGGACCACGAATCGGCGCTGGTGGAACGATTCGAGCCGCTGGTGCGCACGCTCGGACGGCTCTGGCTCGCGCCCGCGCCGGCGGTCAGCCTCAGGCCGATCGACCCCGCCGACCTGGTCACACGGACGTTGGTGCTGACCAACGGCATCATCCGCGACTGCCGTGTGGAGGCCGGGACCAGCCGCTACGTGGGGTTCATCGTCCAATTCGAGCTGCTGGCCGACGAGCCCGCGTCGGGACTCATCGACGTGTGGACGAACGTCACGACGCGCTCGGTCCCGCGGCTGGACGGACTGGCCGCGCGTCTGTTCTCCCGTGACAATCCGGTTGGCGCGGCGGCGGATCAGCCGATGGACCAGGAGCCGGGCGGGATGGTCGCCGAGGCCTGGACGCGGGCGGCGGGCCCGGCCGCCGCCGAGGCGCAGCGCCGCCTGGAGGAGGCGCTTGCGAGCCTGCGGCGGAGGCGTGAGCGGGACTTTGCGCGGCTGCGCGACTACTACGCCGCCATCGACGCGGAGATCCGCCGGCGCGCCCGCCGCGCGCTCGCGAAAGAGGACGATCGTGCCGCCGCCTCGGAGGTATCCCGGCTGGACGCCACCGCGCACGCGTTTGGCGGGCGGGTGGCCGAGCTGATCGATCGGTACCGGGTGCGCCTGCGGCTCGCACCGCTTGCGGCGATCGTCTGCACGCTGCCGGCTCACCTCGTCACCGCGCGCGTCCATCGCCGATCAGCCACCCGCCTCATCACGCTCGCGTGGAACCCCGTGGATCGTGCCTTGGAGCTGCCGCCGTGCGACGGCTGCGCGGCTGGCGTGTCCACGGCGGCGCTCTGTGACGACCGTGTGCACCTGCTCTGCGCCGGCTGTCACGCGGCCTGTGAGATATGCGGCCGGCCGTTCTGCCGTGCCTGCCACGCGCGCTGCCCGCGGCCGCACCACTGATGACGCAGGGTCAGAGCCCTTGGCCAGGGGTCAGGGGTCAGGCCCGATCGCGGAGCGCGCGCCGCAGGTCGTTCAGCACCTGCTGCTGCGACTCGGTGGCGATCCGCACGAGCAGCGCCGTGAGCGTGTCGGCGGCAAATCCTGCGAACGCAAGGCTGGAAGGAATCTCGACGTACTGTGCGCCGTCGCGCCGGTAGAACACGGCACGGCGGCCGTCGTATCGCCACACCTCCGGAACGCCAAGCTGCGCGTAGAAGGCGAGCTTTTGCCTGGAGCTGTGCGACACATCGACCTCAACGACGAGATCGGGAGGGTCAATGGCAAGATCGACGACCTGCTTCCCTATCACACGCGCGGCATGCTGCACGTAGACGCACGAGTCGGGCTCGGCGCCTTTCTGCAGCGATTTTTGCTTGATTGTGGAATGGCCGTAATCTTCGAACTCGAGTCCCAGCTCCGTCGCGAGTACGCGTCCGACGGCAACGATGAACCGAGTCCATCGCTCGTGCCTGGCCGATGGGCTCACGATTTCGAGACTCCCGTGGTCGTAGGTGATCCGGACGTGCGAATTATCCTCGAGATCCGCGAGCAGCGCCTCGTACTCGTCCCAGGAGACGTCCGGAATGGTGAGCGTACCGCCGGCCGGCATGTGGCGGATGGCGTCGAGATACGTGCTGGTGGCGGTGGTCATGTGTCGCACGCCGGCTGAGCGACGCGGTCACGCTGATTATCAGCCGCGGCCCGTGGAGCGGGCAAGCGGGGCCGCAGCGGCCCGGATGATCGCGGGCCGCTCATCCAGCAGCACCGCCAGGCCACACGATCGATAGATCGAGTTCAATCGCGGCGAACGGCTCCGCTCGGACGATGACCGGCCCGACATGCGCCGCCAGCAGCGTCCAGCGGCCCTCCGCGAGCATCAAGACTTCCAGCGTCTCGCTGGCGGGATTGACCAGCCACACGTGCGAGACCCCCTCCCGCGCGTAGACGGCGAGTTTCCGGCCGCGATCCAGAGCCTCCGTCGAGGGGGAGATCACCTCGCACACCCAGTCTGGAGCCACCGTCAGAGCAGGCGTGTCCGGGATAGCCGGTAGGCGATCCCGGAGCCAACCGGCCAGATCGGGAACGACGACATCGGCGTGGAGGTGCAGCTCCGGTTCATCGAGGAACCACCAGCCACCCGGCCCGCCGCGGCCAAAGTCGAATGGATTCCCGAGCTCGCCGCCGAGGACCGTGGCGGTCCGGGCGTGGCGCAGCGCTGGCCGCGGGGTCGCGTACAGCTCGCCGTCCACAATTTCAGCCACCAGGTGATCCGGCACCTGGAGGAGATCGTCGTACGTGGCCGAAGTTTTCAGCGCCCTGGTCGCAGCCATTATGGGCAGCATAGCACCGCCGGTCCGCACGTAGCGTCCGGCTTCACCCCTCGTCGGGGGGCCACGGTGTACTCACGACAGGGGTTCCAAAAAGAAGGCAAGGCCTCAGGCCCCAGGCCTCAGCTCTGACGCCTGAGACTGCGCTGGGGCCTGGGGCCTGTTGCGATCGCGGAGTTACTGCAGGAGCACGCCGGCGGTCGTGAAGTCAGCGTCAGCGAGCGCCGCCCCCGTCAGACCCTGGTAGATCGTTCCCCGCTCGTCACTGGCGAAGGCTCGGCCACCGGTGCTGCCGGGAGTTACGGGTTCAGCCGACACGAAGTACTCGCTCTGAGAATCGGCAGCGTCGCTGCAGGTCGACGCGGAAAGGAGCACCACCTCGGCGTCGTCACCAGGAGCCACCGTGAACGTGTAACCGCTCTTCTCGACACCGTCCGTACTGAGGTCCGGGCTGATGAACGCCGCGCCGCCGGCAGTTGGCGCCGTCGCAAGAGTGACAAGAGTATCAGCATACCCGCCGCCGCCACACGAGGCCGCATAGGTCGCCTGGCCGCTGCTGATGGCGCG
>CAZGLC010000055.1:0-21395 GCA_964526235.1 uncultured Bifidobacteriaceae bacterium
TGACAGGCCGCCCAGCGTCGGTCCAGATTTACGCGGTTTTACGTGAGCGGCGACACGCCGACATGATCGGGTTGGGGGTCGCCTCGTTCGGCCACGTCAACGGCGTTCACATGCAGAACCACGACGGCTGGGAAAGGTACAGCGCCGCCATCGGAGACGGAGTAGTTCCGCTGGCGCGCGCGTACCGGCCGACCGCGGAGGAGCGGCTCATCCGGGAGGTAGTTCTGCAACTGAAGCTCGGCTCGATTCGGCCAGCGTATTTCCGGGACAAGTATTACGTGAACATCCTCGATCGCTTCCGGCCGCAGCTCGAGCGCCTGGCGTCCGAGGGGTACCTCCAGAGGGCCGACGCGGACAGTGTGGCTCTGACCCGCGACGGATTGCTGCGGGTCGACTCGCTGCTCAAACGCTTCTTCCTGCCCGAGCATACGGGGCTCCGCTACACGTAACTTCGAGACTTGGCAACGAATCCTGATGTGGTCGTGATCGGGGGCGGTCCTGCAGGATCGACCGTCTCCACCCTGCTCGCGCAGCGCGGCTTGCGCGTGCAGCTCTTCGAGCGGGAGCGTTTTCCCCGGTTTCATATCGGCGAGTCGCTGATCCCGGAAACGTACTGGGTGCTCAAGCGGCTTAACATGCTGCCGAAGATGCAGAAGAGCCGGTTCGTCAAGAAGTACAGCGTGCAGTTCGTCAACGCCAACAACAAGCTGTCGGCGCCCTTCTACTTCTGGGACAACAAGCCGCACGAATGCTCGCAGACGTGGCAGGTGGTGCGCAGTGAGTTCGACCAGATGATGCTCGACAACGCGCGCGAGCACGGCGTCGACGTGCACGAAGGCGTACGTGTCGTCGACGTGCTCTGGGAAGGCGAGCGGGCCGCCGGGATCGCGATCCGGCCCAACGGGGGCCCCGATCGCGAGGTGCGCGCGCCCATCGTCGTCGATGCCAGCGGCCAGAACGGTCTCATCCAGAACAAGCTCCGGCTACGGATCTGGGACCCCGTGCTGAACAAGGGCGCCATCTGGACGTACTGGGAGGGCGCGTACCGCGACACGGGGCGCGACGAAGGCGCCACCATGGTGCTCCAAACCGCCGACCGGCAGGGGTGGTTCTGGTACATCCCGCTGCACGACAACATCGTCAGCGTCGGCGTGGTCGCACCGTTTGACTCGCTGTTCAAGGGGCGCGGTCCCTATGCGCAGACCTACGAAGAGGAGGTCGAACGCTGTCCCGCGGTGAAGCAGCGGGTGGCAGCGGCAAAGCGCGTGACGGGCTACTTTGCCACAAAGGACTACTCGTATCGTGCGAAGCAGGTGTCCGGGGACGGGTGGGTGCTCGTGGGTGATGCGTTCGCGTTTCTCGATCCGCTGTACTCGTCCGGCGTGCTACTGGCGCTGCGGTCGGGTGAGATGGCGGCCGATGCGGTCGCGGAAGGTCTCGCCAGCGGCGATACCTCCGCCGCACAGCTCGGGAAGTGGGGACCCGTCTTCAGCGAGGGTGTCGATCGGATGCGGCGGCTGGTCTGCGAATACTACGACGGTTTCAGTTTTGGGAAGTTCGTGCGCGCTTACCCACATCTGCAGGGTACTGTGACCGATCTATTGATCGGCGACCTCTTCGAAGACAAGGTGGACGGGGTGTGGCAACCGATGGAGTCGCTCTATCCACCGGGCAAGACGCCGATGGCGCCGTGGTTTGCGGGGACGTCGGCGGCCGACGCAGACGGCAAGGCCAACGAGCTGGTGCTGCCCGAGGGACGGCGACCGTAGATGCCCCTGTCCGCGGTGGCTGATGCGGCGACGATCGTCGCCGCCATCGCGCTGTTGTTCCCTATTACCCGAATACGTAGAGGCGTCCGTCCTCGGCGCCGATGACCACGCGTCCGGCCGCGACGGCTGGCGACGCGGTGACCGCGGCACCCGTATCGAACTCCCAGAGTTTCTTTCCGGATGCGGCGTCGAGCACGTACAGACGGCCATCGCTCGAGCCGACATAGACGCGGCCGCCGGCGACGACGGGAGAGGAGTCGACCCGTGCGCGTGTGGCGAAGGTCCAGACCGCCGTCCCGGTCGCCGCATCGATCGCGTGCACGCGCCTGTCGCGGCCGCCGACGATCACGCGACCTTCAGTGAGCGCTGCCGACGAATAAAAGGGGAACTGCGCGGCGGGATTCTTGTAGCGCCACACTACGCTGCGTCGTTTCAGATCGACGGCCAGCACTTCGTAATTGAAGGTGCCGAAGTAGGCCCGGTCGCCGGCGAGCACCGGCGACGCGACGGTATACGCACCCGCCTCGACCTGGAACACCTCCTCACCGTCGGCAATCCGAATCGCGCGAAACAGCATGTCGCACCCGGTCACGAAGGTGAGGCCGTCCTGCACGGCGGCGGTCGCATGGACCATCCCTGCCGTCGGGACCTTCCATCGCAGGCGCCCGGTGCGTGCATCTATCGCGTACAGATGGGTGTCGTACGACCCGACGAGCACCGCACCACCTGCGATGACGGGCGATGCCTGGATCTCGCCCTCCGTCTCGAACGTCCATCGGCGCTTTCCGTCGGTGATACCGACCGCGTGAAGAGTTCCGCCGAGGTCGCCGACGTATACCGTATCTTCGCCGACGGCTGGCGACGACTCGCCAATCACGTTTCCGGTGGTGTACTTCCACCGCGGTTTGCCGGACGCGAGGTCGATCGCGTGCAGGTCGCCGTCGCCGCCTCCGACGTACACGACGCCGTTGGCGATCGCAGCCGACGAGCTAATCGGCTTCCCCGCGTCGTAGGTCCACAGTAGCTTGAGCTGGGCAGGCGGCGTACTGGAGGAGACGCCAGACAGCTGTGGGCTGCCCCGGAACTGGCGCCACTCGCCGGCCGCAACCGCGCGGCCCGCCTGGCCGTCCGCCGGCACCGTCGCCGTGAGCAGCAACAAAAAGATGAGGAGCGTCCGCATGACCGCATGATTCGCAGGCGGGCCCAGGCCTCTGCGATCAGCCGCTTACTTGACCGCCAGAGCGAAGAGCCGTGTGCGGTTGTTGACGATCAATGCGCCGTTAGCGGGCACGACTGTGGCGTACACGGGGCTCCCCATATTCAGTTCCGCGAGCACCTTCTTGTCCTTTGAATGGGCCATTACAACGATGTCGCCGTCCTCGTCGCCGAGGTACACCTTGCCGTCCACCACGAACGGCGATGCCCAGACGGACGCCATGACGTCGTGCGTCCAGTAGGGCTGCCCCATCTTGACATCCAGGCAGTGCAGGAAGCCACTGAAATCAGCGATGTAGAGGAGGCCGTCCGCGATGGCGGCGGTGCCAATCGAGCGGCGGATTTTGTCGTAGTGCCACACGCGGCCGCTGTCGGTGATGTCGCCGCGTTTGGTCGCGTCGATCGCATAGAAGTGCCCGACGCCTTCGCCGTGCTCCGGGTCCTGGCCGTTGGCGATATACACGCGATCCTCGTAGATGACCGGCGTGCCGATCAGCTCGTTGCGCGTGGTCGGCCACTCGGAGTCCTTCGGGTTGGTGTCGAACTCCCAGAGCTTCTTGCCGCTCTCGGCCTCGTAGCCGCGCACCCAGCCGTCGCCCTGGGCGGAGACCACCTGCACGACGCCGCCGATGCGGCCGACCGACGGCGTCGACCACTGGCCGTGGAGGATGCGGTCTTCGACCGAGTTGTCCTCCCACACGAGCTTCCCGCTGGTCTTGTCGAGCGCGATGATGGCCGGCGCCTTCGGCGACGGGATGTTGACGTGGCTCTCGTCCTGGCCGTTCGAGGTACTGACGTAGAGCAGATTGCCCCAGACCACCGGCGACGAGTTCGACATATTGTGCGGGTAGGAGCCGACTTCCTCCATCATGTCGAACGTCCAGATCACGTCGGCGTCGAACAGGCCGGTGAGCTTCTCGTCCTTGAAGGGTCCGTCGTTCTCGTTGTCACGGAACCCCTGGATGTCGACGCAGTGGACGACCCCGCGGTTGCTGACGTAGTAGAGCTTCTCGCCCTCGACGACCGGCGAGCTGGCGACGCCCTGGAACGGCCAGTCGTTCGCGCGCCCCGATTCGAGCTTCGCGTGCGTGTGCTGCCAGAGAAACTCGCCGTTCGACTCGCGGAACGCCATCAGGACCCCGCGGTCGCCCGGCTGCTTCGGGTCGCGCAGCCGCTCGTTGTTCGTGCCCACGAAGACGATGCCGCCCGCCACGACCGGATTGCCGTAGGTCTGCGACCCGAGCTCGGCGACCCATTTGACGTTCTTCTTCGTCTTGACATCCCACTCGCTCGGCAGCCCCTTCATGGCGGACACCATGTTCCGATCGGGCGTCCCGCCCCACATGGGCCAGTCGCCGGAGCCAGGGTCGGACGCGACGAGTGGCGCCGACGCCGCCACGAGAAGGAGAAGAAAGAGGAATTTATGCATGGCTATTGATTCTTATACAGAGCCAGATTGTCGTAATAAGCGCCGAACTGCGCATTCATGAAGAAGCCGGGCGCGCCTTCGAGATTGCCGATCGGATCCGTCTTGTCGATCTGCCACGCCTCGGGCTCGGGCTCGCCGACCGGCCAGGCTTTGCCACGCGCGCGCACCTGCCCGTTCGGGAGATTCTCGACGCGCAGCTTCAGTCGGTACCACGTGTCAGGTTTCCACGCGAAGGGCACCGTCACGGTGCGTGCGGTCTCGGGCTCCCACGGCTCGATTTTCAGCCGCTGCGCGTTGCCGTAGAGCACGAGCGAATAGCGCTGTGCCGTGATGCCGACGTCGCCCATCTGGCGCCGCCGGGTGGCCGCGCGGACGTCGGCTTCGAATGTGTAGTTCGACCAGTGGTTCGGACCGATGAAGGCCCGGCCGCGCATCAAGATCGTGTCGAGCGGCGCCTTCTGGAGCACCTTCTGGCCATCGAGCGTCGTCACCGACATCGCCATCGCTTGAGCGTTCACCCAGCCGGGAGGAATGGCTTTGTCCGGATAGTCCTCGAACGTTTCCTTCCAGGGCAGTGGACGGACGATTCGAGCCCGGGCCTCGCCTTTCAGCGCACCCGCGCTCGCGACAATCGTACCCGCTTGCTCGCGCGATTCGGGCGCCACCGTGAATGCGCCGTTGCCGACCGCCCCATTCAGTCCGTCGAGTGCCCAGGCCACATTGGCCTCGTCGCGGAGGAATCGGCCCTGGCCGTCGAACAGACGTGCGCGCAGCTTCACCGTCTGGCCCGGCTCGAGCACGAGCTCGGTCGGCACGATCTGCAGGTGGGCCGGTGCCCCCTGGCCCGTCTGCACCGGCTCGTCAACGGCGAAGCCGTTCACGGGCTTCGGCTGCTTCGGGCCGATCGCGTAGACAGCGTCGCTCGAGACGAAGAAGATGCGTCCGCGCGAGACGGCCGCGCCGCCGAGAACCTGTTCCGGCGTGCCCTCGGATCCGCAGCAGCTGTCGACGCTGTTCGGCAGCTGCACCTTGCTCAGCATCTCCCCGCGATCCGCGTGGGGCCTGATGATGTGGAAGGTGCCGTTGTCGGTGCCGACGTAGATCTTGCCGTCCGCCAGGGCGGGCGGCGCCTTCTGAGCGAGGCCGAGCTGGAGTTCCCATAACTCCCGGCCTGTTTCGATGTCGAACGCTCTCAGGTGCGAGCCGTTATCGATCTGATAGAGACGTGATCCATCGACGAGAGGCGGCGAGTAGGTGAATTCGAGGCCCTTGATGGCCCATTTGGTCATCTTGATGACGCCGCTTTGCGTCCCATCGATCGCGGCGAGCAGCCCGAGTTCGTTGCCCTCCAGATTTTCATCGCCATGTGAGATGAAGACATCCGTGCCGCGTACGGCGACGCCGGTGTTGATGGCGCGCTTGCTCACCGGAAAGCTCCAGACGCGCTCGCCGGTCTGCGGCTCGATGGCATGGATGCCGCCGTCGCCCAAGCCGGCAATCAGCAGGCGCAAGCCGTTGATGGTGGCAATCAGCGGCGAGGCGTACGCCGTGTCATACGGGCGTGCTCCCGGATTGGCGACATACACGACGTCGCCCGTGCGCTTGTCGAGCGCTATGAAGCGGTGCGCACGCGCTGCCGCGCTCCCCCAGTTCGAGACCGCGGCGCTGACGATCACCAGCGGTCCGTCGACCACCGGCGACATCGTCCGCCCGCCGTGCGTGGTGAAAGCGGCAAACTCCTCGCCGAAGGACCGCGACCAGAGCCGCTTGCCGTCGCGGCTGAGGGCGATGACTTCCGCGCCGCCGCTGAGCGCGTAGATGTTGCCGGTTTCGGGGTCTGCCGCCGGCGACGCCCAGCCGATGCGGTGGCGCGGCACGTCGCTCTGGAAGAGATTGAACCTGTATTCCCAGACCAGCTTGCCGGTGTTCGCGTCGAGCGCCATGACGCGCTCCTGCAGCGTCGTTTCGCGGCCGGCGGGGTTCTGCACGATTACCCGGTCACCCATCACGATCGGGGCCGATCGGCCGCCGTATGGCGCCCGCCACAGGAAGTTGTCGCCGTTCAGCTCCCACTTGTCGATCAGCCCCGTTTCGCGGGACGTGCCGTCGCGATTCGGCCCGCGCATCTCCGGCCAGTCGCCCAACGCCACGCGGCGAGGCCCTTGCGCCGACGCTGAGATGGCGAAGATCAGAAATGACGCAACGAAGAAGTGTCGAGCTACGCAAATATCCATTCAGGCTTCGCCTTCGACAGGTGCTGAGGAGAAAGCCCTCCGCTGGCCGAGGAGGGGACGCCGGTGATCAAAAGTCCACCTGGCCTGATAGCCGGAACAACCGCGCGCCCAGGTTCTGTGTCGGCGTCAACCAGCTCGGGCCAACGCGCGTGTTCAGGAGGATCGGCGCGCTCGAGTTGAGCAGGTTGAACACGTCGAGGCTTGCCAGAAACCGCGATCGGCCGACGTTGAGCACCCTCGAGAACCGAGCGTCGAGCTTGTTGAGCCGATCGTCGTAGGCGGTACCGCCGGGCATGATTGGCAGCAGCACCGTCGATCGCCCGCCTGACAGCGGCCGGCCGAGCGACGGCTGTACTTGGGCGTTGGTCGCCAACAAGGTCGCGGTAATCTCCGGCCCCGGCACGCTCTGGAAGGCGCCGCTCACCTGGAAGTCCCACGGGAGCGGGACCACGCCGAGGAATTTGATGTTCGGCTGGAACGGCGCGCTGTATTCGCACCACTCCGCGGGCGCCGCCGCGATGGCGCCTGCCGCGAGCGGCGCGAGTGGCTGGTCGATCAATTGGCACGAGTTGATGACCGTTCGGCCGACGCTGACGCCGCCAGAGAACGTCGGGCCGTTCGGGATGCGCGCGCGCAATGTCATGTCGACGCCGTCGAAGTGCTCGCTTCGCTCGCCACCGAACTTGTCGGCGAAGGTGACGAGGTTCTGCAACTGGCCGAACTTGGCCGGGGCCACGTCGGAGAAGCCGCACTGCTCGTTGCCGCCGCCGCCTGGAAGGCGGGGGTGGCGAGGCAGCGTGATGCAGAACGTGTTGAAGTCTGCCGGCGTCACCGCCTCGTTGTCCGTCGCCGTGAACCTCGTGTACCAGCGGCGGTGGTAGCTGACGTTGGCCGAGAGGCCCGTGAGCACTTCGTGCTGGATGCCGACCGAGGTCTCCCAACTGTAGCCCCGCTTAGCCCATCCCTCGAGCACGTCCGGGTCCGTGCGCGTGGCGTTCGGATTCAGCCGTCCGAAGTTGAGATCCGACAGCGCACCGCACTCGCCGTTGGCGGCGGGATTGCCGAAGTCGCAGTCCGGGAGGAAGTCGCCATTGCGGTCGGTCCAGTTCCGCTCGGCGGTCGGGACGGAATTGATCTGCGGATTCGCCGTCGTCGGCGGGCCGCCGAACCCGGCCACGTAGCCGTTGAAGGACGCTTTCAACGCGGTCCTCCCGGTGCCGAACAGGTCGTACGAGACACCGAGCCGCGGCGAGATATCGTGCCAAACTGGCACACCGTCGACCCGCTCGAACGTCCGCGCCGGGACAAAACGGTTTCCCGGCACCGGCTGCTCGAGCACGCTCCCGCTCGCATAGTCGTAGCGCACACCGGCGTTGATCGTCATGCGGCGCAGGCTCCACTGGTCCTGTGCGAACACGCCGAGGTCGGCGTTCACGCGCTCCTGGTATGCCTCTCGCGCGAAGAGGTTCAGCGACACGGGGACGCCGTTGCGAAGGTTCACGTGATAGTCGCCATTCCGGTAGTGGTCCGTTTTTTCGGTTCCGGCCTGAAAGTCCATGCCGACCTTGACGGTATGCGTGCCGGTGACGTACGAGGCCGCCGCTCGCGCCTTCGTGGTCGAAGCGCCGCCAAAATTGCCGTAGCGTGCCGCGGCGCGCATACGCCGGTTGGTCGTGAGCTCCAGGGCCGAGACCGCGTTCGGGTCCGGGCACGGGCACTGCCTGAGCAGCTCGTCCTTCGTATTCGGGTGCTGCCAGAGCGTGCCGTGTGTGTACACCAGGCCCGCGTCGACGAACAGACGGTTGCTCAACGGCGATTTCCAGGTGAGGTGCGTGTTGTAATTCTCCGTAATCGGGCTGTACGTCGTCGCTTCCGGCGACACGGTTCCGATGATGTCGCGGTTGAAGATGTAATGCGGCTGCCAGTCGAAGAGGAACCCGATCTTGTTCCGCTGGCTGGCCTGCCACGTCAGGCGCGCGTAATAGCTGCGATCGGTGACGCGGTTTTCGCCGCGCGGCCTGGCGGGATCGGGCGTGTAGGTCCACGCCGTCGGCGTGAGGTTGTAGGGGATGCCGACCGCCTGGGCGGCACCCCACGTCCGGTATGAGCCGAAGAACCACAGCTTGTCGCGCATGATGGGACCGCCGACCGACGGGTTCACGTCCCACTGTTCGGTCGTCGACGTCGTCGCGGTCACACCAAGGGCGCGCAGCTCGTCGGTCAGGTTGTTCCCCAGCAAGTCCTCATTCGTGTAGTGGACGTAGAACTGTCCACTCAACTGGTTGCCGCCCTCCTTCGGGATCACGTTCGTCACGATCCCGCCCATCTGCGTTTCGGCCCCGCCGCTGCCCGTGATGACCGCCACCTCTTGAACCGTGCCCTGGTTGACGTAGTAGTAGAACGACTGCCCGCCGGTCCCGGTTGCGTCCCGGTTCAAGATGCCGTCGACGGCGACGTTCGTTTCACCGGCACGGCTGCCGTGAATCGACAGGATGTTCGACGAGTTGCCCAGGCCCTGCTGGCCGCCCGCCCCCAGGACGACGCCTGGCACGAACAGCGTGTAGAGTTGCGGCATTCGATTGCTCGTCGGCACCGCATCCAGCACGTCGTTCGACAGGACCTGCGCCTGCTGCGTGCTCTGGACGTCGACGACGGGGGCTGCCCCGGAGACCGTCACGGTCTCCTCCACCGCGCCGACCCTCAACTCGGCATTCACCGTCGCCACGAACGCCGCCGGCAGCTCGAGGCCATCGCGCCGGAACGTGGCGAAGCCCGGCAACGTAAACGTGACGGCATAGACGCCCGGGCGCAGATCAACGATGCGGTAAACACCCTGACTGTCGGTTACCGCGGTGCGGACCTTCTCGATCAGGGCAGGGCTGGCCGCTTCGACGGTGACGCCGGGCAGCAATGCGCCGGACGTGTCGGTCACCACTCCCGCAATACTGCTTTGTGCACGTGCAGCCGCAGGCGTAGACGCCACGAACGCTAGGGCCAAGACGGCTGTCGCCAACGACAACCGCCAGTTGTTGCTGTTGCTCGAAGCCGGCTGTCCGACGCTGGTCATAGAACCTCCCTCGCATCCGAATTGGTACGGCGGGGCATCGTCAGAACTGGATCCGAGATCGGCGCTCGGTCGAGCTGGAGCCTAGATCAGCGCGCCGCCCTTGTCAACGTTTACACGTTAAAGATGTACACTTGCGCGCCATGCGGCGCGACGCGCATTGGTCCGTTGGCTGACGTCATGAGGCGGTCGTCGTGAGAGTGGCGATGCGCGAATCGGCGCACGTTCGGGTGGACTCTTCGTGAGTCGGGCGAGACACTCAGGGGAATGGCTTGATCACCCCCAGTGCTACACTACGATTCCGCCGGCGACTGTGGGCGTGGGTCCCAAAAGCGCTACAGGAAAGAAGATCGAAAGAGAAGGAAGAAGAGAAACATAGATACGACGGAGAGCGAGTGATGCAGGACGTGAAATTCGCTGCCGTACTCACGTGCGTGTTGACAGCCACGGTCACCATACGTGCGGAGGACTGGCCGCGACACCGCGGTAAAGGGGACCTCGGTATCTGGACCGAAACCGGCATTCTCGAGACCTTTCCTCCCGGGGGGCTGGCCGTGCGCTGGCGGATACCGATCAAAGCCGGTGACACAAGCCCCGCGGTCGCCGATGGACGCGTGTTCGTCGCGGATTTCGAATGGACCAAGCGCCCGCGCGGGATCGAGCGTGCGCTGGCACTGGACGAGGCGACGGGCAAAATCCTCTGGACGCGCGAATGGGAAGCCGATTACACCGGCGTCGGACAGAGCCGGGGGCCAAAAGCGACTCCGACCGTCGACGGGGACCGCGTGTATTTTCTCGGTAATGTCGGCGACTTGCTCTGCCTTGACGTCAAGACCGGCGAGATTCTCTGGCAGAAGAACTACCGCACGGACTTCAAGGCGAATACGGACCATTGGCCGGCGTACTGGGGCTGGAGCAGCGCCCCGTTGGTCGACGGCGACAAACTGCTCGTTCAGGTTGGCGGGTACCCGGATTCGAAGGTCGTCGCCTTCGATAAGCGGACGGGCAAAGAGTTGTGGCGCGCGCTTTCCGGCGAGACCGCTCCGGGCTTCGCTCCGTTGATCATCATCAATATGGCCGGCACGCGACAATTGATCGCGTGGGACATCGGAGCGGTGAGCGCTCTCGACCCGGAGACCGGGAAGGTCTATTGGCAAATTCCATGGTCGCTGACGCAGCTGTCCAATGCCGTGACCCCGGTGCAGGCAGGTTCGCTGCTCTACTTCTCGTCGTTTTACAACGGCTCGCTGATGCTGCAGCTCGATGAACAGAAGCCGGCCGCTCGAATATTGTGGAAAGGACGAAGCGACAACGAGGTGGTCACCGACGCGCTGCACAATGCGTACGGGACATCGGTTGTCATCGGCGACTACATCTACGGCGTCGACGCCTATGGCCAGTTTCGCTGTCTGAGACTCAAGACGGGCGAGCGTGTGTGGGAAACGCAGGCAGTCGTTGTCGATCGCGCGCAGTTTGCGGCCGCTCACATCGTCAAGCATGGGGATCGCGTCTTCATTAACAACGATCGCGGGGAGCTCATCATCGCAAGGCTTGCGCCGGACGGGTATCACGAGATCAGCCGTACGCACCTCATCAAACCGACGATTCCGGACGGACGCCGACGCGTCAACCGAACCCACCCGGCGTATGCGAACAAGCACATCATCACGCGCAACGACGAGGAGATTGTCTCGTACTCCCTCGCCGCCAACGCTGGCGGCCAGTAGTCCGGCTCAATTCTGGAGGACGTCTCTATGGGCCGAAACCATCTTGATAATCGAGAGGCGCAGAGCCTTTTCGATCGCGTAAGGCAGCGGCTGACCGGCCGCCGGCGTTTCCTGGCTGGTGCGGGCAGATACGGCGCCTTCCTGCTGGGCGCCGCGTACACTCCTGGCGGGTCCGGTTCGGGGCCAGCTTACGCGCAAGCTCCGACTCAAAGCGGCGACGACGGGACGACGCCCGTCGAGCACAGAAGCGACATTGTCCGGATCATTGGCCTCGCACAGCGCCGGCCCGGACTGACGAGACTGGAAGCTTCGTTCGCCGATAGTCCACATATCGTCCCGTCGTATTACGCCCGCGTGCACCGTCAGTTGACCCAGAAGACGGCCGGCAGAGAGGTGCGCACGAATGTGCTCGTCGTCACCGATTGCGCCTTTGGCGGCGACCGCCTTCCGCCTCCAGGGCCCCATAATCTCCATATCGACGTGCCAGATCCGGAGATGCCGTGCACGACATTGAGCAATCGTGACATGGTGTGTGACGTCGCGTATCTGCCGTTTGTGCAGGGAGGACGGACGGGAGGCCAAGGCTGGTCACCCAACATGCCGCGCTGGGTGGAACCGGGGACGGAGCTGAATCTGGCCCTACGTCAGGTGCTGGCGCAGGGAACCCGACCGCTCCCCGCGGCCGGTGGTCCCAGGGCGCTGTTCTTCATGAAGATGTCGTCCGCGATCGCGGCTTCGAACCAGTCGAAGGTATGGCAGACGCTGCACGCCAGAGCCGTGGAAGCCGTTCCGGGTTTCGCCGACGGACTGCAGGGATACGAGGTGTTGCAGCGTCTTCCCGAGGTCGCACCGCGGCAGCCGAAAAAATGTGGCGGGGAGATCGTCGTGCCCGACCTCGTCGCCGGCTTCTGGCCGAAGGACGGCCTCAGAAACTTTCCCGACTACGCGCGTGCCTTCCGTCGGCTGGACAAGGAGAACGCGGTCGACCTTCCAGCCTCGTTTTTCCTACTGGTCAACGAGCTTGAGCACGAGTGACGATTCGATTTGTGAGATCCGACCACATTGTGACGTGACGGCCCTTGCTGTGACGTCACATGTGACGTAACTCTCGAATCATCTGAATCGTCGTGCGCCGTCGCAGAGGGTATCGGCGCATACATCGTGTATGCTCGGCGTTTCCTGATCAGCAACGCTCAGCCCATGACGATCTTCGTTCTGACGGCCGCAGCGGTAATGGCGCTGGCGTTCGCCAATGGCGCCAACGATGTCTCGAAAGGCATCGCGACGCTCGCCGGCAGCAGGCGTGCCACCTATCGCCAGGCGCTTGCCTGGGGCACCCTGTGGACGGCGGCAGGCAGCCTTGCGGCGGTGGTCGTGTCGGCCGGCCTTGCCGCGGTCTTCACCTCGTCACTGGTCGACCCGTGCGTGCTCGCAGCGACATCGTTTCCCCTGGCTGTCGCCGCGGCAGCCTGTGTGTGGGTGTTGTTCGCGGCAGCCGCCGGTCTGCCTGTCTCGACGACACACGCCCTCACAGGCGCGATTGTGGTTGTCGCGTTCATGATAGCCGGCGGAGACGCGATCCGCTGGACCGCGCTGCTGTGGAACATCGCGGCGCCGCTCGCGCTCAGTCCTCTCGTAGCCGCAGCGCTGGGCTACGGCTTGCAGGACCGGCGGCACGACTGGCGAGCACCTGTGTCTGCGTCGAAGACGGCGTGGCCGTGTCGATGTTAAACGCGGGCAGCCTCGCCGCCAGCCGCGTGCCGGCCGTCGTGACGTCAGCGCTCGAAGTGCGGACTGCGATCCCGCGAGGGGTTGCACCGCCATGGCGGAGGACTTTCCATTCGGCATTCGCGCGAGGTGACACCGCCAATTGAGCTGCGCCCGGATCTAGCGTGACGTTTGAGTGGACACCGGCTTCACTGCCGACGCAGCCTGCGGCATCGCGCAGGTGTAGTTCGCAGCCTGGTCAGGTGAGCCTGACCCCTTGTACCGGGGATAACGCGGGTAGCGGCACAGCGGGCGGGAGCGCATGACGGTGTACGGCGGCAGCGGAGCCTCGTACGTTGATATCAAGTACTCCGGCGGCGTGATGCCTTTTTCCACCCAGTTGATCACCGTGCCCATCAGGTCGTGGTAGCGCGCTTGCGGCGTACCTGTCGTGGCGCTGAAGCCGCGGGCTCCATGGTCGCCCTGCGGCGTGACGTAGAACCGCAAGGTGCGATCGACAGCCGCCTGACCGTGCCGCTTCACCGCCTCTTCATACACGCGCATCGTCGCTCGACCGTGCACCGTCGGGTCGCTGCCGATGGCGTGCCAGATGACCTTCGTCTTCGACCTCAAAAGCGCCGTCCAGTCGGTCGGCACATCCGTCGCCTTCGACATTGCGAGGAGCTGGTCTTTGTAGGCACTGAACGGGTTGTTGACGAGATCGAACTTCATGTTCGGATACCGGCGGGACATATCCGCCGCGTCGACCGTCTTCGGAACCTGGCCGCCCGCCTGGAGATTGGTGTTACGCTCAGCCGCCTGCGTGGTGACGATCTCCTGCCCGGGGCCCCATCCCGGGACGTCGCTGTAGCCGTTCACCAGCGGAAATCCGAAATCCAGAGTTCCTCTGATCGCGTTCAGGAGGGTGATCTGCGCATCGGACAGGCAATGGTTCCCTGAATCCTGTCCGTCAGGGCAGCGGATGCGAGCGAATGGGTTCGGCGTGATCGTGTGATCGAGGCGGATCGCGCAGTCGGCGTAATTATTGATGACGCCGTCGGCGAGGCCGTCAAGATTGTCGCACTGCCGCAGCGTTTCATCGCGAATGGCACGTACCTTCGCCGCGGGGATGGCGGTCTTCGTCGTGAACTGCAGCTTCGCCAGATTCGTGCGGTAGATCGTTCGACTGGTCACATCGATGACACCAGCGGTTGCGCTGATTCCCGCATAGTCCTCAGGATAGTGCGTGGCGGCCATCATCGCCTCGCGGCCACCAGCGGACTGGCCGCCGAAGTACACCAACGACGGCCGGACGCCGTACATCTCCTCCATGACCCAGACGGCGGCGTCTTTCGTCTTCTTGATCCCCTGATGCCCAAAGTTCAGATAGGCCTCGTCGTTTCCCCACCATGCGTCCTGATCGGGAAGCCGAGGCAGGTTCGGCGGCGCTCCGGGTGGCGCGGTTCCCGAGAGATCCCCGCCCCCGTTCCAGGGAAACGCGTTGGCCTTGTGCCCCGCATCGCCGCCGAACGTGGCATAGCCCTCGGTGATGGGAAAGGGTGTCCGCGGCGGATACTCTGCGCCCATCGGCGAGCCTTCGAGCCCGCGCGCAATGATGGTCAGCAGCGGAATGAAGCCGTCCTGCTGATTGCCGCCGAACTGCCACGCTTTCTGATTCCACAACGTCGGAATGGCAACCGCGAAGTTGATCTCTGGCGCGTTCGGGTCGACAGATTTGATCAGACCGGTGATGTAACAGTGTTCCGGCACGAAGTTGTACTTGATCGCAACGGGCCCGGTGCCAGGATCGAGTCTTGCGGCGGTGATCGAGCCGCCGCTGGTCGGCAGGCCGATGACCGAGGCCGGAATGGTCTTCCCTGCCATCATGTTGCAGGGCACCTTTGGGTGAAGCCCATTCGTGAGCGGGGCCGGGTCGCGCGCGGGTTCGCGGGACTGCGCGCTCAGCGCCGTTGACGCGCCCGCCACTGCCATCATTCCTATCAAGACTTTGCAGGTCGTCTCTCTCATACCCATCGCATTTCCTCGACGAAATCTGATGATTTCGGCGCGCGCCGCCCAAACTGGACTGTCCAGAGAGCCGGTGCCGGTCGAAGAATAGCAGCGTTTAACCTCGTTGCGTGGCCCTAGTGTAAATTGCCATGCGATGCCCCCGTCCTCGCCGTCGCCCACCGACACCCGCAGGCTCTTCTGTCCGGTTTCATCAGGACTTGTGACGCTGCTGCGCGCCCTGCCGGCGGCGGACTGGGAGCGGCCGACACTTGCGGGGACATGGGTTGTCAGAGATGTCGTGGGGACGGAACCAATCCATGTCGTTTACACTTCTCCGGTCTTCCTTCTCTCTTCGTGTTCAGGTTCGGCGCGCCGCGTCTGGGATGCGCTCGACGCGAGTGGGCACGAATCCCGATGGGGACGCCATCTGCATCCCGTTAATTTCACGACGCCCCATCCGATACGGGCATATACTCCACGTGTCGGGCGGCTACCGCTACGCGCGCCAGCCCTGACGGTTTTTCGGGAGGCCTCATGAGAACGGCTGCCTGTTTTGTTGCATTCGTTGTGTGTGCGTCGCCTGCCGCCGCTGACCCGCTCACCTGCAGTTTTGCGGACTACCGGCAGATGCCCGGTCTCACTGCCGCGTCCGCGGGCGACGTCCTGACGACGACGTGGGAGGGCGATCCGGGACAGCAGGTGCGTCTGCGGCTCACGGTGGTGGGCGGCGCGCCGACCATCCAGGAGATCGCGGTCCGCCCGCAAGGACGCGACTGGCAGATCGTCGCGACGGGCCTCACGCCGGAGTACCGTGTCGTGACCGGTCTGCGCCGCGTCACCGAGCAGCAGCTCCAGCCGCTGCGGCAGCTGAAGATCGAGCTCACGCCGAAATTGATCGACGAGATCAAGTGGGATGCCTTCTGGGACGCGCCGCTCAACACGGAGCCGATCGAGAACACACGCACGGGCGCGATTCCCCCGCTCAAGGGAATTGGGAACCAGCCAGGCCTGCCGCGCAAGCCCGATGAGGTCGCACGCGCCGAAGCGCGCTTCGCCGCGCGCGGCTGCACGGTGAGGACGAACGGCGCGCGGCTCGAGATCGCGTTCGAGGGAGTGCAGCTTGGCGTCTTCGAGGGACGCCTCCAGTACACGATTTACAAAGGCACGAACCTGGTCGAACAGGAAGTCGTTGCGAAGACGGAGCGCGATTCGGTCGCCTACAAGTACGAGGCGGGGCTGAAGGGGCTGCGGATCGATCAGGCGTCGCGTGTCGCGTGGCGCGACGTGGCCGGCAACTTGCAGCGCCACGGCCTCGGTGGCGCGCCCAACAGCGGCATCGTGCCGCTGCGCGCGCATAACCGGCTGGTGCTGGCTGAGACCGGCGCCGGCTCCATCGCCGCCTTCCCGCCGCCGCACAATTTCTTCTGGTCGCGCGAGGTGTCCTTCAACCAGGGCTACGTGTATTACCGCAAGGACGACGCATCGAGCTACGCCATCGGCGTGCGGCAGCCCGAGGCCGAATCACATCCGGAGGAAATGGGGCGCGGCGAAGAAGACACGCGGCAGAATTTCGCGCTGCGCAGCGCACGTCCGGGCACATGGCAACACATGCCGCTGTACCTCTACGTGAGCGCGGCGCCGGCGGAAACGGCGGCGCGCGGGGCGCTGGCCTTCACGCGCGACGATCGTTTCAAGGCGCTGCCCGGCTATCAGGTGATGGCCACGCACTTCCACACGGCTATGGTCGCACGGCTGCGGCGGCTCGGCGGCCTCGACATGCGCCTGCACGACTTCGACGTGGTGCGCGCGGCCGGCGTCAACATCTTCGCGCCGATCGACGGCAGCGGCCTCGGCTTCGGCCAGCCGCGCGAGGATCGGCTGAAGACGCTCGCCGACTACTACGAGGCGGCGCGCCGGCACTCCGACAGGAATTTCCTCATCATGCCGAACGAGGAAGGCGCGGCCGGCGGCCTTGGCGGCCACAACGATCTGCTCATCTCGCGCCCGCTGTTCTGGACTGGACGTTCCGAGGGCCAGCCGTTCGTCGAGGACCACCCGACCTACGGCAAGGTCTACCACGTTGGCAGCCCCGCCGACATGATGGAGATGGCGCGGCGGGAGAACCTCCTCATCTACATGCCACATCCGCGCTCCAAGGGATCCACTGGCTATCCCGACGCGATCCGGGGCCGCGACTACTTCCTCGATGAGCACTACCGCGGCATCGGCGTCCGCTGGGGGATGGGCCTCGACGGATCCGAGCAGCGCCTGTGCGAGATCCGCTGCCAGACGCTCTGGGACGAGATGAACAACTGGGTGGCCGATACGGCCGCGCGCCTCAAGTACATCCAGGCGATCACGGAGACGTACGAGCAGGGGCCCGGAGACGATTTGTACGCCAACAGCCCCGTGAACTACGTGAAGCTCGAGACGCTTCCGACGGACGGCAACTGGAATCCCATCATCGACGCGATGAAGCGCGGCGACTACTTCTGGACGTCCGGCGAGGTGCTCATCACGAACTACGCCGTCCAGGGCACCGGCGCGAAGCGGACGATCGCTGCGGACGTCGAGTGGACGTTCCCGCTGGAGTTCGTCGAGGTTGTCTGGGGCGACGGCACGAAGGTCGATCGACAGATCATCTCCGCGACCGATGTCGGCGCGCAGGGGCGCAAGCGCTTCGAGATTCCCTTCGACGCGACCGCGAAGAAGTGGGTGCGCTTTGCGGCATGGGATACGGCGGGCAACGGCGCAATGGTGCAGCCGGTGAGGCTGACGACGCCGCCGACATCCACGCGCTGATCACGGAACACCGAGGCAGCGAGGCAGACATTTGGGTATGTCGAGCAGTTGTCGCTGGACATTCATAACGTTTTCAATTCGAATGATTGGCAGACGATCACGACAAGGTTCAGCTCGAATGCGGCCGCCAACCGCTGGCAGCGACCGACGCTGATCCTGCAGTCGCGGTATTTCCAGATCGGGACGCAGATCGATCTTAGCGGGGTCCCCAACGTGCGGACGTTGCGCGTTTGGGGTGCTTTAGCGGAGGCATCCATGTGCATCAGAGTCTTTCTCGCGGCGGGAATGCTGTTGAGCGGCGCCGCGTCGCTCCTCGCCCACCACGCGTTTTCGGCGGAATTCGACCAGTCGAAACCGATCAAGCTGTCGGGCGAGATCACGAAGCTGGAATGGGTGAACCCGCACGCGTGGTTGCACATCAACGTCAAGGAGCCCGACGGCAAGGTCGTGGCGTGGCGGTTCGAGATGGGCGCGCCGAACGCGCTCCTGCGCGCCGGCTGGTCACGCGAGGACATCAAGCCCGGCACGGCGGTGACGATCAGCGGCTTCCTGGCACGCGCGGGCGGCCCGGTCGGCAACGCCTTCCAGGTCAGATTGCCGGACGGTCGCGACCTGTTCGCGGCGTCGTCGCTGAAGGACGCGCCCAAGTAGCTGGAGGGCTCTCTGAACAGGAGACGGACTGTGAGATCACATCGATTCGTCATTAGCACGGCCGTCGCCGCGGTGGCGGCGACGCTGACGCTCTCGGCCCCGCTCGTGGCGCAGGCGCCCGCCGTGGCGCCGAAGCCCACCGCCGGCGCGGTCAAGCGGCTGCCCGACGGCACGCCCGACATCCGCGGTACGTGGGTGCGCGTGGGCGGCGGTCTCAACGAAGTTAAGCCGCCCGACAGCGACCTGAAGCCGTTTGGCGTACTGTCGGAGCCGCAGGGCTTCGGGCAGGGACCGATCGCCGCCGGTCCCGGCGGCGAGATTGCCGCGGCGCGGGTGGCGAAGTACATGCCGAACCCGCGCCCGCCGCAAGGCATCATCGATCCCGCGGATCGCGTCCTCCCGTACACGCCGGAAGGGCGCGAGCGGCGTGTCAACCACGCCAGGAACATGTGCTGCCCCGCGAAGGCGCTTGCGTATCTCGAGCTGAGCGTGCGCTGCGCGCCGCCGCAGCCGTGGGCGGGCGGCGGCGTCCACATCATGCAGCGGCCCGGCCAAGTCGCGCTGCTCTTCGAGGTCAACCACCACACGCGCATCGTCTACACCGACGGCCGTCCGCACCCGAACCCGAACGTGCGGTTCTTCGGTGGCCATTCCACGGGACGATGGAAAGGGGACACGCTCCTGGTGGACACGACGAACCTCGATGGACGCGCGTACTTCGGCGTGGGCAACACCGTAGCGCCCTTCAGCCAGGACCTGCACCTGACCGAGGAGTTCACGGTCGTCTCCGACAAGCTGATCACCTTCGTGCTGACGTACGACGACCCGAAGACCTTCACGCGCCCCGTGAAATCGGCCGGGTTCTTCTATCCGCAGAACGAGGATGAGGAGCTGGCGCCCGAGTTCACGTGCCACGAAGGCAGCTACTCGATGCAGAACATCTTCGGCTTCTAGGTCCGGCGGACGATGACATCACTGGGTACGCGGGCACTCTCGACGGGCATCGCGCTCGTCGTCTCGACGGTCGTCATATACGGTCAGGCGAAGCCGCCCGCGGCGGCCGCGCAGGTGCCGCGGACGACCGACGGCAAGCCGGACTTCAGCGGCATCTGGCAGGCGCTGAACACCGCAGCGTGGGACATCCAGGATCACGCCGCGGCCTATGCGCCGTTCATCGGCATGCCGCCGGGCCGAGGGGTCGTCGAAGGCAACGAGATCCCGTACAAGCCCGAGGCGCTCGAGCAGCGGAAGAAGAATTTCGCCGAGCGCGTCACCGAGGACCCGGCGTTCGCGAAGTGCCTGCTGCCCGGCGTGCCGCGCGCCACCTATATGCCCTACCCGTTCGAGATCATCCAGAACCCGACGATGGTGGGCATCCGCTACGCCTTCGCGCGGGCGGTCCGCACGATCGATCTTACGGGGCGGTCGGGCGACTGGCTGAAGGGCTGGCCCGACTTTTGGATGGGCGACTCGCGCGGCCGGTGGGAGGGCGACACGCTCGTGGTGGACGTGCGGAAGATGGACGAGCGGACCTGGTTCGACCACGCCGGCAACTTCCACAGCGACGCGCTGCACGTGGTCGAGCGCTACTCCTACATCGATCGCGACCACATCCGCTACGAGGCGACGATTGAGGACCGCAACGTCTTCACGCGGCCGTGGAAGATGAGCATGCCGCTCTACCGCATCATCGACCCGCAGGCCGAGATCCTCGAGTGGGACTGCCGGTTCGATCGCGACAGCGAGAAGTACAAGGACGCGATTCCCAAGTAGAGGCGGACCTTCAGGTCCGCCTCCCGATCACCGGCCCGCCGGAATGATCGGCTCGCCAAATTTCGCCGGGTCGATCGGCTCGTTGAACCGAACGCTAGTGAACTCGAACGTGTCGCGGCCGTCCAGCCACGTGTACGTCCACCGGTGCGCAAACTTGATCCCGCCCACGTCCCGGCGGCCGAAGGTCAAAATCTAAACAAATCGTTCGGCCCGTTCGAGACGTTCGGAACGTTCGGAACGTTCCACTCTTTCGGATCGTTCGAACCGTTCGAACGGCCAGGTTAGCGCGCGACGGCTCGCGCCGGCTGATTCTGGATGGTCACTATCGGGTTCGGATTCGGAGACGGGATGGGCAGGTCGTGTTGCTCGAGCACCTCCAGATGCTCCCGCATGCCCCACCGCGCCTTGTAGAGGCAATCCTCGACTGAGTGGCCGATCCCCGTGAAGCCTTCGAGGTCGGGCGAGTAGAACCCGAAGAACGTCGGATCGTTCGTCGCTTCGATCACCAGCGAGTATTGAAGATCAATCATTCTGCTGTCCCGCCTTCAGACCTGCAGCTTTGAGAATCGCGTGACACGTGCCTGTAGGCACTTCCTTCGCTCCATGATAATCGATTCGGATCAAGCGACTTACGCCGGCCTTGCGGTAGTACCGGATCGAGCCCTTCTCTTTGACGAGCGTGAAGGCGTTCTTCTCCAGGAGTTGGACGAGTTCGCTGAATCGCATCTCCCGCGAACGACGATAGCATGGCGGGTTCGAAAAGACCGTCGGCGGATGGGCGGCGGTCTATCATCCTCCTCAACGAAACCGTTGACGAAGCAACCACGACAACGCTCACCGTCGTTCTCAACTGGGACGCGGACTTGCGCTAACGCGCGCAGGTGACCAAGCTCCAGATCGCTGGCCAGTTCACCTTCTCAATCCTGACGGGTCGCAATGCCGCTGCCCTGAGCAGCGCTCCGAGGTCCAGATCGGACCTGAATCCCACATGCATCGTGAGCGGCGAGAGCGCGC
>CAZGLC010000056.1:0-21367 GCA_964526235.1 uncultured Bifidobacteriaceae bacterium
CGACCAGATTCATCGGGTTGTAATAGATGCCGTAGCCCGCCCGCACGACCGACCGCCCCCCGTTCACATCCCACGCGAGCCCCAGTCGCGGCCCGAAGTTGTTCTTGTCGCCGCGACGGCTGAAGTCCACGAAGGGAATCTGCCGGTTGGTGCCGGTGGTCGGGAAAATCTCTCTGTCGTTGAGGTCGAGCCCCTGGCCGAAGGCCTTGGCCTGGTACTCGTAGCGCAACCCGAGGCTCAGCGTCACGGTCGCGACCGGCCTCCACTCGTCCTGGACGTAGACGTCCCAGTACTCGTTCGGATTGTAGCGCCGGATGTTCCGCGCCACGGCGGTGAACAGGCTCGCGCCCTGCAGGTTCGCCATGATCGCGGGGTTGGTCGGGTCGAACGGTTGATCGAACGGAAAGGTCCAGACGCCAATGTTCTCTCTCACATCCCCATTGATGGGGATCTGCAGGTAGCCGCCCCCGACCTTCCACGTGTGCCTGCCGGCGGCGATCGACAGATCATCCCTGACCTGCCGCTGGGTCTGAAGCGAGTACGCGTTGAAGTTCGAGCCCCATACCAGGCTCGGGAAGTTGTACACCTGCGTGAGCGGCGCCGTCCGCGCGGGCGAGTTGTCGTACAGCTTCTCCGAGGCCCTGACCCCAGGCGGGTGCCCGCGGAAATGGACGTTCGTCGCCTGGCCCCGGAGCTCGTTCACCACCCGGGACGACAGGACCCAGGTATGCCCCCCGACCCACGAGTATCGCTTCTGCTGGATGCCGTTCCCGGAGAAGACCGCGAGCCTGCCCCCGCACCCCTCGCAGGTAAAGTCGGAGTCCTGCCAGGCGTACCGCCCGAATGCCGTCTGCCCCTGGCTGATCTGCACGTCGCCCCGCGCGAAGACCATGTTGCTGTATTCCGGAATCGGGAACGTGCCTTCCAGCGCGGAGTAGAACGCCGGTCGCCCCGTGGTCACGGTGGTGAACAGGTCGGTCTTGGTCCGTTCGGCCGTGGTGAAGAAGTGGACGCGATCCCGCACGATCGGGCCGCCGAGCGCCGCACCGAACTGATGCCGGCGGAAGTCCGGCTTCGGCGTGCCGCTGGTGTCGTGCCGCTCCTGCTCGAACCGGTTCATCGTGTTGAGGCTCTTGTCGCGGAAGTACTCGAACACTTCACCGCTCCACAGGTTCGTCCCGCTCTTCGTCTCGAATGTCACGGCCCCGCCCGCCGTCCATCCGTACTCCGCCGGGGCCTGGCTGATGTACACCTTGAACTCGCGGATGGCCGCTTGCGGAAGCTCCATCCGTGGTTCTCCCGTGTTGCCCTCCTTGTTCCACATGCCGTCGACGAGGAGCGCTGAGCCGTGGGTGAACCCGCCCGCGCCGACATTGACATTGAACTTGCGCGGCCGCACCGCGTCCTGGCTCGTGCCGGGCATCAGGAGCGCGAGCCCCACCGGCTGGCGCGTGGCGAGCGGCAACGTCTCAATCTGCTGCTGCGTGATCACGCCCGACACGTCGGTCCGCGTCGTCTCGACGATGGGGGACTCACCCGTTACCGTGAGCGACTCCTGGACGCCCCCCAGCTGCATTGTGATGTTGCGCCCGACCTCGAGGCCGATCGTGAGCGTGATGTCGGTCACCTCGACCGTCGTAAACCCCGACAGCTCGGCTCTCAGCGCGTACCGGCCCGGCGGCAGGCCCGCTAGGCGATACCGGCCGTCTGCTTCCGTGACGGCCGTCCTGGTGAATCCTGTTTCCGTGTTGCGCAGCGTCAGTGCCACACCCGGCAGGACCGCGTTCTGCGCGTCTGTGATGACCCCGGCGATGGCGCCGCTCGTCACCTGCGCGGTGGCCACGGCCGGAACGGCGAGGATGGAGAGGAGCAGCAGCCGCTGCAACGAGCCGACGATACGTCCCACCATGGCGCCTCCAGTCAACCGGGTTGCGGTTTGTCGGGAACGGGACTCAGCTCGACGAAATGGACCCCATACTACACCTCAGCTGGCGTTCTTTGGTGTTGCCTCCGGGAGTTGATAAAATCGGACTGGAACAGTCGGACATGCCTGCGGTCACCCCCGGAATCGTGCGTACGTCGCACTCTGTCCTCGATCTGATCGGGAATACGCCGCTCGTCCGGCTGTCGAGCTTCGAGGCCGGGCTGCGCAACGTCGAGTTGTGGGCGAAGGCCGAGTGGCGCAACCCCGGCGGCTCGGTCAAGGACCGGCCCGCCGCCCGCATGATTCTCGACGGCGAACGCTCCGGCGCGCTCACCCGCGACACGATCATCCTGGATGCGACCTCCGGCAACACCGGTATTGCGTACGCCATGATCGGCGCCGCGCGCGGCTACCGCGTGCGCCTCTGCGTGCCGTCGAACGTGACGCCCGAGCGCAAGCGGATCCTGAGCGCCTTCGGCGCCGAGATCGTCTTCACCGACCCGATGGAAGGGTCCGACGGCGCGATTCTCAAAGCCAAGGCGATGTACGCCGCCGACCCGGACGTCTATTTCTACCCGGACCAGTACAACAACGCCGGCAACTGGCGCTCGCACTACGACACGACCGCGCCCGAAATCTTCGAGCAGACCGAAGGCCGGCTCACGCACTTCGTGGCGGGCCTCGGCACGAGCGGCACGTTCATCGGCACCGGCCGGCGGCTGCGCGAGCTGAACCCCGCGATCCGCCTGATCTCCGTGCAGCCCGACTCGCCGCTCCATGGGCTCGAAGGGCTGAAGCACATGGCGACCGCGATCGTCCCTGGGATTTACGATCCGGCGCTGGCCGACGAGGACATCGGCGTGAGCACGGAGGACGCGCACGACCTGACGCGCCGGCTGGCGCACGCCGGTCTGTTCGTCGGCATCTCGAGCGGCGCGAATCTCGCCGGTGCGCTCCACGTCGCGCGCCGCGCGTCGGACGCGGTCATCGTGGTGGTCTTCTGCGACGGCGGAGAGAAGTATCTGTCCGAGCGTCTCTGGGACGAGAAAAGCTGATGGCGCTCGTGCTGCTGACCGGCGTCGCCGAGGCCATCCGGCGCCACGGGGCGGAGACGTATCCGAACGAGTGCTGCGGCGCGCTCATCGGCCGCGACGGGGTGGCGTCGAGCGCGCATGCGCTGCCGAACACGACCGAGGAGGGCCCGCGGCGCCGGTTTCGCGTCCGGCCCGACGATTATCGCGACGCCGAGCGCCGCGCCGCGGCGCAGGGGGCGGAGCTGCTCGGGTTCTACCACTCGCACCCGGATCATCCGGCCCGCCCGTCGCAGTACGATCTCGATCACGCGTGGCCGTTCTTTTCGTACGTGATCGTCTCGGTCCGCGCGGGGGTGCCACAGGACATGACGTCGTGGCGCCTGCGTGAGGATCGCTCGGTTTTTGACCAGGAAGACTTACTGGACGCGGGCCAACAGATGGGGGTAGTACCCACGACAGGCCTTCGATGACGGTTGTTCGGGCCGCGACAACGGAGCGGCCCGCTTCGTAATTCGAGGAAGATCACCAGGATATGCCGAACACGATCCACATTCCAACTCCGCTCCGGCCGTTCACCGACAAGAAGGAGTCGGTTGAAGTCAGCGGCGTTACCGTCGGCGAGCTGCTCGCGGACCTGACGCGCCGCTACGAGGGTCTGCGCAGGCACCTCTACACCGACGAGGGCCGGCTGCGGAACTTCGTCAACGTCTACCTGAACGACGAGGACATCCGGTACCTGCAGCGCGAGCAGACGCCGGTCAAGCCAGGCGACTCGCTGAGCATCGTTCCGTCCGTCGCCGGCGGTGCACCGACCGCGACCGTGCCGGCCGCGACCGATCTGTCGCCGGAGGAGATCAAGCGCTACAGCCGGCACCTCATCATGCCCGAGGTCGGCATGGACGGGCAGCGGCGGCTGAAGGCGTCGAGCGTTCTCTGCATCGGCGCGGGGGGCCTCGGCTCGCCGGCCGCCATGTACCTCGCGGCCGCCGGCGTTGGCCGCATCGGCATCGTCGACTTCGATGTCGTCGATTTCAGCAACCTGCAGCGGCAGCTGCTGCACGGCACGCCCGACGTGGGCCGCTCGAAGCTCGAATCGGCGAGGACGCGGCTGGACGCGCTCAATCCCCACGTCCAGGTCGACACGTATGAGACGGCGCTCTCCTCTGAGAACGCGCTGGAGCTGTTCAAGCCGTACGACGTGATTCTCGACGGGACCGACAACTTTCCGACGCGGTACCTCGTCAACGACGCGTGCGTGCTGAGCGGCAAGCCGAACGCGTACGGCAGCATCTTCCGGTTCGAAGGCCAGGCGTCGGTGTTCGCGGCGAAGAACGGCCCCTGCTACCGGTGTCTGTATCCCGAGCCGCCGCCGCCGGGGCTCGTCCCGAGCTGCGCCGAAGGCGGGGTGCTCGGCGTGCTGCCCGGCATCATCGGCGTGATCCAGGCGACGGAGGCGATCAAACTGATGCTCGGGATCGGCGAGCCGCTCGTCGGCCGCTTCCTGATTTACGACGCGCTGAAGATGCGCTTCCGCGAGTTGAAGCTGCGCAAGGACGCCGAATGCCCCGTGTGCGGCACGAACCCGACGGTGACCACGCTCATCGATTACGAGCAGTTCTGCGGCATCCGTCCGGAGCCGCAGGTGCAGACGGAGGCCCCGGTGAATGAGTGGGAGATCACGCCGGTCGAGCTGAAGCGGCGGCTGGACGCGGGCGACAATCCGTTCATCCTCGACGTCCGCGAGCCGAACGAGTACCAGATCAACCGGATTCAGGGGTCGACGCTGATTCCGCTCGGCGAAATTCCCCGGCGGTATCAGGAACTCGACACGAGTCGCGAGATCGTGGTGCACTGCAAGATGGGCGGGCGCAGCGCGAAAGCAGTAGACTACCTGCGGACGGTCGGGTTCATGAAGGTGAAGAACCTGCGCGGCGGAATTCTCGAATGGATCGACAAGGTCGATCCGTCGCAGCCAAAGTACTGAGCGATGCTCAGGCTCTCGAAAAAGGCGGACTACGCTCTGATGGCGGTCAAGCACCTGGCGGTGCGGCTGTCGCCCTCGACGAGCGCCCGTGAGATTGCCGAGCAGTACGACATCCCGCTGGAGCTGATGGCGAAGGTGCTGCAGCGGCTCGTGCGCGTAGGGCTCCTCGTATCCACCCAGGGCACGCGCGGCGGCTACGCGCTCGGCCGCGCCGCCTCGGCGATCAGCGTCGCTGACGTGATTCAGGCGATCGACGGCCAGTTCACGATCACCGCGTGTTCGCCGACGAAGCATGACTGCGACCAGTACACCAAGTGCTGCATTCGCGACCCGCTCTGGCGGCTTCGCGAGCGCATCGTGGTCACCCTGCAAACCGTCACGATCGCCGAGCTCGCCGCCGAAAGTGCAGGGCGGGTCCTTGCGGACCAGCGGGACGGCGCGCCGGTGGCGCACGCCGCGGTATTACGACGATGAAGCTGCCGATCTACATGGACCATCACGCCACGACGCCCGTGGATCCGCGGGTGCTCGAGGCGATGCTGCCGTACTTCACGCAGGAGTTCGGCAACCCCGCGAGCCGCAACCACGCGTTCGGGTGGGTGGGCGAGAAGGCGGTGGAGCACGCGCGCCAGCAGGTGGCGGATCTTATTGGCGCCACGCCGAAGGAAATCGTCTTCACGAGCGGCGCCACCGAGGCAAACAACCTGGCGCTCAAGGGCGTGGCGGCGATGTATGCCGAGAAGGGCAACCACATCGTCACCTGCGCGACCGAGCACAAGGCCGTGCTCGATCCCTGCCATCAGCTCGAGAAGCAGGGCTTCCACGTCACCTACCTGCCGGTGCAGAAGGACGGGTTGATCGACCTGGACGAGCTGCGCGGCGCGCTCACGCCCAAGACGATCCTCATCTCGATCATGACCGCCAACAACGAGATCGGCGTGATGCAGCCGGTCGCCGAGGTCGGCGCGATCGCGAAGGCCGCAGGCATGCTGTTTCACACCGATGCCGTGCAGGCCATCGGCAAGCTTCCGTTCGACGTGAACGCGACAAAAGCAGACCTGGTGTCGATGAGCGGGCACAAGATTTACGGGCCGAAGGGCGTCGGCGCGCTGTACGTGCGCCGCCGCAATCCGCGCGTGCTCCTCGCCGAGCAGATCAGCGGCGGCGGGCACGAGCGCGGCATTCGCTCCGGAACGCTCAACGTGCCGGGCATCGTCGGCCTCGGCAAGGCCGCCGAGCTCTGCCGGCTGGAGATGGCCGACGAGAGCGTCCGCCTGCGGCGGCTGCGCGACCGCCTCAACGAGCAGCTCCATCAGCATCTGGACGGCATCTACGTCAACGGGTCGATGGAGCACCGGCTGCCGCACAATCTGAACGTCAGCTTCGCCTACGTCGAAGGCGAGTCGCTCATCATGGCCATCAACGACGTCGCCGTGTCGTCCGGTTCGGCGTGCACCTCCGCCAGCCTGGAACCGTCGTACGTGCTGAAGGCGCTCGGCGCCGGCGACGATCTGGCCCACTCGTCGATTCGGTTCGGCCTCGGCCGCTGGACGACGGAAGAGGAGGTCGACTACGTCGCGCAGAAGATTGGGGCGGTGGTGCGCCGGCTGCGCGAAATGTCGCCGCTGTACGAGCTGATGAAGGAAGGCGTCGACCTGTCGAAGGTCTCGTCATGACGTACTCACCCAAGGTCCTCGACCACTTCCAGAATCCGCGCAACGTCGGGTCGCTGTCGAAGGACGATCCGCACGTCGGCACCGGCCTCGTCGGCGCGCCCGAATGCGGCGACGTGATGAAGCTGCAGATCCGGATCAATCCTGAGACCGGGCTGATCGACGAGGCGAAGTTCAAGACGTTCGGCTGCGGGTCGGCGATCGCGAGCTCGAGCCTGGTGACCGAATGGCTCAGGGGGCGGACGCTGGACCAGGCGCTCGCGATTACGAACGGCGAAATCGCCGACGAGCTGCAGCTGCCGCCGGTCAAGATTCATTGCTCGGTGCTCGCTGAGGATGCCATCAAGGCCGCGATTGCCGACTACCAGCGGAAGCGCGACAGCAAGGCAGGAGTGGCCGCCGCGCGCTAGCTCCGCGCTGGTACGCGACGTGAACACCATCATGACGATCAGCATGCGGGCACAGACTGCGGCAGCGCTGTTCTTCGTGGCCGGGCTTGCGGCGCCTGCGCTGGCGCAGGACGCCGTCGACGTCAGCCGTCTGCCCGTCGATCTCGAGCGCATTCAGCGCGGCCTTCGTGACTCGGCGGTTCGCGAGGAACGGGAAGGGCTGAACCTGCGCTACACCATCGAGGTGTACGGCCAGGCGCCGCCCATCGTCCTCTTCGGGCCTGAGGCCAACCTCGGGAGCGGTCCGGTGCCGTACGGCGCGCCGACCCACCGGGAGATGATCGAGCACGTCACGCCGAAGGAGTTCCGGGCGCCCGCCGCCGATCTGAGCGCGCTCGTCCGCTGGCTCGCCGAGCGCAGCAAGAAGTAGACGTGAAAATCACCGTCGCCCACAGTCCCGATTCAGACGATGCGTTCATGCACTACGGTCTCGCGAGCGGCCGGGTGCCGACCGACGGGATCGAGGTCGACCAGCTGCTGGCCGACATCGAGACGCTGAACCACGCCGCGCTCGAGGGCCGGTACGAAGTGAGCGCCGTCTCGTTCAACGCGTACGCGCACCTCACGGACAAGTACCTGCTGCTGCCGCACGGGTCCAGCATGGGCGACGACTACGGGCCGATCGTCGTCGCGCGCGCCGACGGCCCAACGTCCCTCGACGGCGTCACGGTGGCCGTCCCGGGCGCGCTGACGACGTCGTGTCTTGCGCTGCGGCTCTACGACCCGGGTGTCCAGTACGTCGTCATGCCCTTCGATCGCATTCAGGACGCGGTGCGCGCCGGCGAGGCGCAGGCCGGGCTGCTGATTCACGAGGGGCAGCTGACGTACCAGGACGAGGGGCTGAAGAAGATCGTCGATCTGGGGGAATGGTGGGCCGACCGCACCGGCGGGCTGCCGCTGCCGCTCGGCGGCAACGTGATCCGCCGCGATCTCGGCCCGCAGGTCATCGCGACGGTCTCGCGCCTGCTGCGCGAGAGCATCGCGTATGCGCTGGCGCACCGGCAGGAGGCGCTCGACTACGCGCTGCAGTTCGGCCGCGGGCTCGACCGCGCGAAGGCCGACCGTTTCGTGGGCATGTACGTGAACGAGCTGACGCTCGATTACGGGGAGCGCGGCCGCGCGGCCGTACGGCGGCTGTTCGACGAGGCGTGGGAGAAGCGCCTCATCCCCGGGCCGATCCAAGTCGAATTCAGCGCTTAGGGATGTACGTGGCGCCCGGCTTCAGAGCCGGACCGACCTACCCGTGCGCCGCCCGGCTGTCGTCGGGGACCTGGCCGCGGTCGAACCTGCCGTAGTCGCGCATGACTTCAGCCACCCTCAGGCGGTAATCGCGGAAGATCCCGGCGCGCCCTTTCGTCTGCGCCGCCCGGTGCTCCTCCACCGCCCGCCAGCGGGCGACGGCGTCTTCATCCCTGAAGAACGAGAGGGAGAGGATCTTTCCCGGCTCGTAGAGGCTCTCGAAGCGCTCGATGGAGATGAAGCCGTCGATCTGCTCGAGCCGCGGCCGCAGCGCGGAGGCGAGGTCGAGATACTCCTGGCGGCGCCCGTCCGCGGGCCAGACTTCGAAGATGACGGCGACCATGCGCCCTCCGTCAGCCGGCAATCGCCAGCGCGCTGATTCCCTTGCCGAGCGTAAAGCTCGATCCGACCGCCCCGACCACGGCCGTTCGCCGCGTCAGCCCCGTCAGGCTGCGAATCCGGTAGACGGCTTCGATGCCGGTGCAGTGCGCGCCGAGCAGGTGCTGGAGGCCGAACTCGCGCAGCTTGCCGGCCGTCCATTCGAGATGCGCGTCGGTGGCGCCGAAGAGGTGGAAGCCGCCCACGGCGGCATGGAGCGGCGCCGCGCGGACGACCTTCCGCGCGTACTCGATCGTGTTGATGATGCCGGCGTGCCCGCAGCCGCTGACGAGGACGAGGCCCTCCGCCGCGTCGACGACGATCGACGCATCCTCGGGCAGCGTGTCCTCGACGAGCCCCGTGGCCGTGCGCACCTGGCCCTTGGGCGTCCAGTTGCGTTCGGGATGGACGCGCGGGACCGGGCCGGTGAACCAGACGCCCGGCACGATCTGTGTCGGTCCGTCGTATTCGACGAACGCGCCTCCGGCCGACTCATAGGCCGCCTTCAACGGCAGCAGCCCGTTCTCTTCCGCGCCGCCGGCGCCCGGCCGCGGATAGAAGATGCCGCGCGCCACGTGCGCGCGTGAGAGGGCGCGCGGATTCTTCTTCGCCAGCTCACGCCGCAGCGTGAGCAGCCCCGTGGTGTGATCACCGTGATTGTGCGTGAGGACGACGTCGGTGATGTCGGACAGATCGATGCCGAGCTCGGCGGCGTTGCGGAGGACGGTGTCCGGCCGCTCGCCCGTATCGATCAGGAGCCGGCGGCCGTCGACCTCGAGCACCGCGGCAAATCCCCATTCGCCGATGCCGGCGCCCCGGTTGCCGGCGAGCATCGTCGAGAGCACGGTGACTTTGACGGCCTTGGCGGTCTGAGCCGCGGCGATCCCGCCGAGCGCCCACCACAGCGCCAGAACCGCACACACGACGCGCTCTCGTCTCCGCACGCCCGCCTCCTGTCCGCACTGACGCAAGTGGCGGGCATTGTGCCACAATGCGAGCTGTCCCATAATCACGGCGCGAAGGTGAACAGTATGCGCACGCGTCGCGAGTTTCTCACGTCGACCCTCGTGTTGCCTGCCGCCGCGTCGCTGGTGGCCGGCGGAGCGCTTCAGCCGGCATTCGCCCAAGCGCCATCGCCGCCGGTGCGGCGATCGGACCGCTACGACGATTCGTTCATCTTCGAGCGCAAGCCGTTTACGTGGCCTGGCAAGGCCACTCTTGCGGTCTGGGTCGTGCCGAACGTCGAGGTGTGGCGCTACGACGCGGCGTCAGGGCAGGCGATCACCCCGAACGAGCGCGGCATCGTCCCGGATGTGGTCAATTTCGCCTGGCGCGAGTACGGGATGCGCGTCGGCCTGTGGCGTCTCGCCGACGTGCTCGACGCGGCCGGCATCCGCGCGACCGTCGCGCTCAATTCCGCCGTGGCGGAGGCGCACCCGAAGGCGATCACCGAGATGCAGCGGCGCGGCTGGGAGTTCATGGGCCACGGCATCACGAACAGCGAGAATCTCGCGGGCCTGACGGCCGAGAAGGAGCGCGCGCTCGTGCAGACCGTGCTCACGACGATCGAGCAGGCCACGGGGCGCCGGCCGCGCGGGTGGCTCGGCCCTGGCCTCGTCGAGACGCACAACACGCTCGACATTCTGGCCGAGGAGGGCGTGATCTACTGCGGCGACTGGAACAACGACGACCAGCCCTACCCGATGAAGGTGCGCAAGGGTCGGATGTTTGCCGTCCCGTACTGCATGGAGATCAACGACATTCCGCTCTTCATGCGAAAGGGCTACACGGGCGAGCAGTACCTGCAGTCGGTCGTCGACCAGTTCGACGCGCTCTACGCCGAGAGCGCCAAGCACCCGCGCGTGCTCGGCCTGCCGCTCCACCCGATGATCATCGGCCAGCCGCTCCGGATCCGGTATCTCGCGCGCGCGCTCGCCCACATGAAAAAGCACGAGCGCGTCTGGTTCGCCACCGGCAGCGAGATCGTCGACGCCTATCAGCGCGCCACGTCGTAGGACGCGGCGTCCGGCTGTAGCTGTAGCCGGACCTGCACGCGTGCTAGCGCTGCAGCACGCGCGTGCTCTGGCTGGAGACGCACTGCCACCGGCGGTCTCTGAACACCCACACGTCGGTGTACTGCAGCGTCAAGGGCGAACGCTGTCCCTGCTTGATGCCGACGATGTTCAGCGTGAACCAGACGACGGCGGTCTCCCGGTAGACCTTGACGACGAAGTCGTCCTGGACGGCGGACTCGACCTGCTGATTGAATCCGGCGACGAGCGCCAGCTCCTTCTGCTTGTCGCCGCGCGTCCCGTCGTCGTAGGTGGCGATGAACTCGTCGGCGAGCAGGTTCTCGATGAACTTGACGTCGCGCTTGTAGAACGCGTCGTTCCAGCCGCGTTCGAGCGCGATGAGGATGTCCTGGTCCGACTGCACCGGCCCGCGCTGCGCCGCAGAGGCGGTCGCGGCGAGGGCCAGGACGAGAACGACGCACCGCGCGGGGCACACCCTCATGTGGAACGGCAGTCTAACGCGGCGGGCGGGACCGTTCAATCGGATAGACTGAGGCGCAGGGAGACGGGCATGAGACTGGTTTTCGTTCTATTCGGAGCCTGCGTGCTGGCGGCGACGCTCGCGCAGGCGCAGGCGGTGACCCCGTTCAAGCTGGGCACCTTCGAGCGAGCGGGGCGCACCTTCGTCGGCATCGTCCTGCGCGAGGCAGCGGTGATCGACTTTGCCGCCGCGCACAAGGCCGTCACGCCCGCGTCGACCGTGATGCCGCCGGCCGACATGAAGGACCTGATCGTCCGCTACGACCAGGGCCTCCGCGCGCGGATTCTCGAGATCGTCCGCAGCGTCGAGGCGGCGGGGGCCAAGAGGCCCGCCTATGTCTTCGACCTATCAGCGGTGAAAATTCTGCCGCCGGTCATGCCGACGACGATGCTGAACGTCGCCGTGAATTATGCGGAGCACGACCTCGAGGCGGCGGTGATCCTGCGCGACCAGATCACCAACGCGGGACCGCCCACGCTCGGGATGGCGCTCCCCGGCACCCGCAGCGCCCCGGGCATCTGGGAGCGCGCGCCGGACGACAAGCGGTGGAATCCGTACATGTTCATCAAGCTGCCGTCGACCATCATCGCCGACGGCGAGGCGATCCGGCTGCCGCCGGGACGCACGCAGGTCGACTGGGAATGCGAGCTCGGGGTCGTGATCGGCCGGCAGGCGAGCCGCGTGCCGGCGGTGCAGAGCGCCACCTATATCTTCGGCTACACGATTCAGAACGACGTGTCGGATCGCGGCGGCCGGGGCGACACCCGGTACGGCACCGACTGGGTGATCGCCAAGAACCACGACACGTTCGGGCCGCTGGGCCCGTTCATCACGCCGAAGGAATTCGTCGCCAATCCGCAGAAGCTCGCCATCCGGTTCACGCTGAACGGCACCGTGATGCAGGAGGCAACCACGGCGCTGATGATCCACAACGTGTACGAGCAGGTGACGTACGCGTCGAGCATCATGACGCTGCGCCCGGGCGACATCATCACCACGGGCACGCCGGCCGGCGTCGGCTCGGCGCGCACGCCCCCCGTCTACTTCAAGCCGGGCGACCGATCGGTGTGCACGTACGAAGGCGTCGGCACGTTGACCAATCCCGTTGTCGGCTCGTGATGTCGGCTACCGCGGCGCGAACGGGCCCACCTCGGGCTTGCCCTGCGTGTTCGCCAGGGGGCCGAGCTCGCCCACCGCGCCCCGCGTAATCGCCGCCAGCTCGCTTCCCGCCTGAAAACACGTGAAGTCGGGCCGATCGCGCCACGCGAGCGGCCCGCACAGCCGCACGCCCGCCTTGATCGCCGCGTCGTGGACGATGTTGATCGCGCGCTCGTAGTCGGGCGTCCCCTGGCGGTAGCCCGTGAAGTTCCCGAGGTCGCCGCTCGCCGCAAAGAGCGCGTGGATGCCCGGGACCCGCGCAATGGCGTCGGCGTTCTTGAGCCCTTCGAGGGTTTCGATCATGACCACGAGCACGACGTTGTCGTTGATCGTGTTGCGATAGCCGCCCGGCACCAGGCCCCACATGCCCGGGTCGAAGGCCTGGCCGCCGCCGGCGCTGCGGCGCCCGAGCGGCGGGAAGTACGTCCAGTCGCGCGCGGCACTCGCCTCCTCCACGGTGTCGACGGTCGGGACCACGATGACGAGCGCGCCCGCGTCGAGCGCGTGCTGAATCTCCCGCTCGTCCGCGTATGCCACGCGGACCCCAGGGACGGCTCTGGCATGCGGACAGGTGCGCCACATGCGCGCCGCCGCCTGCCAGTCGCGCTCGTTGTGCTGCATCTCCGTCCAGATGAAGTCGTACCCGGCGTTCGCCATCGCGCAGTACACGGCCGGATCGGTGGCGCCGAAGAGCGTGCCGCCGGTCACCTTGCCGCCCTGGGTCAGCTTGAGCCGCACCGGATTCCAGACCTTCGCGCCGGCCGGCGGGTCGAAGGCCGGCCCGTACTTCCACCGCGCCGGGTCGAACGGCCCCTGATTGACGGCTCCGGGGGGCGTGGCGGATCGCGCGTTGCTGTCTGTTCCGGCTGGAGCAGCCAGCGGAAACGCGGTCGAGCCCGCGGCAGGATTGGTGGCGTACGGATCGACGCCCTGCTGCGGCGTCTGTCCGCTCTGCGTCTGCGCGGCGGCGATGGTGATCGCGAGGAGCGCCGCACAGGCGACGGATGCGATACGGATGTCGGTCATGGCACCTCTCCGTCCATGCGAGCGGCCTGGGCACCGGAGCCTTGGCGAAGGTGGCCGGCTCGCGGTCCGCATTGTACGCGGACGCGCGCGAGGATGTCGTGGAGCTGCCGCAGGCCTTCGGTGAGCGCGGCCGGCCCCGGCTGCAGGATGTAGGCCGACTTGATTTCGTAGATGTGGCCGTTCCTGACCGCGGCCACGCCGGTCCAGCCGATTCGCGTCGCAATCCGCTCCCGGCGAACGGCCTTCCCACACCACGACGCGATGATGACGTCCGGATTCCGCCGCACGACTTCGTCTGGCGTCACGATGCGGTCGCGTCCGAGCCCGGCGTGGCGCAGCTCCGGGAAGATCGGGTCGCCGCCGGCGATCTCCACGAGCTCTTCGACCCATCGAATCCCGGAGATCAGCGGGTTGTCCCATTCCTCGAAGAAGACGCGGGGCCGCGGGAGGCCCTCGGCCGCGGCGCGCACGGCGTCGATCTCGAGCTCCAGCCGCGAGGCGAGCGCCTCGGCCCGGTCGCCGCACCCGACAATCCCGCCGAGCACGCGAATCATCTGGAGGATGTCGGCCACGCTCCGCTGATTGAAGACCGCGACGGGATAGCCGCGCCGGATCAGTTCGGCGGCGATATCGGCCTGCAGGTCGGAGAAGCCGAGCACCAGGTCCGGCTCGAGCGCCTCGATTTTGCTGAAGCGCGCGTTGAGGAAGGCCGACACGCGCGGCTTCCGCCGCGCCTCGGGTGGACGAATCGTATAGCCGGAGACGCCGACCACCCGGTCTCCCTCGCCCAGCAGGTACAGCGTCTCCGTCGTCTCCTCGGTCAGACAGACGATGCGGGAGGGATAGGCGCTCATGAGGCGACGAGATCGCACCAGACGAACGGATCACGACTGACCCGTTCGCCGGCATCGAGCGTCAGCGGACGGCTGAACATCGGGCCGGCATAGACGCAGGTGTGAAACTCGCCGTTTTCGCCGCACGGGTCGACGGCTGCCGGCAGCTCGTCGAGGAGCGCCCGATTCCACTCGCGCCCGACGAATGCCGCGTCGAGCACGCGCGTATCGACGCACGCCACGCGGGCGCGGAGGCCGCCGTCGAGCATCTCTGCCGCCAGATGCGACGTCGGAACGCCCCAGACGGGAAACAGCGGCTGCAGTCCGGTGCCAGCCAGCCGCTCTTCACGGTAACGGCGCACGTCTTCCAGAAAGAGATCGCCGAATGCGGCGTGGGTGAAGCCGTCGCTCACGGCGGCCGCGACTGCGTCGCGCATCCGCACCTCGTACACGTCGTTCGGACACGGATGCGGAATCGGCACCACGCGAAGCGGCAGCCCGGCGGCCGCCGCCTGCGCATCCAGCACCTCCCGCCTCACGGCATGCATCGCCACCCGGTCCATCGCCTCATTCACCGTCGTCAGCAGCGCGGCGACCGAACCGGGGCAGGTCTGATTGAGCCGGTGCAGCGCCCACGCGCTGTCCTTGCCGGAGCTCCACGACAGGAGAATCTTCATCGGAACACCTCGGGGTGAAGTGCGCGCGCAAATGCTTCCGTTCCGAGGCCGACGCGCGGGCCGGGGACGGTCAGGTAAGCGCCGTTCAGAAAGTGGATACGCCCGTTCTTGACGGCGGGGATCGCCGCGAGCGCGCCCCAGGCGGCCCGTTCGCGCACCGCGTCGGCGCCGGCGATCATCCTCGCTGTGCGCATCTCGAGGATCGCGTCCGGCGCCCGCGCGAGCAGCGTTTCCGACGAGGGCTGTACCGACTCGCGCCGGATGTCGGCGAATACGTTGACACCGCCGGCGATCTCGAGCATCTCGTGCAGGAACCCGGCCCCGCCGCTCACGTATATCTGCCGCAGCGACTGCGGCTCGCGGCCGAAGACGAGCAGCACGCGTGGACGCGGGCGGCCGCGCACGCGCGCACGGACGGCGTCGAGCTGCCGGCGAATGCCGTCGGCTATGCGTGCCGCCTCAACCGCCCGGCCCGTCGCGGCGCCGAGCTCCCCGACGGTCTCGATCAGCGTGTCGAGGCCGCCGTGGCGATAGCTGTAAGCGCGAATGCCGGCACGTGTGAGCTGCGCCTCCAGTGTGTCCTGCGATCCATAGGTGAGGACGAGGTCCGGGCGGAGCGCGAGGATCTGCTCCACGTCGGGATCGAGCAGCGCGCCGACACGCGGCAACGGCTTCGTCTCGGGAGGGTAGTCATCGAAGCTGCTGACGGCGACGACCTGCGACCCTGCTCCGATCGCAAACAGCATCTCGGTCAGCGCCGGGACGAGCGAGATGATGCGCCTGGCGGGCGCCGCCTGTGCGGTCAGGCTCGCCCCACATGCGACAAGGGCGACGAGGATCAGGCTTTTCGCACGAGCAGCCACAGGAAGAAGGGCCCTCCGATGATGGCGGTGACGATGCCGACCGGTAGCTCGACCGGCGCGAGCACGGTTCGGGCGATGAGGTCGCATCCGACGACGAACGCGGCGCCGAACAGCGCCGAAGCCGGCAGCACGATGCGGTGGTCCATGCCGGTCATGAGCCGCACGAGGTGCGGCACGACGATGCCGACGAACCCGATGGGGCCCGCGAGGGTCACCGCCGCGCTCGTGGCGAGCGCGGTGCTGACGAACGCGAGGCGCTGCGCGCGCGCCACGGATACCCCGCGGGTGGCCGCGGTGTCGGCGCCGACGCTCAGCAGGTTGAGAGACGAGGGGAGCGTCGCGAACACCGCAAACGCCATGAGCAGCAGCGGCAGCACGGCGGCGATCGGCGTAAAACCGCCGACGTCGAGGTCGCCCATCAGCCAGCGCAGCATCCGATAGGTCTCGGCGAAGTCGGCGAAATACTGCACGAGAAGAATCAGCGCGGAGATGAACGCGTTGAGGGTGACGCCTGCCAGCAGCAGCACATCCGTGGACATCGGGCGGCCGGGCCGGGTGGCGAGCGCGTAGATGACGGCGCTCACGAGGAACGCCACGGCGAGGCTGGCCAGCGGCACCGGCGAGAATGGACCGAGTCCGGCGCTGACGCCCGAGGCGATCGCGAGGACGGCCCCCAGCGCCGCGCCGGAGGAGACGCCGAGCGTGAAGGGGGTCGCCAGTGGATTGCGGAGCAGCGCCTGCAGCACCACGCCTGCGGACGCCAGCGTCGCGCCCACCACGGCGCCCGCGAGGACGCGCGGCAGGCGAGCAAGAAAGAAGATCTGCGCGTCGACGTTGTCGGCGAAGGGAATAGACCCGTCGAACACGCGGCCGAGACTGATCGACGTGCTCCCGATGAGCGGCGCGAGCAGGCATGCGGCGAGCGCCAGCGACCCGTAGCCGGCGAGCGTCAGCGTCAGCCGCAGCCGGATCGGCCGCAGCCCGCTGTCCACCGATGCCGCCACAGACGACGTCATCGGACCCGTCCAATCGGCACGACGGTGAGGTGCCCGGAGCGGTCGTGATAGCGGACGTCGGCGTCGACGTCGTACAGGTCCCGGATGCTGTTGCCGTTCAGCGCGGCCTCGGTGGCGCCCTGGGCGAGCACGCGGCCGCCGCGGACGAGCACGAGCGTCCGGCAGATCGACGCCGCGAGGTTCAGGTCGTGCGTCGCAATGACGATCGTGACGCCGCGCTCGCGGTTGAGCCGTCCGAGGAGCGCCGCAACCTCGAGCTGATACGCGAGATCGAGCGAGGCCGTCGGCTCGTCGAGCAGCAGCACGTCGGGCTGCTGCGCCAGCGCGCTCGCAATGACGACCCGCTGCTTCTCGCCGCCGCTGAGCGACATGTAGGAGCGCGCCGCGAGATGCGCCGTGCCTGTGGCGGACAGCGCGTCGGAGGCGATCGCGAGGTCGTCAGGCCCTTCGAGCGCGAACGTGCCGAGGTGCGGATGGCGGCCCATCAGCACCATCTCCAGCACGCGATAGTCGAACGCGGGATGCGTTTCCTGCGGCACGACCGCAATGTGCCGCGCCAGCTCGCGGCGGGGAATGCCGGCCAGGGCGCGCCCGTCGAAGGCGATCGTGCCGTGCGACGGACGCAGCACGCCGGCCATGAGCTTGAGGAGCGTGGTCTTGCCGCAGCCGTTCGGGCCGAGCAGCCCCGTCAGCGTTCCGCGCTCGATGGCAAGGGACACCTCGCGGATGGAGAATCCGTTCTCCGCGACGTACTCGAATGACACCTGCTGGAGCTGGAGGACCACGTGTCTCCTCCCGGCGTCTGTCGCGCCGGATCAAGGGACATGCGCCGGAGCAGGTGTCCTGACTTGCCTTTGTCGGTTGGTGGTTCGTGGTTGGTGGTTCGTGGAACCAAATCCACCAACCACCAACTGCCAACCACCGACCGGCGGGGCTCACAGTGGCGGGACCGTGTGGGTTTTGCACCCACTTCCCCTGAATCACCGGCGGTGTCGATTTGTTGAGGCGAGTATAGCACGCTAGAATTCGGAGGGTTTTCTGTGTATTCGCGTGTTCAGGCAGCGGGGCTCGCCGATATCTGCGGCAAGCTGCAGGCCGGCGAGCGGCTCGACCTCGCAGACGGCGTTCGTCTGTTCGAGTGTCCCGATCTGCTCGCCGTCGGCTGGCTGGCCAACCGCGAGCGCGAGAAGCGCCACGGCGACCGGACCTACTTCAACTACAATCTGCGGCTCGAGCCGACGAACGTCTGCGTCGCCAGCTGTCTCTTCTGCTCGTTCGCACGTCTCGAGCCGACCGACAGCGCCGCCTACACGATGGCGCTCGAGCAGGCGTGGGACAAGCTCCGCCAGCGCGCGCATCAGCCGCTCACCGAGATCCACATCGTCAACGGCCTGAATCCGGATCTGCCGTTCACGTACTACACGGAGATGTTGCGCGGCTTCAAGCGGATCCGTCCCGGCCTCCATCTGAAGTGTTTCACCGCGGTCGAGATCGCGTTTTTCGCGGAACTCTACGAGATGACCGACGAGCAGGTGCTGCGCGAGCTGATGGCGGCGGGCCTCGACTCACTTCCGGGCGGCGGCGCGGAAATCTTCGCCGAGCGCGTGCGCCGCAAGATCTGCCATGACAAGTGCGACGCCGATCGCTACCTCTCGATCCATCGCATCGCGCACCGCATGGGCATGAAGACCAACGTCACGATGCTCTACGGCCATATCGAAACCTGCGAGGAGCGCGTCGATCACATGCTGCGGGCGCGCGCACTCCAGGACGAGACCGACGGCTTCCAGGCATTCATCCCGCTCGCCTTCCACCCCGACAACAACCAGATGCGGAAGCTGCCCGCGCCGAGCGCGGCCGAGACGCTGAGAGTGCATGCCGTGTCGCGGTTGATGCTCGACAACATTCCGCATATCAAGGCGTTCTGGATTGCGACCGGCGTGGACGTGGCGCAGACGGCGCTCTGGTTCGGCGTCGACGATCTCGACGGCACCGTGCAGGAGGAGAAGATCTACCACATGGCCGGATCGCCCACGCCCGAGGGGCTGTCGATGGGGCAGCTGTCACGGCTGGTGCGCGCCGCGGGCCGCGAACCCTTCGAGCGCGACACGTTCTACAACGTCAGACAGGCCGTCTGATCCGGTATACTGCGAATAGGTCCAAGCTTCCCGGGCAACAGCCGAGCGGGGGTTTTGACCTTTTTCACGTCCTGAGATTGAGAAAAATTTCACAAGGTCGGGCGCGCATGGCTGCATTCATTCCGGTGCTCGCTGAGTTCGAGAAAGCGCACCTCTCGGAGCGCCAGCCGCTCCCGGAGCGGTACCTGGGCCTCTCGGACGCGGAGATGGACGTCCGCATCGCGGCCGCGCGCCGCGCGCTCGGCGGCCGTCTCGTCATCCTGGGCCATCACTATCAGCGCGACGAGGTGATCAGGTTCGCCGACTACACGGGCGATTCCTACCGGCTGGCGCGCCACGTGGCCGCGCGCCCCGACGCCGAGTACATCGTGTTCTGCGGCGTGCACTTCATGGCGGAGAGCGCCGACGTGCTCGCGGCGCCGCACCAGCACGTCATCCTCCCGGACCTTGCCGCCGGCTGCTCCATGGCCGACATGGCCGCGCCCGACCAGCTCGATCGCTGCTGGGAGGAGCTGACCGAGATGGAGGTCCGTGGCGTCGTCCCGGTCACGTACATCAACTCCGCCGCCGCCATCAAAGCGTTCGTCGGCGAGCGCGGAGGCACGGTCTGCACCTCGTCGAACGCCGCCGCCGCCCTCCACTGGGCCTTCGCGCGCGGAGAGAAGGTGCTCTTCCTGCCCGACCAGCATCTGGGCCGGAACACCGCCTACCGCATGGGCATCGGCCTCGACGAGATGGTGGTCTGGGATCCCGAGGAGATCTTCGGCGGCCTCGATCCCGACGCCGTCGCGCGCGCGCGCCTGATCCTGTGGAAGGGCCACTGCTCGGTGCACGCGCGCTTCACGGTCTCGCAGATCGAGGCCGTCCGCCGGCAGCATCCTGGCGTCCGGGTCATCGTCCATCCGGAAGTCCCGTGGGATGTGGTGGAGGCGGCCGACGACATGGGCAGTACCGAGCACATCATCAAGACGGTGACGAACAGCCCGGCAGGTTCGGTGTGGGCCGTCGGCACCGAGGTGCACCTGGTCAACCGCCTCGCCCGGACGCTCACGCCCGCGCGCACGGTCCTCTCGCTCGACCGGTTCGGGTGTCTGTGTTCCACCATGTTCCGCGTCTCGCCGAACCACCTGCTCTGGATCCTGGAAGAGCTGGTCGAGGGGCGCGTCCACAACGAGATCGTCGTCCCGGACGACCAGAAACACTGGACCCGTGTGGCGCTCGATCGGATGTTGTCTATCCAGTAGCGACGCGAGTACGATTGGCGGGTTTGGCCTCCGAGGAGGATTCATGGCGCACGAACTGCCCAAGCTCCCGTACGATTTCGCCGCGCTCGAGCCGCACGTCGACGCGCAGACGATGCAGATTCACCACGGCAAGCACCATCAGGCATACGTCAACAATCTGAACGCCGCGCTCGAGAAGTATCCCGACCTGCAGTCGAAAAGCGTCGAGGATCTGTGCCGCGGCATCAACAGCGTGCCCGAGGACATTCGCACCGCGGTCCGCAACAATGGGGGCGGCCACTGGAACCACGGCCGGTTCTGGACGTGGATGGCGCCGAACGCGGGCGGTACGCCGACGGGGAAGATCGCGGACGCGATCAACGCCTCATTCGGCGGCTTCGACGCGTTCAAGGACCAGTTTGCGAAGGCGGGAGTCGGCCGGTTCGGCAGCGGCTGGGCCTGGGTCGTCAAGGACGGCAGCACGCTCTCGATCGTGAGCACACCCAACCAGGACAATCCGCTGATGGAGGGCAAGACGGCGATCCTCGGCCTCGACGTCTGGGAGCACGCGTACTACCTGAAATATCAGAATCGCCGCCCCGACTACATCGCGGCGTGGTGGAATGTCGTGAACTGGGCGGAGATCAATAAGGCGCTGTGATGCCGGGTCCGAAAGGACCCGGCCTCCGGTTTCTTTGAGGGCCCAGCCGTCGCGATTCTTAGTGGCTCGCGTGCGCCGCTTGCCGCTCCGTGGGAGGGATGCTCATGAGTGCCGGCTGCGCGGCGACGTGGGCCTGCACGATCGCCTCTGCCTTGGCCACGGCCTCCGCATTGCCCACGCGGTAGATGCTGTTGGCCTCAATGAGATCCTTCTGGTGTGCCGGAGTCGACTCGGGGCTGTCATGAATCGCGGCCACCGGGCACGCCGGGACGCACGCACCGCAGTCGATGCACTCTTCCGGATGGATGTAGAGCATTGTCGTCAAGGCACCTACATGAATCCTAAGTGTGAGGACTCGGCCGCGAGCTCCCATCACCTTTGCCAATACTACGCCACGCACTCAGCGCGGCTACCGACGCGGACATCATTCGCATGTACCGCCTCTGCGCCGGGGACAGGACACCTTGGCACCCACCCGCAGCATTAAGCTGGTGGGGTGAGCCACTGGCTGTACAACGGCATCGCCGGTTTCATGCTG
>CAZGLC010000057.1:0-21063 GCA_964526235.1 uncultured Bifidobacteriaceae bacterium
TTCTCCGCTCGCTTCGGATCTCTATCGACGAGGCGAAAGAGGCGGTCGAGTAACCGGTTCTGGGTTCTGGGTTCTGGGTTCCGGGTTCCGGGTTCCGGGTTCCGGGTTCGAGGCCGGCGCATTGCGCCGGCCTTTTTTCCTTTGCACGCAAATAGCGAGGCGATTAGCATACGGCCGAGCATGCGGGTCGGCGGCAGAGGTTGCGTGGCTGTCGTTCTCGTTGTGGTGGCCGCTGGGATCTGGGTCAGCGCCCAGAGCCTCGATCCCGCGCGCGTGCCGTTTCCCACCATTTTTGCGGTCGGCGACATCACCCACTGCGACGCACTGGACGCCGCCGAACGCACGGGGCAGTTGATGGAGCGCCTCCTGAACGCGACTCCCAACAGCGTCGGCATCACCCTCGGCGACAATTCAAACGACGACGGCTCCGAGGAGAGCTATCAGTGCTTCGATCGCACGACATGGGGCAAGCTGATGAGCCGTCTCCAGCCGACGCCCGGCAATCACGATTACGACCGGGATAACGAGCTGCCGTACTACTTCCTGTATTTCCCGAACGCGGGGCCGCCACGCCTGGGGTACCGTGCCTGGGATCTGGGGACGTGGCGGATCTATGCGCTCAATACCGAATTGATGCCGGACCTGCGACACGGCCAGGTCGCCTGGCTGGAGAACGATCTGCGCGCGCACTACCGGACCAAGTGCGTGCTCGCCTACTTTCACCGGCCGCCGTTTTCATCCGGGGAGTTTGCCAGCCCGAGGGCCCACCCGATCTTTCGCACGCTGTTCCGGTTCGGTGCCGACCTCGTGGTCACCGGCCATGAGCATTTCTTCGCCTCGATGCCGCCGCTGGCGCCGGACGGGGTCGTCAACCGCAGCCACGGCGTGCCGATCCTCATCGCCGGCACGGGTGGAGCTGTTTTTTTCAACCACCCGGCGCGCCTCCGCTATCAGCAGGCCGGCGAGCAGGTGCTGGCGCGCCAGCTCGGGATTCTGAAGATCGTGCTGAGGCCCGCCGGCTACGACTGGACGTTCATGCCAGTCGATCCGTCCGTCCGGCGGCCGGCGGGTACAGGCGCCTGCCACGAAAATCCGCCGCGCGTTCAGAGCTAGCCCGTCGACTCCGCTCAGGGCTCGCGGGCGCGCGCCTGATTGGCGACCGCCTCGGCCGCGCGTTTCACGGACTCCGGGTCGCCGAGGTAGAACTTTCGCAGCGGCTCGAGATTGTCGTTGAGCACGTAGACGAGCGGGACGCCGGTGGGAATGTTCAGCTCGACGACGTCCCGGTCCGACATCTGGTCGAGATGCTTGACGAGCGCGCGGAGGCTGTTGCCGTGCGCCGCAATGAGCACGCGCGTGCCCGACCGGATCCGTGGCGCCATCGTCTCCTCCCAGTACGGCAGGAACCGCGCGACCGTGTCCTTCAGCGACTCGGTGAGCGGCAGCTCGCCAGGCTTGAACGCCTGATAGCGCCGGTCGCGCGAGGGGTGCCGCGGGTCTTCGGGCGATAGCGGGGGCGGCGGAATGTCATAGCTTCGGCGCCAGATTTTCACCTGCGCGTCGCCGTACTGGGCGGCGGTCTCGGCTTTGTTCAGCCCCTGCAGCGCGCCGTAGTGCCGCTCGTTGAGGCGCCACGAGCGGTGGACCGGAATCCACATCATGTCGAGCTCGTCGAGCGCGATCCAGAGCGTGCGAATGGCGCGCTTGAGGAGCGACGTGTACGCGACGTCGAACTCGTACTTTTCGGCCGCCATCAGGCGGGCCGCTTCGCGCGCCTCGATCCGGCCCTGATCGCTCAAATCGACGTCGGTCCAACCGGTGAACCGGTTTTCGCGGTTCCAGGTGCTCTCCCCGTGCCGGAGCAGGACAAGCCTATGCATGGTGGGCTGTCAGCTGGCGGATGGCGCTTCGCCCGGCATACCGCGCCGACCGACCGAGCTCCTCTTCGATGCGCAGCAACTGGTTGTACTTCGCGGTCCGATCGCTGCGGCTCGCCGACCCCGTTTTGATCTGCCCCGCGGCCGTGCCGACGGCGAGATCCGCAATGGTGCTGTCTTCGGTTTCGCCGGAGCGGTGGGAAATGATCGTCGCGTACCCGGCGGCGCGCGCGATCTGGATCGCATCGAGCGTCTCCGACACGGTGCCGATCTGGTTCAGCTTCACCAGCAGTGCGTTGCCGACGCCTTCGGCAATCCCTCTCCGCAGAATCTCAGGATTGGTCACGAAGACGTCGTCGCCCACCAGCTGAACGCGGTCGCCGAGCGCGCGCGTGAGGAGCGTCCAGCCGCCCCAGTCGCTTTCAGCGATGCCGTCTTCGATCGAGATAATCGGGTACTGTCCGGCCCACTCGCTGTACATCTCGACCATCTCGGCCGCGGTGCGCGTGCGCTCGCCGGATTTCCGGAAGACGTAGCGGCCGTCCTGCCAGAGCTCGCTCGAGGCGACGTCGAGCGCGAGGTAGATGTCGCGTCCCGCCGTGTACCCCGCCTTCCCGACCGCTTCGACCACCAGGTCGAGCGCCTCCCGGTTCGACTTCAGATTCGGCGCGAACCCTCCCTCGTCGCCGACGCCGGTGGAGTGGCCCGCCTTCTTCAGAATCGATCGCAGTGCGTGGAAGATCTCGGTGCCCGCTCGCAGCGCTTCGGCGAAGGTCGGCAGCCCGATCGGCATCACCATGAATTCCTGCAGGTCGACGCTGCTGTCGGCGTGGGCGCCGCCGTTCAGGATGTTCATCATCGGCACGGGCAGCAGGTATTCGCCGTTCGTCCCGCTCAGCCGGCCCAGGTACACGTAGAGCGGCTCGCCGGCGGCCGCGGCCGCAGCGCGCGCGGCCGCCATCGAGACGCCGAGGATGGCGTTGGCGCCGAGCCGGCTCTTCGTGGGCGTGCCGTCGAGCGCGTTGAGCCGGGCGTCGATCGCCCGCTGATCGAGCGCATGGCCCTCGAGGGCGGCGGCAATGTCGGTATTGACGTGCGCCACCGCCGTGCGCACGCCCTTGCCGAGGTAACGGCGCGGATCGCCGTCGCGCAGTTCGAGCGCCTCGCGTTCGCCCGTGGAGGCGCCCGACGGCACGGCGGCGCGGCCGAACGCGCGACCGGCCCAGAGGTCGACTTCGATCGTGGGATTGCCGCGGGAGTCGAGGATTTCGCGGCCGTGGATTTTCGTGATCTGCACGAGCTCCGATCTTATCAAGCCGGCGCGCCTCCGCTGCGGTCGGCGTCGGCTTCGAGGCGCAGCGCCTCTTCGCTGATCGGCGCGATGAGCGGTTCCTCGTCGGCCGTGACGACCACGACGCCCGCATCCGTGACGGTGTGGCGGCGGCGATCCTCGGCCGGGTCGAAGCCGATCAGCGCGCCGCGCGGGATGAGCACGTCGCGGTCGATGATCGCCCGCCGGATGCGCGCGTGGCGGCCCACGCGGACGCCGGGCATCAGAATCGACTGGTCGATCTCGCAGAAGCTGTGCACACGGACGTTGGGGCAGAGAATGCTGCCGCGGATGCTGCTCCCCGAAATGATGCAGCCGTTCGAGATGACCGAATCGAGCGCCTGTCCGCACCGCCGCCCCTGCTCCGCGAAGACGAACTTCGCCGGCGGCGCCTGCGGCTGGTAGGTCCGCAGCGGCCACTCCGGATCGTACAGGTTGAACTCGGGGTTCACCTGGCAGAGGTCCATGCTCGCGTCGTAATAGGCGTCGAGCGTCCCGATGTCGCGCCAGTACTTCGCCGCCTTCTTGTTCTCGTCGTAGAAGCGATAGCAGTAGACGGGCGCGGTCTGGACGATCGCGGGGATGATGTTCTTGCCGAAGTCGTGCTCGCTGTCCGCACGGGCCGCGTCTTCCTCGAGGGCGCGCACGAGCACGTCGGCGCGGAAGATGTAGACGCCCATCGACGCCAGCGCCATGTCGCGGGAACCGGGACACGGCGCCGGCTGCGCCGGCTTCTCCTGGAATCCGACGACGCGGTCTTCCTCGTTGACGCCGACGACGCCGAAGCGCCGCCCCTCCGACAGGGGCACCTCGATGGCGCCGAACGTCGCATCCGCGCGCCGATCGATGTGGAAGCGGAGCATCTTCGAGTAGTCCATCTTGTAGACGTGATCGCCCGACAGCACGATGATGTGGCTCGGCGCCTCGTTCACGATGGAGTAGAGGTTCTGGTACACGGCGTCGGCGGTCCCGAGGTACCAGTGCTCGCCGACGCGTTTTTGGGGTGGCAAAATCTCGATGAACTCGCCCAGCTCTTCCGAGACGATGCTCCACCCCATGCGGATGTGACGGTTGAGCGACAGCGATTTGTACTGTGTCGCGATGAAGATGCGACGCAGTCCGGAATTGATGCAGTTGCTCAGGGTGAAGTCGATGATGCGGTACGGCCCCCCGAAGTAGACTGCCGGCTTCGCGCGTTCCTTCGTGAGGGGGTACAGACGCTCGCCGGCGCCGCCGGCCAGCAGGAGCACGAGGACGTCGTCAAGGTCCATGTCCCGACAGGATCGTGGATGCTAGCACGTGCGATGCCGCCGCTCATCTGGTGCCCCGCGCTCGCACCCCACCGCGCACAGTCCGCGCGGTGGGGACCCCGCGTTGACTTGCCTTCCGGATCGTAGCTACGATCAGTCGGTTCCGATACCTGGATTGCTTTCAAAGAGAGGCATGATGCATACCCGCCGGATTCTGACGGCGGCCCTCGCGGTCGCGTTCCTTGCCGTCCTGTCGCCCCCCGTCGTCGCCCAGCAGAACAACGCGCAGAACCGCCGCGAGCAGGAGCGCCGCAGTCAGGCCGAGCAGCGCGACATTCAGGCGCTCGTACAGCTCGTCGACGCCGTGGCCGCCGGGAAGCAGCCGGCGCCGGCCGATATTCCGGTGGCGTGGGTCGGCAATCACTTCGTCCGCGGCGCCGAAGGCGCCACGTTCGTTCCGTTCACGCTGAGGGTCGACGCCGCCAAGATGGCGGCGCCCGGCACGGCGCTCTACATCCGCGCCGTCAGCAAGGCAGCCGCTCCGGCGGCCGCGCCCGCGCCGCCGCAGAATCAGCGCGGGAACCAGCCGCCGCCGGCGCCGATGTATCCGTGGGACGACATCCAGTTCTTCACCGTGCCGTCCGACGGGACCGTCTCGCGTGCGATGATGCTCAAACCGGGCGAATACGACGTGTTCATCGCGCTCAAGGAGCGAAGCCCCGAGCAGCCGCAGCGCAACCAGCCGCCCGCGAAGACCGGCCTCCTGCGCCAGTCGATTACGGTGCCCGATTACACCGGGCCACAGCTGGCGATCAGTACGCCGATCGTGGCGACCACCGTCGAGCCCCTGCAGACGCCGCTCTCGCCGGAAGACCAGCGGACCAATCCCTACACCTTCGGCGGCGCACTCCGCGTCGTCCCGTCGCGCGAAATGACGTTCACGACGAGCGGCGAGTTCCTGATGGTGTTCTGGGTGTACGGCCAGCCGCCCTCGGGCAAGCCGGACGTCCAGATCGAATACAACTTCCACCACAAGACGGCGGAAGGGGCCGAGAAGTACTTCAACAAGGCGCAGCCGCAGGTCTTCAATGCCTCCACGCTGCCGCCGAATTTCGATTTCGCCGCCGGCCATCAGCTGATGAGCATCTTCGGCGTACCGCTGAAGTCGTTCCCCGCGGGCGAGTACCGCGTCGAGTTCACGGTCATCGACAAGCGGACGGGCAACAAGCTCACCGAGAACGTAACGTTCACCATCGCGTCCTGATCCGAAGGAGAGGCCGCCGAGCCCATGACCCGCCATATCGCCCGCTGCACCCTGGCTGCGGTGATGTGCGCGGCGGCCGCGCTCCCCGCCTTCGCCCAATCGGGCGCCCGGACGCATCCGGCGGCGCTCGCCACGATGGCCTCGGTTGCCTACGCCAGCGTGCACGGGATCGTCCTCGACGATCGCGGACGTCCGCTCGCTGGCGCGGTCGTGTCGGCCCTCGGCGCAACGACGTCGTTCGCGGTGTCGGACGAGGAGGGCCGTTTCGCGCTCCGAAATCTCCCGTTCGGCCCGTACGTGATGCGCGCGCACCTGCAGGGATACGTGCCGCCGCGCGGGCGGATCGTCCAGGTGAACCGCGCGTTGCTGACCGTCGCGTCCATCGCGCTCACGCGCCATGGCGAGAGCGAGGACGATGCGGCAGTGTTGGCGGCCGGTGTTGGCGCTGCTGAGCTGGGCGTGGGGACGACGGGCGACGAGGACGCCGAACCGCACGATCATGGCGAAGTCGCGTGGCGGCTGCGGCATCTGAAGCGCAGCGTGCTCAAGAGTGCCGCGACCGGGCTGCTCGGTTACGCCGGCGACACGCTCCTGGGCGAGTCGCTGGCCGGCCTCGGCCGGGCCGTCGGCGCGCCCGCGCGCCTGGCCTCGTCGCTGGTGGCCGAGGTGCCGTGGAGCGGCCATCTCGATCTGCTGACGAGCACCTCCTTCGATCGCCCGCAGGACCTCTTTTCGCGCGAGGGGTGGCTGCCGCGCGGTGTCGCGTTTCTCTCGCTCGAGGCGCCGACGGCGGGCGGGCAGTGGGACGTGCGTGGCGCGGTTACGCAGGGCGACCTGTCGTCGTGGATTCTCGCCGGCTCCTTCCAGCGCGCGCCCGCGGCGCACCGCTACGAAGCGGGGCTCTCGTACGGCGTGCAGCACTATGTGCGCGGCCCGGTCGATCCGCGGGCCGCGGTGCCAGACGCCAGCCGTACGGTCGGCGCCGTCTACGCACATGACGAGTGGACGGTCACGCCGAGAATCGCCGTCGGCTACGGCGCGAAGTACGCGCGCTACGACTACCTCTCCGACCCCGGCCTCGCGAGCTCGCGCGCGAGCCTGACTGTCACGCCCACCGCGGACGAGTCGTTCACAGTGCGCGCGGCGGTCTCGCGCCGCGCCATCGCGCCGGGCGCCGAGGAGTTTATCCCGCCGTCGAGCGGACTGTGGCTGCCGCCGGACCGCACGTTCTCATCGCTCTCGCCCCGGCGCGCCTTCACGCCGGAGCGCGTCGATCACGTCGAGCTCGCCGCCGAGCGCGCCTGGGCCGGCGATCTCGTCGTCGGCGTACGCGCGTTTCGGCAGCATGTCGACGATCAGATTGCGACGCTCTTCGGGATCACGTCGCCCGGCGTCAGGGCTGGACTCGGCCACTACTACGTCGCGACTGCGGGCGACGTCGACGCGCACGGGTGGGGCGTCAGCCTGAGCCGCACCGTGGCGGAGCGCCTGCGCGCCTCGATCGATTACACCCAGGTCCGGTCGGCGTGGATTGGCGGTGCGCCCGATGCGGCGGCGCTGTCACTGGCTGCGCCGGCGATTCACGGCGGACGCGGCGAGCGGTTCCATGACGTGACGACGACCGTCGACGCGGCGCTGCCCGTCACCGCCACGCGGCTGTTCATCGTCTACAAGCTGAATTCGCGGTTTGCCGATCGCGAGGGTCCGACGCCGCGGCCGGGCGCGCGCTTCGACGTGCAGATCAACCAGGTGTTGCCGTTTCTCGCAGCCGCCGGCGGCGAGTGGGAGATGCTCGTGGCCGTCCGCAGCCTCTTTCACGACGAGCTGCTCGACGCCTCCGTCTACGATGAGCTGCTCGTCGTGCGGCCGCCGAAGCGCGTCGTCGGCGGCGTGACGGTGAAGTTCTAGGCCGCAAAAAATTTTCGCGTTTTTCGACTCCATTTTGTTGAACGACGCATCCTTGGCGTTGGATCGGAAACGGTGGATCCGCTGGACGCATGCCGCGCTGCCCGTCGCGGTCGTGGCGGTGCTGGTGTGGCTGGGGATCGCCAACATGGTCGCGCGCGCCACGTTCCAGGAGCTGGAGGACGGCGTGCTGTGGCAGCTCCGTCCCGACGGCGTGGTGGCCGCCGACATCGCGGCGGGCACGCCGGCGGCGGACGTGGGGCTCCGCGCGGGCGACCTGCTGCTCGCGATCGACGACCGGCCGGTCGAGGACGTGTTGGACGTGGTGGAGGCGCTGCACGCCGCGGCGCCCGGCGCGACGCCGCGCTACACGATTCTGCGGCTCGGGGCCCGCGAGATCGTCGATGTCCGCATCGCGCCGATCCCGAGCGGCGCGCGCCCGTTTTATTTCCTGCTCGCCGGCATCGGCATCTTCACGCTGCTCGTCGGCGGCGCCGTGCGCCTGCGGCGGCCGCGCGACCCGGCGACGCTGCATTTCTTCTGGCTCGCGGTCGCCTTCTTCGGTCTGTTCACGTTCTCGTTCAGCGGCCGTCTCGATCGGCTCGACTGGATCTTCTACTGGGGCGACGCGGCGGCGATCCTGCTCCTGCCGCCGCTGTTCCTGCACTTCACCCTCGTCTTTCCCGAGCGGGCGCGCCGCTGGACGGCCGGCCGGGTCGGGCGCGTGCTCGTGCCCCTCGTGTACGCGCCGGCGGTGCTGCTTGGCACCGTGCGGGTCGTCGCGCTCGCCCGGAGCGCGTCGAACGCCCCGCTCTTCGTCGGCGTGGTCGCGGTGCTCGACCGGCTCGAGTACGTGTACCTGGTCGGGTGCCTCGGCGCCGGCCTCGTGGCGCTGACGCGCGCGCTCGGCGAAGTCGGGTCGCTGACGGCGCGCCGCCAGCTGCGCTGGATCGCGTGGGGGACCGCGCTCGGCGCGGCGCCCTTCGCCTTCGGGTACGCGATGCCATGGGCGCTCGGGGTGGAGCCGTCGCTGCCGATGCAGCTGTCGGCCATTCCGCTGAGCCTGATCCCGCTCGCGTACGCGTCGGCGATCGTGCGCTACCGGTTGATGGACATCGAGGTGATTGTCAAGCGCGCGCTGGTCTACGTGGCCGCGCTCGCGGCGATCGCGGCGATCTATGTGGTGCTGCTGAATGGCTTTGCGCGCGCCTTCCCGGCCGGCTACGACTGGATCCTCGCGGCGGTCGTCACGGTGATTGCCCTGCTGCTCGGGCCGCAGGTCAAACGCGCGATCCAGGACGGGCTCGACCGCGCGTTCTACCGGGACCGCTACGACTACCGCCGCGCGCTCGTGGCCTTCGCGCGCGACTTGAACCGCGATCTCGATCTGGACCGCCTCGCCGACCGGCTCGTCTCGCGCGTCGTGCTCACGCTGCTCGTCGATCGGATGGCGCTGCTCGTGGCCGACGAGCGCGTGCCCCACCTCACGTCGGTCGCGGCGTCAGGTTTCGGCGGCCCCCTGCCGCCGCTGCCGCTCCCGTCCGACATCGGCGCGCGCCTCGCCGGCGGGCACATCGTGGCGCTCGACGATCCGATCGCGTCGAGCCGCTTTGCGGCGGAAGAAGTGGAGTTCTGGCGCGACGCGGGGGTCTCGTACTTCATCCCGTGCGTGTCGAACGAGGCCACGATTGCCGTGCTCGCGCTCGGGCGCAAGGAGACCGGCGAACCGCTCAACAGCGAAGACACGGCGCTCCTGTCGGCGGTGGCGGGACAGATCGCCACGGCGCTCGAGAACGCCCGGCTCTACCGCCAGCTGCACGTCAAGGCGGCGGAGCTCGATCGCCTCCGTGCGTTCAACGAGAACATCCTCGAATCGCTCGACGACGGCCTGCTCGTGACCGATCTGAGCGACCGCATCGTCCGGTGGAATCAGGCCTTGGAGCGGTTGTACGGCGTGCCCCGCGAGCAGGCCGTCGGACGGATGCTCTCGGAGGTCTTCGACGCGCCCGTGGTCGACACGATTCGGGCCGCGCGGCGCGACTCGCCCGAGGGCGCCGCGCTGTCGCGGATCCGGCTCGCCGGGCGCGGCGGCGCCGCGGGCCGCACGATGATCGTCGACGCGGCGGTCGTCCCGCTCCGCGCGCTCGATGGCGATGCGCCGGCCACCACCGGGACGATCGTCATCCTCGGCGACATCACCCGCCGCGTCGAGCTCGAGGAGCAGCTGCAGATCTCCGAGAAGATGGCCTCGATCGGCCTGCTTGCGGCCGGCGTCGCCCACGAAGTGAACACGCCGCTGACCGGTATCTCGAGCTTCACGCAGATGCTGCTCGAGGGGGCGCCGCCCGACGATCCGCGCACGCGCCTGCTCGAGAAGATCGAGCGGCAGACGTTCCGCGCCGCGAAGATCGTCAACGGCCTGCTGAACCTGGCGCGGCCCGCGGCGGCCGGAGGGGGCGAGATGGCGCCGGTCGACCTGAACACGGTCGTCACCGACGTGCTGTCGCTCCTCGAGCATCAGTTCGAGCTGCAGCACGTGAAAGTGCGGCGCGAGCTGCACGCCTCGCCGGTGCCGGTCAACGGCCTGGAGCACAAGCTCCAGCAGGTGTTCCTCAATCTGTTTTTGAACGCGAAGGATGCACTGCCGAAGGGCGGCTGGCTCTCGGTGTCGACGCGCCTCGAGGGCGGCCGCGCGATCGTCGAGGTCGCCGACACCGGGTCCGGCATTCCGAGCGAGTACCTCGCGCGCATCTACGACCCGTTTTTCACGACGAAGACGACGGCCCAGGGCACCGGCCTCGGCCTGTCGATCACCTACGGCATCGTCCGCGAGCACCAGGGGACGATCGACTGCGAGAGCATCATCGGCCACGGCACCCGCTTCATTCTCGCGTTTCCACCCGTCTCCGCGGAGGAGGCATCCATCCCTGCGCCAAGGGCGGCGCATCACGTGAACAGGTAGGCACCATGCGCCGCACGGCATCCGTCCTGGTCATCGACGACGAAGACATCATGCGCGAGATCCTCGACGCGCTGCTGACGCGCGAGGGGTATCAGGTCCGGCTCGCCTCCTCGGGCGCGGAGGGGATCGAGCTCGCCCGCAGCATGCCGTTCGACGCGGCGATCGTCGACCTCATGATGCCGGGGCTCGACGGCCTGGCCACGCTCGACGAGCTCAGGAAGATCGACGAGGACCTGCCGGTCCTGATGATCACCGCGTTCGCGTCGGTCGAGACGGCGATCTCGGCGATGAAGCACGGCGCGTTCGACTACGTGACCAAGCCGTTCAAGAACGACGAGGTGCTGGTGGTCGTGCGACGCGCGGTCGAGCGGCGGCAGCTCAAGGCGGAGAACACAGCCCTGCGGCAGACCATCCAGGCGCAGCAGCATAATTTCGCCGGCCTCCTCGGGCGCAGCCAGCGCATGAAGCAGGTGTTCAACCTGATCATTCAGGCGGCGCCGAGCCGATCGACGATTCTGATCACCGGCGAGAGCGGCACGGGCAAGGAGCTCGTCGCGCGCGCGATTCATGCGCATTCCACCCGCGCCGACCGCGCGTTCGTCACCGTCAACTCCGGCAACCTGCCCCCCGACCTGCTCGAGTCGACGCTCTTCGGCCACGTGAAAGGTGCCTTCACGGGCGCGGTGTATCCGAAGAAAGGGCTCTGCGATCTGGCGGACAAGGGGAGCATCTTCTTCGACGAGATCGGAAACATCCCGGTCGAGACGCAGGCCAAGCTGCTGCGCGTGATCCAGGAACGCGAGTTCATGCGGCTCGGCGGCATGGAGACGATCAAGGTCGACGTGCGGATCATCGCGGCGACCAACTGCGATCTCCGCGAGATGGTGAACGACGGCCGGTTCCGCGAGGACCTGTATTACCGGCTGCACGTCATCAGCATTTTTCTGCCGCCGCTGCGGGAGCGGAAGGAAGACATTCCGATGCTGGCGCAGCACTTCCTGGAGAAGTACAGCCGCGAGAACACCAAGACCGGGTTGGAGCTGACGGCGGAGGCGATCGACCTGCTGAGCGACTACGACTGGCCCGGCAACGTGCGCGAGCTGGAGAACGTCGTCGAGCGCGCGGTCGTCCTCACGCCCGGCGCCCGCATCGGCGCGGACCTCATCCCCGAGCACGTGCGCGCGGCCCCGGGCTTCCACATTCCGCGGTTCGTGGTGCCGCCGGAGGGGATCTCGTTCAAGGATGTCATCACGAGCGTCGAGAAGCGGCTGATCGAGGAGACGCTGGAGGCGGCCGGCGGCGTGCAGAAACGCGCCGCCGAGCTGCTGCACATCAAGCCGACCACGCTCAACGAGATGATCAAGCGCTACGAGATCGGACCGCGGCGCAAGAAGAACGGCGGCGAGGAGCCCGAAGGCTCGCCGCGATCGCGGAACCCATTCGGCGGCGCCGAGCTCACGCGCGAATAGGCGCGCGGCACGTACAGAATGCGAGCGCGTCGGCGGCCGCGACGAGCTGCACGTCGACGAAGCCCGCGTCCTTCAGCATCTTCACCTGGTCCTCGGCGGTCATGAAGAGCGCCGCGCTGCGCGGCGACGCGTCGTCGGGCGTCCGGTCGCACACGAGGAAGACGCCGCCGGGCGCGAGCAGCTCGCGGATCTGCCCATAGAGGCGCGGCACGTGCCGCTTGTGCCGCACCTCGTGCACCGCCTGCATCGTCACGACGGCGTCATAGGTGCCGGCGACGTGCCGGGTCCAGTCCTCCGATCGAAAGTCGCCGGCGACGAAGCGCGCGACAGCGAACGTGCCCAGACGCGCGCGGCTCATCTCGAGCATCGGCTCCGAGAAGTCGAAGAGCGTGTAGCTCGCAAGTTGTGGACACCGCGCGAGCACGTGCTCGGCGAGGAGGCCGGGGCCGGATCCGAGCTCCAGGATGCGCGAACCGGGCGCGAGGCTCTCGAGCCGCTCGCCGATCGCCTGCCGGATCTGCGCGCGGACCGGCCGGCGCCGTTCGGCCTTGTCGGCCCACGCCTTCGCGCCCTCGGGGCTCTGCAGGTCCTCCGTGTACGGGACGTCTTCCTCCCAGGCCGTCGACGCATTCCGTCGCTCTCCACGCTGGGCGACGTAGACGCCCGCGAGCACGAGACCACCCCCGAGCGCCATGATCGGACCGAACGACTCGCCGAGCAGCGGAACGGCGAGCGCCACCGTCGCGAGCGGCTCGAGATACAGAAACAGCCCCGCACGTGCGGCGCCAAGCTGTGCAACCCCTTCCTGCCAGAACCACTGTCCCAGCGCCATTCCCGCGACGGCCAGGTAGAGCAGCGCCGCGAGCCCGCGCGGTGACAGCGCGCTGACGCTCACGCCGTCCGACGCCGCGACGAGCAGCAGCACGGTGAGGACGGCTGCGACGAGCAGGATCCCGAACGCCGCCGCGAGCGGATCGCGCCGCCGTACCAGATCGCGCGTGGCGACCGTGTAGAGGGCCCACGTGAACGCCGAGGCAAGAATCAGCCAGTCGCCTGTGCTCTGCAGCCACCCCAGCTCGGTGAGGCGTCCTCGCGAGACCAGCAGAAGAATGCCCGCCGTGGCGATGATGATTCCGGCGATGGCGCGGCGGCCGACCCGCTCGCCGAGGAGCACGAACGAGAGCAGGACGACGGCAAGCGGCGAAAACGCGATGATCCACCCGGAGTTGGTGGCGGTGGTTCTCGTCAACCCCGCGAGCTGCAGCAGAAAGTGGCTCGTGAGGATCGCAGCGGCGAGGAGCAGGGTCCGCGCGTCCTCGCGGGCGAACCTGAGCGGCACGCGCCTGACGAGCACGACGATGCCGAGGACCGGCACGCCGATGACGAGCCGGAGCGCCAGAATTTCGACAGGGCCGAGCTCCTCGAGCAGGATCTTCGTGGCGACGAACGTCCAGCCCCAGATGACGACGGCGGCAAGGAGCAGGAGTCGGGCCGTCACGCGAGGCGCCGCTCGGCCACGTAGCGATAGCTCGTCCAGGTCGGTCCGGGGGCCTGGTCGTCGTCGGCTGCGAGCAGCCGCCCGCCGCTCCGCGCAATCAGGGCTTCCACCTCAGGCCGTGGAATGCCGTGCATCTCCATGAATTTTGGCAGCCCTTCGACGGTACCCGGCGGCAAGGCGGCATCGACGCGGACGCGGATCCGCGCGGGCTTCGAGCCGGCCGTCGCAAACCACCGCACGTGTTCCTGCACCATGTCGAGCTCGAGGATGTACGTTCCCGGCGCCGCGGGCGCCTCGACCGGCAGGCCGATCGTCGCCGTCTCGCCCGGCGCGACGTCGTGCGGCAGCGGGGCGCGTAGGTCGTCGAACCGCAGCGTCCGCCAGAAACGGCGGCGCCAGTGGTTGCCGAGGCGGATCGAGTATGGACCGTCGTCGTGTTCGGACGCGGCCGGCCAGCGCTCCGATCCGGTGTTGAGGACGACGATCTGGAGCGGGAGCACGGCACGCGGCGCGCAGCGGAGCGCGGCCGGGGCGTCAATGGCGGCGCGGCACGCCGTCCGCGCCAGCGGCCGCGAGCTCCGCGTGCGCGGGCGGGCGTGGGGCAGCGGATCGGACGGCACCTGGAAGACCGTCACGCCGCCTGGTTTCAGCACGCGGAAGAATTCCTCGATGTAGCCGCGGCTGTACTGCGGGTCGATGTGCTGCAGCACGATGTTCGAGTAGACGAAATCGAAGGTGGCGTCGCCGAACAGATGCAGGTCGTCGGTCTGGTTCACGTGATAGGTGCAGCGATCGGCAAACCGGTTGAACGACCGGGCTCGCTCGATCATGGCCGCCGCGATGTCGACGCCGTCCACCTGCTGGAAGTGCGGGCAGAGCGCCTGCGTCACCCGGCCCAGGCCGCAGCCGAAATCGAGCGCGCGGCCTGTCGCGGGCGCGACGCCCAGCCCGCGGACGCGGTGCAGGATGAACTCGACCTCGTCGAGGCCGGTGCGAAAGAACGCGTCGGGATCCCACCGCTCACTGGAGACGCTGCGCGTGAGCACCGCCTGGAAAGCATCCTTCGTCGCCAACTCGTTCCAGCTGTCGCGCAGCTCGTCCAGGCTCATGACCGCCTGGTCGTCGCGACGAGGCGCTCGAACCGGCCGAGCACCGCATCCCACCGGTAGTGCTGGTTGATGTAGCGGCGGCCGTTCTCGCCGAGCCGCTCGCGCAGGCGCTGGTCGCCCATGAGCAGCCGCAGGGCCTCGATGAACTCGTCGCGCGTGGCGTAATACAGGCCGGCGCCCGCGCGGCGGCAGTGCTCGACCGCCGCGAGGTTGCGGGCGTTCACGAGCGCGGGGGTGCCGACCGCGAAGCTCTCGAGCACCGCGGTGCCGAGCAGATCGTCGGGCTCCGGTGCGAGCGTGACATCAGCCGCCTCGTACGCACTGAGTCGTTCGCGATCCGGCACCACGCCCGGCATCCTGAGATACGGCGCGTCGGGGATCTTCAGCAGCTTGATGCCCATCAGCACGAGCGCGATGTCACCGTTGGCGGCCGCGTACCCGTCGAAGTACTCGAGCATCTCCTCGCAGCCGTTGTCCGGCTCGATCCGTCCGCCGTGCAGCACGAACCGGCCGTAGAGCCGGTGGCGGCGGCGGAACAGCACGCCGCGGCTCGTCAGGTAGTCGGTGGGCGCCTGCACGTCCGCGGGCGGCGCCGACGTGTCCTCGTCACCCTCGGTCATCTCGTCGGCCGGATCCTGCTGGTGGCGCGGGTAGACGTGCGGCTCAGGGGTGTCGATGCCGATGCCCACCGTTTCCTCGCCTGGCGGCGCGATGCGGAGGTACTGGTGCGCGAGCGTCTGTTCCGTCGCCGAGAGATACCCCACCGCCCGCGCCGACGCGAGCACGTCGGGCCAGAGCCCGAATCGAAGCGGCGGATCCAGCTGCAGGTACGGGAAGACGATGCTGCGCTCGGGCGCCACGTGGAGGCCGAGCACCGTCGTGGGGTGATAGAGGGAAAAGAAGACGAGCGCATCGTAGGCGCGGTAGTGGCGCTTCAGATAGTCGAGCAGCGCCGGCGACGTCGGGCCGAGCCGGCGCACCCATTCCTGCTCGTCGGCGCGGCCGTGCGGCTCGGCGACGAGGCGGGCGGTCAACTGCCGGAACGCCGCCCCGTCGTGCGTCTGGTTGACGCCGAAGCGCCGCACGAGCACGCCGCGGACCTTGTCAGACCCCTCGCCGTACTCGTTCTCCCACGTCGATGGGTCGCGTCCGCAGGTGGTAATCACGTCGACGTCGTGCCGTTCGCTGAGGTGCTCCGCAAGCAGACGGCAGGCGTGCTCCGGCCCGGACGGGATATCGGCACCGTACCGCGGCGTCACGAATGCGAACTTCATACGGGTGCGACCGCCTGCGCGGCCGGGACGCGCGCCAGCAGTTCCTCGGCGGCGGGGATGTCCGGATGCCGGCGGGCGAACCAGCCGGGCAGCGGCTCGATCCGGCGCCGGATCGGATCTGCGGCAAGGCGCTCGAACATGTCGATGTATTTGCGCTCGATGACAGGCCAGCTGTAATGGCGGGAGAAGTACTCGCGTCCGTTGCGGCCGAGCGCGTCGGCCAGCCACGGCTCGCCGACCAGGCAGTCGAGCACCGCGGCAAACTCCAGCGCCTCGCCATAGTACAGACCCGCATTGCTGCGCAGGCATTGCCCGACCAGCACGTCGCAGCGGGCGTTGGCGATCACCGGGCGGCCGAGCGCCCACGCCTCGAGCGCCACCATCGACAGGCTTTCGTAGTACGAGGGCACGACGAGCGCCTCGGCGGAGGCCATTACGTCGAACTTGTCCTCGTCGGCGACGTAGCCGAGATGCCGGATCCGCGGATGCGCCGGCACGTCCATTGCCGTGGGCCCGATCAACACGAGCTCCAGCGGCTCGGTCGAGGTGTTGCTGTAGCGGATGAAGAAATCGAACAGCTCCGCGCATCCCTTGTTGGGATCGATGCGGCCCACATACACGACGAACCGTGTCGACAACCCGAACTTCCGGCGCGCGCGCCCGGGATCCACGGCCGCCGGGATCCGCGAGCCGACGCCGACGACCACACCGGGCACCTCGTCGTTTGCCGCGAGCGCCTGAATCATTGCCCGCTCCTCAAGCGAGTTGTACATGATTCCGCGCACGCCCCGCAGCACCGGCTGAAAGATCCGCAGCGCAATGGCCGCTTCGCGTTCCGCGGTCGGGACGAGGATGGCGCGGTCGGCCACGGCGCGGGCGCCGTAATACGTCTGGAAGTAGCGGAGGCTAAAGAGCAGGACGAAATCGAACTGCCGCCGTACCCGCCGCAGCCGCGCAATCAGGGCGGGCGATACCGGTCCCTGTTTCCAGAGCCAGTCGATCTCCTCCTGGAGCGTGTGCGCGCGCCCGAACACGCGGCGCGACGCATGGCCGAACGCCTCGAGCTCGCGCGCGCGTGCAACGCGAAACCGCTCGACCGGAACGCCGTTGATGTCCTCGATGCCGGCCGGGAACGCGTTGTCCCAGGTGAGGTAGTCGCGCGCGCAGGTGGTGAAGACGCGGACGGTCATCCGCGGCGCGAGCAGCTCCGCGATGTAGCGGGCGTGCAGCTCGGCCCCGCCGCCGATGTCGGCGCCGTAGCGCTGAACGACGATGGCGATCTTCAGCGGGGCTACTCCGGAGGCTCGTTCTCGGAGCCGGGATCCGGGACCCGGGATTCGGGATCCGGGAGCCGGGATTCGGGATCCGGGGGTTCGACGGCTCCGGGTTCGGCTCCCGGCTCCCCGATCCCGGATCCCGGCTGTGTAATTTCCTCAGCGGCTTCGATGCCGCCGGCTTCCTGTTCCTCAGCGCCGGCGGCCGGCGCACCCTCGGGACCCATGCCGCCCCCGCGGCGTCCACGCCGGCGACGCCGGCGGCGCCGGGCACCGTCCGGCGGCGCCGATTCCGGCGCCCCCTCGGGCGCGGGGCCCGCTTCCGGCGGTCGCACAGATGGAGTCGCGTCCTGCGGACGCCCGCCTGGAGCTGCGTCCTGCGGACGCCCGCCCGGCCGGATCTGGTGCACCGTGCCTTCAACCGCGCGCACACGCCGATCGTTGAAGTCGACGCGTCCGCCGAGCGACTCGATGCGCGTGAAAAGCGTCTGCACCTCGAGGCTCAGGCGCGACATCTCGGTCACGAGACGCTGCACGATTCTGTAGTGGAGGGCGTTCCATTCGGCCTGACGACGGTCGCGCGCCGCGTCGCGCTCGGCGGCCTCGACGTTCAGCCTGGCCTGCAGGTGCAGCGCCCGGATCAGCGGGTTCGGGTTGAACAACAGCTTCAGGAGCGGGTTCAGCAGCGTCCGGATGACGCGGAGGATCGTGCGATGCGAATCGTACAGCGTCGTATCCTCGAACACGTAGGCCGGTTCGGCCGGCAGACGCTTGTCCTGGCGCTCGACCGTCTCGTCGGCGCTGCGGCGCAGCATGTCGAGGAACTCGGGCTTCATCGCGCGCGGGTCGAGGATGTATTCGAGCCGGCGCGCGGCGAGATCGTCGATCTGCTGATGCGACAGCTCGACGCCCTGCCGCTGGGCGATGCGGGCGCGGATCTCCCGCATGATCTGCTCGACGTCGATCTGATCGCGGCCCTGCGCGGGCTGCGGCTGCGCCGGCGCCGGCGTGCGGCGATCCAAACTGCGGCGGTCCGCGCCGCGGCGGCCCCGGTGGAAGTGTCCGCGCCGCCGGTCCTGATGTGCGTCCATCGTCAGTACTTTCTGAAGAGCCGCCCCCACTCGGTCCGCATGAAGGTGCGGATGCGCGCGCGGCCGACCGTCGGATACCACAAGGCGTCGTGGTAGACGTTCGACGCAAAAGGCGCCCACACCATCAGCGGGGAGTGAAGGAGCAGCCGTTCGAGCGGCCGGAGGAATCCTCGGCGGATCATCTGGTCGCCCCAGATCACGAGCGAGCGGCGCGTCTGGAAGCCGAAGTTCTCCTTCGACACGTCGTCGCCCACCAGTTCGATATCGCGCGGATCGGCTATGCCGAGGCCGCGCTCGTGCGCCATACGGAGAAACGGAATCGACAGCGGGTCGAAGCCCATGAGCTTCGACGCGATCGCGTCGATGGCCACCGAATCCTCGGCCGCCAGCAGCAGGTTCTTCACGCGCGGCACCATCGTTCGCGGGCCCGCCCCGTCGCCGGCAATCGTGCCGTCCATCACGGTGAAGACCGCCGGGTGCAGCTCGCGCTGCATGTACAGCAGATCGACGAGCACTTCGTGCATGTATTTGTGGGCGTAGTGCCGCACCTCGCGCAGCAGGCCGCCGAACGAGTTCTTCACCGATCCCGTCATCACGGCGTGGCCGTGCGTCTTCACCGTCGGCAGGTGGAGGATCTGCCGTCCCGGATAGATCGTCGGAATCTGAATCCCTTCGGGGAAGATCTCATTCAGCTTGAGCAGCGGACTCTTGAAGCGGTAGACCTGCCAGTCGACCTCCGTGAGCGGCGTGAACGGCAGGCCATGCCGCTCGAGCACCGGCTCCCAGCGGTTGTTGCGGCAGCCCTGGCGCGGCTCGGTGACGACCGTGCGGTTCTCGACCGGGATGAGGCGCGCGCGCTCGAAGCCGTCGGCGAGCATCTTTGACACGACGCCGTCGACCTGCCATGGCTGCGAGGAGCACGCGGGGAAATACTTCGTCCACGACAGGTTCAGTTTGAGCAGCGTGTCGCGGTCGCGCGCCAGCACATCGCGGTACCCGGCGAGGTCCATGACGCGCGCGTAGTCCTCGACGACCGTCTCCGGTCGGGTCCGCACGACGGCGACGCGGGCCGTGCGCGCGCGCGGCCGGGACTCGGGCGTGGCGGGAGCGTCAACAACAAGCGGCATTTATGACTCCGGCGGGTCCAAAGGGACCCGCCCTACCGACCTAGCGGCGTGTACATCAGCACGACCACCGTGCCCGTCCAGAGCGCCACACACGCCAGCAGTGGCCGGTCGGTCAGCAGCAGCGCGGCCGGGCTGCCACCTCCGCGCTTCTGGTGCACTAGATAGAGATATCGGAAGATGCCATAGAGCACAAACGGCACGGTCAGGCCGAGCCGGGTGGTGCCCAGCCGATCGGCGGTCTCGCCGCTGGTGGCAAACACCGTATAGGCAATGACGGTGGAAGCGGTGACCACGGCGATCATCTGATCCAGCAGATACGGGCTGTATTCCTCCAGAATTCGCCGGTGATCGGGAGCGCCCTCGCCGAGCAGCACCAGCTCGTGGCGGCGCTTGCTGAGCGCCAGGAAGAGCGCGAGGAGCGTGGTGCAGATGAGGAGCCACGGCCGGATCGGCACGTCGACCGCGACAGCTCCGGCGGCCGCCCGCAGGACGAACCCCGCCGCGATGACCAGCACGTCGAGGATCACGACGTGCTTGAGCGCGGCCGAGTAGAGGAAGAACAGCACCACGTACGCGGCCGCCACCGCGGCCAGCGCCGGCGCGACAAGGGCGGCGCCCGCCAGGGCGCCCGCGACGAGCACGACGGCGCAGATGGCCGCCGTTCGGGTGGGCAGGGCCCCCGAGGCGATCGGCCGCGCCTGCTTCAAGGGATGGCGCCGATCGGCGTCGCGATCGCGGATGTCGTTGACCAGGTACATCGCGCCGGAGAGCGCGCAGAAGATGGCGAAGGCCGCCACCGCGAGCAGTCCAGCAGCGGGGTCCAGCAGGCGTCCGCCGAAGAGGAGTCCCGCGAAGACGAGCAGGTTCTTCGTCCACTGTTCGGGGCGAAGCGACGCCGCGAGGAGGGAGAAAGCCGTCAGACGCTGGCAGAGGAAAAGCTTCGCACGGCGTCGGCCTCGCTGTCGTAGGTCTCGAACACCGTCAGCAGCTTCGTGATCGACAGCAGATCCGTGATGCGCTTGGTCAGGCTGAGGAGTTTCAGGCTACCGCCCTGCCGGCTCACCGTCGTGTATGTGCGCACGATCTCGCCGAGCCCGGCGCTGTCGATGTACGGCACGTCGGCCAGGTTCAGCACGAGCTTCTTGCGGCCCTGGAGCACCAGGCTGTTCACCTTGTCCTTGAGCGCCTCGTCGCCTTCGCCGAGCGTCATCTTCCCCTTCAGGTCCAGGATCGTGACGTCGCCGGCAGAGCGTTCCTCGATCTGCATTGACTCTCCCCTATGAACGTATACCACACGGAAAAACAAAGGCCAGACCGGCGGCCTGGCCTCTGAATGCACTGGTGGCAGCGATCGTGGAGCAGACGGAGTGGCTTAGACGCCGCCAGCGCCCGCGAACTTGCGCTGCTGGAAGCATTCCTTGCAGAACACCGGGCGTCCCTGCGTGGGCCGGAACGGCACGGTGGTGTCCTTGCCGCAGGCCGAACAGGTTGTCTGGGTCTCGACGCGTTCACGGGTGGTCGATCCGGCCGCGACGCGATTGGCCCGCTTCGCCTTGCAGCTCTTACACCGTTTCGGCTCGTTCTTGAACTGCTTGTCGGCGAAGAAGAGCTGCTCGCCGGCCGTCCAGATGAA
>CAZGLC010000058.1:0-5181 GCA_964526235.1 uncultured Bifidobacteriaceae bacterium
GGCGATCACTGCAAGGAGGCGAGCGATCTCGGCGTGCCGCTCGTCGGCGTCGGCTTCATGTACCCGCAGGGCTATTTCCATCAAACCGTGTCGGCCGACGGCTGGCAGGAGGAGGTCTACGCGAAGCTGAACTGGACCGACACCGGCATCGAGCCCGCGATGACGCCCGACGGCAAGCCGTGCGTCACCGCCGTGCCGCTCGGGAATCGCACCGTGCTGATGGCGGTGTGGCAGGTGCGGGCGGGCCGCGTCACGTTGTACCTCCTCGACACGGACCTCGAAGAGAACGCGCCGTGGGACCGCGACCTCTCCGCACGGCTGTACGGCGGCGACCGCGAGACGCGCGTCCAGCAGGAGATCCTGCTCGGCGTCGGCGGCGTGCGCGCGCTCAAGACGCTCGGCCTCACGCCGGCGGTCTACCACCTCAACGAAGGGCACGCGGCGTTGGCGGTGCTGCAGCGCATCCGAGACCTCTGCGAGAAGGGGTGGGCGTTCGAGGCCGCCCTCGAGGACGTGCGGCGCACGACGGTCTTCACGACGCACACGCCGGTGGCGGCCGGGCACGACGCGTTTCCGTTCCACCTGGTCGAGAAGCACCTGACCGGCGCCTGGGGCGAGCTGGGGCCGTACCGGGAGAAGCTCTTCGCGCTCGCGGCCTACGACGGCGGCGACGGCGCGTTGTTCAACATGACGGCGCTCGCGCTGCGCGCCTCTGGCGCCATCAACGGCGTGAGCAAGCTGCACGGCGACGTCACCCGCCGGATGTGGCGTGCCGTCTGGCCCGACACCCCGGTCGATCGGCTGCCGATCAGGTCGGTCACCAACGGGGTGCACGTGCCGACGTGGATCTCCGCCGAGATCCGGACGCTGCTCGACCGGCACCTCGGTCCCGACTGGACCGAGCAGCACGACGACCCGGCCTTCTGCGACGCGGTCCTGCGCATTCCCGACGAGGAGCTCTGGAACGCGCGCCAGGCGCTGCGCGCATTCCTGTTTCACTTCATGCGCGAGCGCGCGCGCCACCGGTGGACCACCCGCGGCGCCTCGGCGTCGCACATCGTCGCCTCCGGGACGATGTTCGATCACAACGCGCTCACGATCGGCTTTGCGCGGCGCTTCACCGGCTACAAGCGTCCGGAGCTGATCTTTACCGACGCGGATCGGCTCGCAGCGATCCTCCACGCCCACGGCCGGCCGGTGCAGATTCTCTTCGCCGGCAAGGCGCATCCGGCCGACGACGTCGGCAAACACCACCTGCAGCGGATCTACCGCCGCGTGCTCGACCCGAAGTTCGGTGGGCGGATCGCGTTCATCGAGGATTACGACCTGCACGTCGCCCACTTCCTGGTGCAGGGCTGCGACGTGTGGCTCAACAATCCGCGCAAGCCGCTCGAGGCGAGCGGGACGAGCGGGATGAAGGCGGCCATCAACGGCACGCCGCACCTGTCGATCGGCGACGGCTGGTGGGCCGAAGGGTTCACGGGCGGGAACGGGTGGGTCATCGAGGGGCAGGCGGACCCGAACGATCCGGGCGCGCAGGACTGGGCCGACGCGGAGGCACTCTATCGGCTGCTCGAGGCGCAGGTGGTGCCGGCGTTCTACGACCGCGACGCACACGGGATCCCGCGCCGCTGGCTGCAGATCGTGAAGCAATCGATCCGGACGGTGCTGCCGCGGTTCAGCGCGCGGCGCATGGTCAAGGAGTACGTCCGCGGGATGTACCAGCCGGCGCTCGGCCAGACCGTCGATTCACGGTAAAATCGATCCAATGGCCCGCAAGTCCACCGTCGCCAAGGCCAAGTGCGCGCTGTGCGGCGCGAAAGAGATGTCGGAGCCGCGCGGCGAGGAACGCTACTGCCGCGACTGCTGGGAAAAGAAGATCGCCGTCGAGGAGATCGTCGCGCGCGAGTTCTCGCTGAAGCGCTACATCCGCGCGCACAGCGCCGAGAAGTACCTCGTCTACCATTCGACCATCAAGCGGCCCTGCGGCCAGATCATCGTCGTGGACGACGGCTACGACCTGTTCCTGACGATGGTGCTCTATCCGAATTTCGGCTGGGACGAAGAGGCGTATCACCTCGAAGGCGACCCCGAAGGCCGGACGTTCGCCGAAATTCTCGTCGACGTCGTCGCCACCGAGGTGATCGAGCCGTGGGGCGGCGGCAAGTGGCACCTGGAGATCTTCAAGTCCTCGACCCCGGAACCGGAGGACTGGAACGGCGAAATGTAACGGCCATATAATCGGCTTCAGGCTTTGGAGGATCATTTTTCATGAACCGTCAGAACGTTTCGCTGCTGGCTGCGGCCGGTGTCGTGGTCGTGATTTCGGGTGTGGCGGCGCAGGCGCCCAAGCCCGCGACGCCGGCGCCGAAGCCGGCGGCGCAGGGCGCGCAGCCCGCGGCCCCGCGGCGGCTGGTCGCGCCGGTTCGCGGCGTCGCCCAGATCGGCTACACGAGGCCGTCGGTCAAGAGAGGCAAGGTCGACGGCAGGGACTTCGTCATCACGACGATGCGGATCCAGAACATGGCCACCGCGCCGATTGCCGGCCTCAAAGTCGACGACTTCTGGTACGACAAGGGAGGCACTCCGCTGCCGAGCGACAGCTACCGCCACCCGCGGCCGCTGCAGCCCGGCGAGGTGATCACCGTCACGCTCGAGACGCCGCTCGATCCGCGGATGAACCGCAACCAGTGGCAGTTCTCGCACGCCAACGGCGACATCAAGCCGACGCTGGTGCCCAAGCTGTAAAGCGCGCGCTCAGGCGCTCCGCCCAGCCGGCGGCGACGGGCACCCGCCACGCCCCGCCGCCGGCCGCTTTCCACATCGCCATCCCCCACAGCACGACCGCGGCCGTCCACGTCACCGTGGCGGCGATGACGAAGAACCCGAACGTCGCCGGCAGAAACGCGAGGGAGGCAACCGCGAGCGCGCCGAAGACGGCGACCAGGAGCGCCGCGAGGCCGAAGACGACGACCGCCTGCGCGGCGTGAAAGCGGACGAACGGGTCGCGGCGCTCGACGAACCAGAAGATGGCGCCGGTCACCCACCAGCCGCTATAGGCGAGCGTGGCAGCGGTGCGGGACGAGAGTCCAGTCGAGCTGGCAGGGGCAGCCACGTCGCACCGGTCAGTGCAACGAGGTTGCCACGCGTTCAGCGAATCCGGATGAGCACGTCGCGCGCGGCGGCGGCGTTGTTGATCGACCGCCCCTCGATGCGGATCACGTACGCCCCCGGCGCAAACTCCATCAGCGGGATGCGCACGCCGTAGCCGTAGCCGCCCGTCTTGCCCTGCAGATCGGCCGAGGATCGCTGCTCCCGGTTCTCGAAGACGACGCGCCCGTCGTCGGCCCGCATCGTCGTCGCAAGCTGGATCGTATGCGTCGGCGCGTTCGGCAGGTTCTCGTAGAACTCGGTAAAGAGCGCGATCTCATCGTTGCGCGGGAACTCGCGCCCCGTGGCGAGCGGTCCCGGGAGCACGTCGCGAAGCGTCTCGCCCGGCCGCACGCTCGGCGTCGCCGCCATGGAGACCGACGTCAGCGCGATGCCGCTCATCGCAAACGGCGCCTTGTAGAAGTCGGGCACCTCGAGATCGTAGAAGACGCTGCCCGATCGGCTCGAACCCTCTTCCGCCGCCGATGCGCGCAGCTGGTAGCGCCCGGGCGGGAGGCTGATCTCCGAGACGACGCGGAAGCCGCGCTCGCGCGCCGCGGCGGCCGTCGCCGCGCTCATCTCCATGCCGAGCACGTGCTTGCTGCCCGGCCGAATGGTGCCGCCCGCATCGACGGCAGAAAACGCCACCTGCACGCGATCGAGGAACGTGCCGGCCTTCTCGGTGAACCGGAACATGTCGGCGCGCATTTCGAGGGCGATTGCCACGGCGCCGTTCGGCGCCGTCCCCTTGAACGGCGTCGCCGTGAGGGTGAGTGGTATGCCGGTCAGCGGCACCGGGCTGTTGAGCGCCGTCCCCAGGGCCGCGTCGAGCGGGGTGGCATTGGCCGGCGGCCGCGTGTTCGGCGCGCGGCCGCGGGGTGCCACGTAGCCGCGCCGCGCGCGCACCTGGAGGCCCGGACGCTTGACGCGCACCTCGATGCGGCGGAACCGGCCGTCGCGCCGGTCGTTGGTCGGATAGTAGCCGAGCACGTAGTACGAGCTGTTCTCGCGCACCACGCGCTCGAAGGCGCCGGCGAAATCGTTCCGGTTGATCGCGGCGAACCCGCCCGTCTGCTCGGCGAGCACCTGCAGGCTCTGCTGGGACAGGCGCAGCGAGTTCTGGAGCTGGCCGGTGAGCGAGAACTGGGACGGGGTAATGCCGCTCGGCGTCCCTGCCGACTCGATCGCCTCCTCGAACACCGAGAGGCCGCGCGGGTCGATCGCGTAGATGGCCACGTTGGCGCGCGTCGCGGCCGCCACCGCGTCGCTCGTCTGCTGCAGGATGATGCCTGCGGATGTGTTGGTGAACACGTCGTCGACGTTGTAGCTGATGCCCTCGCTGATGAGCAGGATCGATTTCCGCCTCCCGCGGATCCCTTCCATGAACGCGGCGAGATCGCGCAGCGACGACAGCATCGAGCGCGCGTGGTGCGCCCGCTCGGCCTCGAGCGGATCCATCAGCTTCAGAGCGCGGTCGCTGCCCGGATCCAGCGACCCGATCTCGAGGCTGCGGCTCAACTCGTCCTGCATCTCGAGCGCCTCGGATCGCAGCCGCCGCCCCGAGAAGCGGTCCACCGCCTCGAGCAGCAGGCGCCGGCGGTTCGTGAACTCCTGCCCCGCCGTCGCCCGCCCGCTCGTGTACACGACCGCGGCGAGATCGTTGGCGCCGAAGTTGTTCTCGAGGAAGGCCCGCAGGAACTGCCGGACGCGCGCCGTGCTGGTGAAGTTCGTGTGGAGATCGTCGAGCACGATCACGTAGATGCGCCCTTCGGCAATCGTGTTCGCGCTCACGTCGCTCTCGACGGGTCCGCCCGCGACGAGCGGCCGAACGCCGCGCTCGATCGGCAGGTTGACGAGCGAGAAGGCGCTGACTTTCTGCGGACGCCCGTCCTCGAGCACCTCGAAATCGGCCTGCGTCAGGTCGGTCACGATCTGTCCGGCCGCGTTGGTCACCACCGCGTCCACTTCGACGTAGTTGACCTCGACGCGGAACGTGACCTCGCCCTGCGCGGAGGGGGGTGGCTGCTGCCC
>CAZGLC010000058.1:5281-21043 GCA_964526235.1 uncultured Bifidobacteriaceae bacterium
TGCCCGGCCAGGGCGGCCGCGCCGACAGAGGCCAACAGTATCGCAACAGGAACGTGTGTCTTCATAAGTCGAGACCCTGTCACTGGCGATTATAGCGAGCCCCGACTTTCCGCGCGCAGCGCGCGTCAGACTATAGTGAGGGGATGGCGCTCGACGTGGCCGCCGTGCAGCGCGCACTCGGCGCGGAGGGGCTCGACGGCTGGTTGCTCTACGACTTCCACGGGTCCAACCCGATTGCCGCCACGCTCGCGGGATTGACGGGCGGCGGCCAGATGACGACGCGGCGCTGGTACTACCTGATTCCCGCGGCGGGAGAGCCGCGCGCGGTGGTCCACGCCATCGAACGCCACAACCTCGACGCCCTGCCGGGCGACAAGATCGTCTACGCCGGGCGGCAGCAGCTCGACGAGGCGCTGACGCGGCTGCTGCGGGGCGTCCGGCGCGTCGCGATGGAATACTCACCCGAGTGCGCGATTCCGTATCTGTCGCGGGTCGACGCGGGTACTATCGAAGCGATTCGCCAGCGCGGCGTCGAGGTGGTGTCGTCCGGGGATCTCGTGCAGCAGTTCGAGGCCACGTGGAGCGCGGCGCAGCTGGCGTCGCACCGTGCGGCATCGGAGGCGCTGCACCGGATCAAGGACCGCGCGTTCGCAGCCGTCGCCGAGGCGCTCGGCAACGGCACACGGCTCACGGAGTACGAGGTGCAGCAGCGGATGGTCCAGTGGTTTGCCGAGGAAAGGCTGGTGAGCGACTCACCGCCGGTGGTCGCGCTGGGCCCGAGCTCCGGCAACCCGCACTACCTGCCGGACGCGGAGCGGAGCCTGCCGATCGTCGCGGACCAGGTGCTGCTCCTCGACCTGTGGGGCAAGCGAGCCGAGCCGGGCGCAGTGTTTGCTGACATCACCTGGGTTGCCGTGACCAGCCGGACCGTTCCGCCCGAGCCGGCGCGCGCCTTTCGCGCCGTCGCCGACGCACGCGACACCGCCGTGGCGCTCGTCGAGGATGCGGCACGGGCGGGACGGGACGTGCGCGGTTGGGAGGTCGACCGAGCGGCGCGAGCCGTCCTGGAGCGGGCCGGCTACGCGGACCATATTCTGCATCGCACCGGTCACAGCCTGGGAGAAAGCGTGCATGGCAACGGCGTCCACCTCGACGATTACGAGACGCACGACGACCGCCGTGTGCTGCCCGGAGCCGGGTTCACCATCGAGCCGGGGCTCTATTTCGACGGTTTCGGCGTCCGGACGGAGATCAACATGTTTCGGGGCCCGCGCGAGGCGGTAGTGACGGGCCCGCGCCAGATGGAGATAATTACGCTAGGACTTTGACTGCGAGGACGTTCATGGCGAACCGGAAGATCACGTTCTTCTATGCACTGTTGATTGCGATTGCCTCGCTGGCCGTCGGCCTGGTGGTCGCCTCCCGGCTGGGCATGCCGCCCTCCTCGGCCGCTCAGGGCGTGGCGCCGCCGATGAACAGCGCGCCGATTGGCGGGCCGATCAACGCGACGACGTTCCGCGAGATCGCCAAGGTGGTGTCGCCGGCCGTGGTCAACATCCGGACCGAGTCGCGGCAGCGGCAGCAGGATCTGACCGACTTCTTCGGCGGCGGCGGCGGCGATCTGTTCGAGCGGTTCTTCGGCCAGCCGGGTCCGGGCACTCCGGGCGCCCCGCGCCAGCAGCCGCAGCAACCGCAGCAGCCGCGCGAGCGGGTCGTGCAGGCCGCCGGCACCGGCTTCATCATCGACCGCGCCGGCTTCATCCTCACCAACAACCACGTCGTCGAGGGCGCCACGCGGATTCAGGTGTCGCTGTACGGCGAAGACGAGGACCAGCTCTATGACGCGCGCGTCGTGGGGCGCGACCCCCTCACCGACAGCGCGCTCCTGGAGCTCACGGAGAAGCCGGACCACGTGCTGCCGGAAGCGAAGTTCGGCGACTCCGGACAGACCTTCCCGGGCGACTGGGTAATGGCCATCGGCAACCCGTTCGGCCTGGGGCACACGGTGACGGTCGGCATCATCAGCGCCATCGAGCGCGCCTTTCCCGTGTCCGAGGGGCGCTCCGCGCAGGTGCTGCAGACCGATGCCGCGATTAATCCGGGCAACTCGGGCGGTCCGCTCCTCAACATGCGCGGCGAGGTGATCGGCATCAATACCGCGATCATCAGCGAGGGGCAGGCGCGCAACATCGGCATCGGCTTCGCGATGCCGATCAACGTCGTCCGGGAGCTCCTGCCGCAGCTGCGCGCCGGCAAGGTCACGCGCGGCCGGATCGGCGTCGGCATCGGACCGATTCCAGCCGACGCGGTCGACGAGTTCGGGCTGAAGGAGCGCGCGGGCGCTGTGGTGCTGAACGTGGCGCCGGGCGGCGCCGCGGCGCGCGCCGGCCTCGAGCCCGGGGACGTGGTCATCGCCTACAACGGCAAGCCGATCCGCAACCGCGACGAGCTGGTCGCGATGGTGACCGCCACCAAGCCCGGGACGACCGTTCCCGTGCGGCTCGTGCGCGACCGCCAGGAGCGGACGATCAACGTCACCGTCGACGAGCTCAATCTCGACGCCGAGCAGACCGCGCTGCGCGGGGACGACAACAGCGGCAGCGCCAGTCGGCAGGAGACGACGTCGGGCTTCGGCATTACCGTCGGCAACGTGACGCCCGACGTGGCGCAGCGGCTGCGGCTCAACCGGAGCACGCAGGGCGCGGTCGTCATGGATGTCGAGCCGGGCAGCGCGGCGGCGCGCGCCGGCCTGGCCGACGGCGACGTGATCGTCCGCGTCGGACGCGAGAACATCAGCAACGCGGCCGACGCCGTGCGCGAGCTCGGACGCATCCCGTCGGGCGGCACCGCGTTCCTGCGCGTGCTGCGCGGCGGCCAGGAAACGTTCGTCGCCGTCACCAAGGACTAGGCGCGATCGACACCCGTACGACAGCTGGCCGGAGACCGTCAGGTCTCCGGCCTTTGTATGTGTGGTAAAAGGTCCCTTTCCAGGAGGGGCCACCTCATGCTGATGGTCGAGCGCGAAGTCAAGCTCCGGTTCGACGATCCCGAGCAGGCCCGGGCCGCGATCCGCGCCGCCGGCGCCGCCCCGCTCCGGTCCCGCCGCCTTCAGGAAGACGTGCTGCTCGACACCGAGGACGAACTGCTCCGCCGCCGCCGCTGCGTGCTGCGCATCCGCACCGAGGCCGGCAAGAGCCTCCTGACCTTCAAGGGCCCGGTGCAGCCGGGTGCGGTGAAGATCCGCGACGAGTACGAGACGGTCGTCGGCGACGGCGAGGTGCTGCGGCACGTGCTCGAAGAGCTGGGGCTGCACGTCTGGTTCCGCTACGAGAAGTACCGCGAGGAGTATGCCGCCGCGGACGTCACGATCGCGCTCGACGAGACGCCGCTTGGCACCTTCGTCGAGATCGAGGGGGGCGAACCGGGGATTCATGCGATGACGCGCGCGCTCGGCCGGACGGCGGCCGATTTCATCCTCGACTCGTACCGTGGCCTGTTCATGCAGCACCGCGCGCGGCACGGCCTGGACGGCGATCACATGATCTTCCCGGAGGAATGATCCCCGCGCTCGTGCTGACGGCCGGGCTCGCCACCCGCCTCCGGCCGCTGTCCCTCGTCCGCGCGAAGGCCGCGATGCCCGTTGCCGGCGAGGCCCTCGTGCGGCGCATCCTCCGGCAGCTGCATGCCGCCGGCATCCGCGACGTCGTCCTGAACCTGCACCATCTGCCGCACACGATCACGCGCGAGGTGGGTGACGGCGCCGACCTCGGCCTGCAGGTCCGGTACTCGTGGGAAGTACCGGTCCTTGGCTCGGGCGGCGGACCGAGACAGGCGCTCCCGCTCCTCGGTGAGCCAACCTTCCTGATCGTGAACGGCGACACGCTGACCGACGTCGACGTCGCCGCCGTCGTCGACGAGCACCGCCGCACGGGCGCGCTCGTGACGACGGCGGTGGTGCCGAACACGGAGCCGGACACGTACGGGGGCGTGCTCGTCGCGAACGACGGCGCCGTGACGGGGTTCACCAGACGCGGCTCCTCCACTCCCTCGCATCATTTTGTAGGGGTGCAGGTTGCCGAGGCCGCCGCGTTTGCCTCCGTGGCACCGGGACAGGTGGCCGAATCGGTCGCGCAGGTCTATCCGCTGCTGATCGAGACACACCCCGGCTCGGTGCGGGCGTACGTGGCCGACGCGGCGTTTCTCGACATCGGCACGCCGGACGACTATCTGCAGACCGCGCTGCGAACGGCCGCGCGGAACGGCGGGGCTCTGCACGGCGAGCGCGCGCGTATCGACCCGACGGCGCGCGTGGAAGACTCCGTTCTGTGGGATGACGTGGTCGTTGGTGCCGGCGCATCGCTCCACGGCTGCGTGGTAGCGGACGGCGTATGCGTACCCGACAGGAGCGCCTGGACACGGATGATGCTGCGACGGGTTGACGGCCCGCCGGCGCCGCACGAAGAACACATCGGCGATCTCGGAGTCACGCCGATCGCGGAGCCGGCGCGATGACGGTTGACCGGAGAAGCGACGCGGGCGCTGCGGTGCGCGGCCGCATCGGCCGCTTTCTCGCCGAGGCGGCGCTGGACACGCGCACCGCGAGAGTCGTCCCGCTCACCGGCGATGCCTCGGACCGGCAATACTTCCGGATTCTGCTCCGCGACGCACCCTCGCAGGTCCTCGCGGTCCATCCGGGGCCGATGACGTTCGAGACGCTGCCGTTCGTCAACGTGGCGCGGCTGCTCGGCGCGATGCCGGTGCCGGTACCGCGGATGCTGCACCATTCCGATCCGCTCGGCATCATCGCGCTCGAGGATCTCGGCGACGTGACGCTGCAGGCGCATGTCGGCGCGGCGCCCGCCACCGAGCATGCCGCCATTTACCGCGAGGCGGTCGGCTTCATCACGACGATTCAGCGCCGCGGAGGCGAGCTGGCGGCGCCGGATTACGTCGCGTACGGCATCGCCTTCGACGTCGAGAAGCTCACGTGGGAGCTCCAGTTCTTCACGAAGCACTTTCTGGAGGCGTACCGCGGCGCGGTGCTGACCGGGGCGGCGCGCGAGGCGCTCGCGCGCGAGTACGCGGCCATCACCGAGGAGCTCGCCTCCGACCCGCGCGTGCTGTGCCATCGCGACTATCACAGCCGCAACCTGATGGTGCACGGCGGCAGCCTCTACATCATCGACTTCCAGGACGCGCGAATGGGACCAGACACCTACGACCTCGCATCGCTGCTGCGCGACTCCTACGTCGATTTCAACGACGCGCAGGTGGACGAGCTGACGGCGTTCTTCCTCGCCAAGCGCGGCGCCGCTGCAGCCGACGACCGCGACTTCCGCCGGCGCTTCGACCTGATGGCGCTGCAGCGGAACCTGAAGGCGCTCGGTACGTTCGGCTACCAGACGACGACGCGTGGCAACACCGTGTACATTCAGTACATCCCGCGGACGCTGAATTACGTGCGGGCCAATCTCACGCGGTACGACCGGTTCGGCCGTCTGCGCGAGCTGCTCGCCGAACACCTCGAGGAACTGCGCTAACATTGATTGTTTGGCGGAACATCGCTTCGGCGTCTCCACGCACCTGTTCCACGAGTCGCGGCTGACGCGCGACCACCTCGTGCATATCGCGGCGCACCGCTTCGACGCAATCGAGCTGTTCGCCACCCGATCGCACTTCGACTACCACGACGAGCGGGCGATGACCGCGCTCGGCGAATGGCTGTCCGATACGCATCTCGAGCTGCACTCGATGCACGCGCCGATCTTCGAGGGCCTCAGCCGCGGCCAGTGGATTGGACCGTTGTCAATGGCCTCGGCCGACGCGCAGCGGCGCACCACGGCGGTCGCCGAGACCCGCGCCGCGCTCGAGGTTGCCCGCGTGCTGCCCTACCGGTACCTGGTCGTCCATCTCGGCATGCCGGCGGCGGCGCCGCAGGCGCGCACCGAGAATCAGCCCGAGGCCGCGCGCCGGAGTCTCGAAGAGACCGTCGCGCTGGCCGCCGCCGTCGGCGTGCGGGTGGCCATCGAAGTGATTCCGAACGACCTCTCGAGCCCGAACGCGCTCGTCGATCTGATCGAGGAGCAGGTCGAGGAGCTCGACGCCGGCATCTGTCTCGACTACGGCCACGCCCACCTGATGGGCGATCTCGGCGAGGCGATCGAGTCGATGTCCGGCCACCTCTTGACGACCCACGTGCACGACAACCACGGGCGCGAGGACGAGCATCTCGTCCCGTTTGCAGGGACGATCGACTGGGACGCCGCCATGATGGCGACCCAGAAGATCGGCTACGACGGCATGCTCATGCTGGAAGTCGCCGACACGGGGAACCCGCTCGAGGTGCTGCGGCGGTCGGCCGCGGCCCGCGAGCGGCTCGAGAAGACGTTCGTGACGTTCTAGTCGCGCACGCTGAAGCGTGCGCTCTACATGTGCCTGTAGCGCGCAGGCTTTAGCCTGCGCGACGATTAGAACGCGGCGTGTCCAGGCGTCCGAGGGAACGGGATGACGTCGCGGATGTTCGCCATACCCGTGGCATACAGAAGCGTTCGTTCGAGACCAAGGCCGAACCCCGCGTGCGGCACCGTCCCGTAGCGCCGCAGGTCGCGGTACCACCAGTAGGCGTGCGGATCCAGGCCCATCTCCGCCAGCCGGCGATCGAGAGAGTCGAGCCGCTCCTCGCGTTGTGAGCCGCCGATGATTTCGCCGATGCCCGGCGCCAGGACGTCCATCGCCGCGACCGTCCTGCCGTCGTCGTTCAGGCGCATGTAGAACGCTTTGATGTCCTTCGGGTAGTTCATCACGACCATGGGGCCTTTGACGTGCTCCTCCGTCAGCCAGCGCTCGTGTTCCGACTGCAGGTCCATGCCCCAGCTGACCGGAAACTCGAACGTCCGGCCGCTCTTCTCGAGCGCGGCGATCGCGTCGGTGTAGGAGATGCGCTCGAAGGTGGAGGCGACGAATGCCTCGAGGCGGCCGATGCATTCCTTGTCGATGCGATCCGCGAAGAATGTGAGGTCGTCGCCGCGCTCGTTGAGGAGCGCCGTGAAGATGTACTTGAGGAATGATTCCGCCAGATCCGCGTCGGCCGCGAGATCCGCGAACGCGATTTCGGGCTCCACCATCCAGAATTCGGCGAGATGGCGGCTGGTGTTGCTGTTTTCGGCGCGGAACGTCGGCCCGAACGTGTAGACCTTCGAGAGGGCGCAACAGTACGTCTCGACGTTCAACTGGCCGCTGACCGTGAGAAAGGCCTCCCTGCCGAAGAAATCCTGAGCGAAGTCGGTGCGGCCGTCCGGCGTCCGTGGAACGGCGCCGAGCGTCGCCAGATCGAGCGTGCTGACCCGGAACATCTCGCCCGCGCCCTCCGCGTCGCTCGCCGTGATGATTGGCGTGTGGATCCAGAAGAACCCGTTCTCGTGGAAGTAGCGGTGGATCGCCAGGCTGAGGCAGTGCCGGACGCGTGCCACGGCCCCAAGCGTGTTCGTCCTGGGCCGGAGGTGCGCGACCTCGCGCAGGTACTCGAACGAGGCGCGCTTGGGCTGAATGGGGTACGCCTCCGGGTCGTCGACCCAGCCGACGACCTCGACACCGTCGGCCTGCAGCTCGACTGCCTGACCCGCCCCCTGGCTGGCGGTCACGGTCCCCCGGGCGACCACCGAGCACCCGGAGGTCAGCTTCCGGATGTCGCGGTCGTAGTTCGGCAGCGTGCCGGGGGCCACAACCTGCAGGGGGTCGAAACAGGACCCGTCGTGGAGATGGATGAACGACAGACCCGCTTTCGAGTCGCGCCGCGTCCGAACCCAGCCGCGGACCGTGACCCGGCTTCCCGCCGGGACCTCCCCTGTGAGCACCGACGAGATGTCGACGTGGTCAGTGGTGGGCATGCGGTCCTCACGATTATCCGTCGAGTATCCTTACTGGTGTGTCGTTCCCAGAATCACCCAGTAGATCGGTCGAATGAAGATTGGCATGATCTCCCTCGGGTGCCCGAAGAACCTCGTCGACTCCGAGGTGATGCTCGGGCTCGCGCAGCAGGCCGGGCATCAGCTCACCCGCGACGCCGCCGAGGCCGATGTGCTCATCGTCAATACGTGCGCGTTCATCGACAAAGCGAAGCAGGAGTCGATCGACACGATTCTCGAGATGGCCGAGCACAAGAAGCGCGGCGCCTGCCGGACCCTCGTCGTCGCCGGGTGCCTGGCCGAGCGCTACCGCGAGGAGCTGCGCGCGGAGATTCCCGAGATCGACGCGATCATCGGCACCGGAGAAATCCCCCAGATCGTCGATGCGATCGGGATCCGGGATCAGGGATGCGGGATCCGGGATCAGGGATCCGGGCTCCGGATGGTGGCGCTTCTGCGTTCGAATGGAGAACCGATCGAACCCGGAACACGAACCCGGAACCCGGAACCCGGAACCCAGAACAGCGTCCCGTCTTACATCTACGACGCCGAAACACCACGGCTGCTCGCGACACCCCGGCACTATGCGTACCTCAAGGTCGCCGAGGGCTGCGACTACACGTGCGCCTTCTGCATCATCCCCCGGCTGCGCGGCCAGTATCGGAGCCGGACGCCCGAGTCGATCCTGCGCGAGGCCGAGCGGCTGGCGGCGCAGGGCGTCAAGGAACTGCTTCTGATCTCGCAGGACACGACGTTCTACGGGATCGATCGGGGCGAGCGCGGCGCGCTCGCCCGTTTGCTGCGGGATCTCAACCGCATCGACGGCCTCGAATGGATCCGCATGCTCTATCTGTATCCGACGACGATTGGCGACGAGGTGCTCGACGCGATCGGCGAGAGCGAGAAGGTGTGCAAGTACATCGACCTGCCGCTGCAGCACGCCTCCGACCCGGTGCTCGCGCGGATGAAGCGTCCGGGGACCCGCGCGGGATACGAACGGCTGCTCGATCGCATCCGGACGCGGCTGCCCGGCGTCGCGCTGCGCACCACCTTCATCGTCGGCTTTCCGGGCGAGTCGGAGCGCGACGTCGACGAACTGCTGAGTTTCGTCGAAGCCGTCCGGTTCGACCATGTAGGAGTGTTCACGTACTCACATGAGGAGGGCACGTCGGCGCACACGCTCCCGGACGACGTCCCGGCGGCCGCCAAGCGGGCACGGCGGGCTCGCCTCATGCGGGCGCAGAGACGCCTCGTAGTCCGCGCCCATGCAGCGCGCGTCGGCACCCGCGCGCGCCTGCTCGTGGATGGGCCGTCAGCCGAGCACGACCTCGTGCTGCGCGGGCGGCTCGCGGGGCAGGCGCCCGACATCGATCCGGTGGTGTATCTGACCGAGTGCGATCCGGCGGGCGTGACGGCCGGCACCTTTCTCGACGTCGAACTCGTCGGGAGCCGCGGGTACGACCTCATCGCGCGGCCCGCCGGGCGCTCCCGCTCTCACTCAGGAAATATGATAGGCTGAAGGGTCGTCACCTAGGCGGAGTAGTACTCCTAGTGGGCCCGTGCCCACTTTTTTTATTTGAGGAGATGAACCCTCTGGCGCAGATTCGGGCGATTGCCGAGCGCGTGACTGCCGCGCGCGGGCTGAGCGTCTGGGATGTTCTGAGCCGTCGCGAGGCGGTGGGACACGTCGTGCGGGTGATCATCGACCGCCCCGGGCCGGCCGCAACGCCCGAAGACAGCGTCAGCATTCAGGACTGCGAGCAGGTGAACCGCGAGATGAGCACAATTCTCGACGTCGAGGACCCGCTCCCCTTTACTTATACGCTCGAAGTCTCGTCGCCCGGTCTCGACCGTCCGCTGCGCGACCGGAGCGACTACGAACGGTTTGCGGGACGGCTGGCGAAGGTCGTGCTCGCCGAGCCGGTCGACAACCAGAAGGCGTTCGAGGGCCGGCTGCGGGGCGTGGAGGCGTCGGAGGTGCTCCTGGAGGCGCGCAACGGCCGGGTGCATCGGCTGCCGCTCGGCCTGATCACGCGCGGCCGTTTGGAAGTCGAGTTCTGATGAAAGCAGCAGACATGTCAAACCCGTTGATGCAGACCATCGAGGCGCTCGCCAAGGAAAAAGGCATCGAGCCCGAGACGATCGTCACGGCGATCGAGGACGCCGTCCTCACCGCGTCGCGGAAGTACTACAAGACCAACGAGACGCACGAGGACCTCAAAGCCCGCTTCAACCAGGAGACCGGGCAGGTCGATCTGTTCGCCGTCAAACACATCGTCTCGGAAGTGACCGATCCGGTCACGCAGATTTCGCTGACCGAAGCGCAGGAGCTCTACGGCGACGAGGCCGAAGTCGACATGGAGATCGAGTTCCCGAAGCGCACCGACGTGCTCGGGCGGATCGCAGCGCAGACGGCCAAGCAGGTCATCTTTCAGAAGGTGCGCGAGGCCGAGCGGGAGAACATCTTCGCCGAGTACAACCAGCGGGTCGGTGAAGTGATCCACGGCACGGTGAAGCGGTTCGAGAACGGCGATCTGATCGTCGAGATCGGGCGCGTCGAGTCGGTGCTCCCCCGCAAGGAGCAGTCGCGGGCCGAGAGCTACAGTCCGGGCGAGCGGCTCCGCGCCGTGATCAAGGGCGTGAACCGCAGCGCCAAGGGACCGCAGATCGTGCTGTCGCGGACCGACCCGGCACTGCTCATCAAGCTGTTCGAGCAGGAAGTGCCGGAGATCTACGACGGCACGGTCATGATCCGCGGCGCCGTTCGCGAGGCGGGCGACCGTGCCAAGGTCGCCGTCTACTCGCGCGAGCGCGACGTCGACCCGGTGGGCGCGTGCGTCGGCATGAAGGGAACGCGCGTCCAGGCGATCATCCGCGAGCTGCGCGGCGAAAAGATCGACATCGTCGAATGGTCCGACGACGCCGTCGCGTTCGTGACCCATGGGCTCAGCCCCGCCAAGGTGCAGCGCGTCTCCATCGTCGACGACAAGGAACGCGTGATGGAAGTCGTCGTCGAGGACAAGCAGCTGTCGCTGGCCATCGGCAAGAAGGGGCAGAACGTGCGGCTGGCGGCCAAGCTGACCGGCTGGCGCATCGACATCAAGAGCGAAGAAGAGAAGCGCAAGGAAGTCGAGGCGCAGTTCGGCGCGCTCGAGCTTGGGGAGGGCGTGGCCGAAGGCGAGAACACGGAAGTCGCTCCAACCGAAGAAACCGACTTGTCCGCCGACGTGTCCGCCGAAGCGCAGAGCGCGGAGGCGGAAGAGGCCGAACCCGTTGAAGAAGGTGAGGCCGCGGAGGCGGAGGCTGCGAAGGCACCAGAGGAATAACGTTTGGCTACTGTCCGGATTTACAAGGTCGCGGAACTGCTCGGAACCACGAGCCAGGAAGTGCTCGCGCTGCTCAAGCGCGACCACGGCATCGAGCTGAAGAGCGCCTCGAGCACGATCGAGGAGGTCGTCGCCCGCTCGTTCGTCGAGCGCATGGCGCGGCAGCGCAACATTGCGCTGCCCGGCGGCGACATGTTCTCCGAGGCGCCTGCGCCGGCCCGCGGAGGCAAGAAAGCCGCGGCGGCCCGCAAGGCCGAGCCGCCGAAGCCGACCACGCCGGTGCTCGGGCCGCCGCGGCTCGTCAAGACCATCCGGCCCGCGGCGCCGCCGCCGCTCGAGGCTGAAGCGCCTCCTGCTCCGCCGTCGGAGGCCGAAGTCGAGGAGGCGCCTTTCGTCGTGCCCCTGTCTGTTGCCGCCGAACCGCCGCCTGTCGCCGAGCCTGCGCCGCAAGCCGCCGCGCCAGCCGCCGAAGAGGCGCCGCGCGTCGAGGAGCCGCCGGCCGAACGGCCGTCAACGCCAGGGCGGATGGTACCGCCGACGCTGCGGCTGCGGATTGAGCAGCCCGGCCAGACGCTGCAGCCTGCGCGTCCGCTGACGCCGGCCAAGCGGCCGGTGGCGGGACAGCCGCGTATCGTCAAACCCGCGGCACCGCTGGCAGCGCCGGCCGGCGCGCGCCCGGCGGGCGCCCCCGGGCGCCCCGCGTACCCGCCGCCTCTGCGGCCGACGACCCCGAGCATGCTGGGCGGACCGCGGCCGCTTCCGTCGCAGCCAGTCCGGCCGCAGCAGGCGCGGCCGGGTATGCCGCCGCCGCGGCCGCCGTTCGGGCGGCCGCCATTCGGTCAGCAGCGGCCCGGCCAGCGGCCGGTCACGCCACGCCGCGAGCGTCCGTCGGCTCCGGCGGCGACGATCGCCCCGGCGGCGCCGCCTCCCATTACGCGCACGATCACGCTGGCCGAGGGGATGACGGTGAAGGATCTCGCGGACAAGCTCGACGTCCGCGTCAAGGACGTGCTCGCGAAGCTGTTGATGAAGCGCATGATGATGACCATCAACAGCACGGTCGACATCGAGAAGGCCCGCGACATCGCGCGCGAGTTCGGGGCGGAGGTCGCCCTCCGCAGTTTCGAGGAGGAGCTCGTCTCGGCCGCCACCGAGGACTCGCGCGCCGAAGACATGGCGCCGCGGGCGCCGGTCGTCACCGTCATGGGCCACGTCGACCACGGCAAGACGTCGCTGCTCGACGCGATCCGCGAGACGCGCGTGGCCGAGCGCGAAGCCGGCGGCATCACGCAGCACATCGGCGCCTATCACGTGGACGTGTCCGCCGGCCGGAGCATCGTCTTCCTCGACACGCCGGGCCACGAGGCGTTCACGCTGATGCGCGCGCGCGGCGCCAAGGTGACCGACGTCGTCGTGCTCGTCGTCGCGGCTGACGATGGCGTCATGCCGCAGACGCGCGAGGCGATCGATCACGCCCGCGCGGCCAACGTGCCGATCGTGGTGGCGATCAACAAGGTCGACAAGGCCGAGGCGAACCCGGACAACGTCAAGCGCGAGCTGGCCGAGCTGAACCTCGTGCCCGAAGACTGGGGCGGCCAGACGGTCATGGTTCCGGTGTCGGCCAAGAAGAAGCAGAACCTCGGCCTGCTGCTCGAGATGATCCTGCTCTCGACCGACATCCTCGAGCTGAAGGCGAACCCGAAGCGCAGCGCGTCGGGCACCGTGCTCGAGGCGAAGCTCGATCGCGGCCGCGGCCCGGTGGCGACGGTGCTCGTGCAGGACGGCACCCTCAGCGTCGGCGACAACTTCATTGCCGGCCCCGTGGTCGGCCGCGTGCGCGCGCTCATCGACGATCGCGGCCGGCCGGTAAAGGCGGCCCCACCGTCGACGCCCGTGGAGGTGCTCGGTCTCACGAGCCTGCCGCAGCCCGGCGATCCGTTCCAGACCGTGGCGGACGCGGCCAAGGCGCGTCAGATCGCGACGTTCCGGCAGACGCGGGCCAAGGAGCTGGCGCTCGGCGCCAAGGGCGGCCGGCTCACGCTCGAGTCGCTCAAGGAGCAGATTGCCGAGGGCGGCATCAAGGAGCTGCCGATCATCGTCAAGGCGGACGTGCAGGGGTCGGCCGAGGTGCTCGCCGACACGCTGACGAAGCTGTCGGACGAGAAGGTCAAGATCAACATCATCCGCTCGGGCGTCGGCGCGATCAACGAGTCGGACGTACTGCTCGCCTCCGCGTCGAATGCGATCGTGATCGGGTTCAACGTGCGGCCCGATCGCAACGCGGCCGACGTGGCCGAACGCGAGCAGGTCGACGTCCGCCTGCACTCGGTCATCTACAACGTGACCGATGAGATCAAGAAGGGCATGACGGGCCTGCTCGATCCGACGTTCAAGGAAGTGCGGATCGGCACGGCGGAAATCCGCGAAGTGTTCAAGGTGCCGAAGGTCGGCGCCATCGCCGGCTGCATCGTGACCGACGGCCGGATCACGCGCGCGGGCGAGACGCAGGCCCGGCTGCTGCGCGACAATGTGGTGGTCCACGAGGGCAAGATCGGCTCGCTGCGCCGCTTCAAGGACGACGTCTCCGAGGTGAAGGCGGGCATCGAGTGCGGCATCGGCCTCGAACGCTTCAACGACATCAAGGTCGGTGACATGATCGAGGTCTTCACGATGGTACGGGTTCCTGTCACTGCGTAAGTGGTCGTCGGACTCCTCAGCGTCGAGCTCCACCTCATCACGCGCACCGACATCGAGTTCTTGACCTATGGCGCAGGGCTATCGTCCCGACCGGGTCGGCGATCAGATTCGCCAGGAGCTGAGTGAGCTGCTGACCCGCGGCACCGTCCACGATCCCGGCATCGGCTTCATCACGTTGACGCGCGTGCAGGTCTCCCCCGACCTGCAGCACGCCCGCGTCTTCTACACGTCGATGGGCGACGATAAGGCCCGGCGCGAGACGGCGCAGGCGCTCGAGCGCGCCACGCCGTTCTTCCGGCGCCACCTCGGGGGGCGGCTGCGGCTGCGGCGCGTCCCCGAGCTCGAATTCCGCTTCGATCAGACAATCGAGCAGCAGGATCGGATCGAGCAGATCCTCCGCGATCTCCATGAGGAGGAGCGGCAGCGCGGGCCCCGGGACGATGACGACACGTGAGGCGGGGACCGCGGCCGAGGTGGCGGCCGCGCTCCGCCGCCGGGCGCGCTTCGTCATCGCATCGCACGTGCGGCCCGACGGCGACGCCGTCGGCTCCCAGCTCGCCCTGGCGTACGCGCTGCGCGCGCTCGGCAAGACCGTGCGGGTCGTCAGCCGCGACCCTGCCCCGCCGCCGCTGCTCGTCTTTCCCGGCGTCTCCGAGATCGAAATGACCGACCGCGTGGACGACCCGGGCGATGCGGTCGTCGTCATGGAATCGGGCGATCTGACGCGCACCGGCATCGCCGGGCTCGAGCGCGGCTTCGTCGTCAACATCGATCACCACGTCGGCAACGCGATGTACGGCGCGGTGAACTGGTTCGACGTCTCCGCCTCCGCCTGCGGCGAGATGGTGTTCGATGTCGTGCGCGAGCTCGGCGTGCCCCTGACGTACGAGATTGCGCTGCACATCTACATCGCGATCCTCACCGATACCGGGTCGTTCCACTACTCGAACATCTCGCCGCGGACCTTCGAGATCTGCCGCCGCTGCGTCGAGGCCGGGGTCGTTCCGTCGGCCGTGGCGCGCAGCGTGTTCGACAGCAACAGTCTCGGCCGGCTGAAGCTGTTCGGCGCCGTGTTGAACCGAATGGAGCTCGACGCCAGCGGACGCGTCGCCACGCTCGTGGTCGACCGGCAGCTCGCCGCCGACTGCGGCGGCACCTACGAGGACACCGAGGGATTGATCAACCTGCCGCTCACGGTCAAGGAGATCCAGGCGGTGGTGTTCTTCAAGGAGATCGGCGCCGACGACTGGCGCGTCAGCCTGCGCTCGAAGGAACAGATCGACGTCCACGCCGTCGCGCGGCAGTTCGGCGGCGGCGGCCACACGAACGCGTCCGGCTGCAGCGCCACCGGCAGCCTGGCCGATCTGAAGCCCCTGTTCCGGCAGAAGATCCTCGAGCAGATCGAGCTGGCCGGTAGCCGATAGCCGGTCGGTCGTAGTCTCGGAGGGCTTCAGCCTTTCGGCGACGGCACAGCCGGGGCCAGGTCTGTCCCTTCCTCCTGTTGAGCATCACCGGCGCTTCCGCCTGCCGGCCAGACGGGCTCCTCAGGCTGAGAATCGGTGTGTCGAGGGGACCTTGTGCCGGCAGTGAAGGACAAGTCTGCCTCGCCCTCGGGGACGGGGAATCGAGACATCCGTGTCGGCCGTTCCCGAAACGGGAACGGGGCGACGGCTCCCTGGAGATGCCGCCCTGCGATCGATCTCCCGCCGAGCGTCTTGACCACGTCACACGGTCGTGACGAACCAGCGCCGCTGCCGTCTGCGCGATCCGGTCGGCGATGGTCGGCAGACCCAGTGCGCGCACGCCGCCGGACGGCTTCGGGATCTGCACGCGCC
>CAZGLC010000059.1:0-20984 GCA_964526235.1 uncultured Bifidobacteriaceae bacterium
GCGGATCCGTCGTCGCACGCCCGCAGCGGTAGCAGATGAGCGCCTTGTCGGCGATTTCGGTGCCGCAGTGTCGGCATCTCATCCAGTCGTCCCCACTCTACCCCACCCGCCCATGCTGTCTCATCCAGGCACACCGTGTTCGATGTCCGGCGCCCCGTCGTTGAATCGATCGAGAGGATCCACCCGTATGACCATAGAGATGACACCGGCGGTTACAAACGGGCTCGCACGCGTCGATCTGCGCGGCTCGCTCGCGGCGGGCGCGGCGGCCGAGCGCGGCAGCCTGCCCGCGGCGGTCGCGCAGCTGGCCGGCGCCGGCTTCGCCGAGGTCGCGGTGAACCTGGCGGAGGTCACCTGTCTGGATGCGCGCGGGCTGGGCGAACTGGTGCTCGCCTTCCATGCGGCCCGCGAGCGTGGTGCGCGCCTGATTCTCGCGGCGCCGCCGCCTCGGGTGCGGCGGATGCTCGCGATCACGCGGCTCGATACGGTGTTCGACCTGCGCGAGGACGGCGAGCGCGCGTCCTCGTTCGAATCGTTCGGATCGTCCGGGCGTTCGGATCGTTCCGAGGGTTCGGATCGTTCGGGCGTTCAGTTGCCGATTTCGCGAAGTTCCTCGAACCAGTTGAGCACCACGTGGATCTGGTCCGTGGGCGGGTCGGGATGCAGCGGCTGGACCATCAGGAAACGACCGTCCCCGGCAACATCGTATCCGGTGACACCGTTTGGACCGGGTACAAAGCGGCCTTCGAACAGCATGCGCGGGGGCCCGGCCTTGAACGCTGGCGCCGTCGCGATCTCGACCGCCATCATCCGGTCGCCGCTGCGATAGAACACCTCGCGTCCGTCGCGAGACCAGATCGGCTCGCTCCCACCGTCGGTCGAGATTTGCACCCTGGCTCCAGGCTCTGGGAATGGCCGGACGAATACTTCCTCACGGCCAGACTCGTCGGACACGTACGACAGCCAACGACCGTCCGGCGATGGTCGCGGAAACCGCTCGTTCATCCGGCTATTGAGCACGGCTCTGGGCTTCCGGTCACCCTCGCCCGGGAGCACCCATACATCGGCTCCAGTCACAGGGTCATTGACGGTGTACAAGAGCGATTGGCCGTCGGCCGTCCACGCTTCCGCAGTCTGGACGGTGTCACCGGTCGTCAGCCGTTCTTCCGTCGAGACCTCGTCCACCGCCATCCACCACAGGTTACGGAAACCAGCTCGGGTGCCACGATACACAATGCGCCTTCCGTCGGGCGTCCAGCGCGGTGCCTGATTGCTGCCGCTTCCCGTGGTGAGCGGCGTCAGGGTGCTGCGGACGAAGTCGAACAACCAGATACCAATCGTTCCCGCGTGGATATCCACGGCCGCCCGGCGCCCATCCGGAGAAATGACCGTGTTGCCGTAGTACTCACGGGGCGGCGCCGGTAACGGCTCAACACGGCCGTCGCGAGCGACCCAGACGAGCCGCCGCTCGTATCGCTTGGGGTCGCCGGGCAGGTAGGCAAGCTCGCCGGTGTCCGACACCGCGTACTGCGCCGCGCCTTCGCCAGTCACCGGAACCGAATCGGTCAACCTGACGGGCTCGTTGGATACCTGCAGGCGGTCCGGATCGAAGGGGACGGCGAGCAATTCGTCGGCGCGCGCGTAAACGACATGGCCGGTCTGGACATACGTGGCGGCGGTCCCGCCCTGCACCACCCGGATACGTTCTCCCGTATCGAGGCGCTGCACGTGCACCTCGCTTTCATCCCGCGCGGGACCCATCCAGACGGTGAACATCAACGCCCGGCCGCCCGGCAGGATGTGGGGCCACCGGTGACTGACTTCTCCTTTCGCCCGATCGAGCCGGGTGACTTCAGCTGGCGTTCCGCCGTTTGCTGACACGCGGACGATGCCCGAAATATTCGTCGCACCAAAATAGATGTTCCCATCCGGTGCCCAGCTGGCCCCGACGCCGAACGGCGCGTCAGCGACGGTCTGAACCGTGCCGGCGGCGAGCGAGACCTTCTTCAGCCTTCCCTGCGCGAAAAACCCGATCCACTGCCCATCAGGTGAAAAGAACGGTATCGTTGCCGATTCCGTCCCTGGCAGTGCCCGCGTCTCGAGACTGTTGACAGCTCGAACGTGCAGTTGCTGACGGCCGCCGCTCATTGCCACGTACGCGACATGGATCCCTGCCGGTGAGATCCCCACTGCCGGAACGGTGAGCCCCGTCAGCTCGTCGCCCGGTGGCAACACCATCGTGAGCCGCGCCACGCGCGCGTCGGGTGTCGGGGCGACGCGCGAAGACATCCATGCGCCCGTACCCGCGGCCAGTGCGACGGCACACGCGGCGCCGATCGAGGCACCGAGCGGAATCGGACGCCGCCACACGGACGCGCGCCGCGGCGGCGCCTCCGGGCGCGACGGCTCCCCGGTGGGTGACTCGCCCGCCCACTGCAGCTCGCGGTGTAGGTCGGCCGCCGTCTGCCACCGCTCGTCGGGATTCTTCGCCAGGCACCGCCGCACGACATGTTCGAGTTCGCGTGGCACGCGCGGCTGTGCGGTCGAGACAGGCGCCGGCTCGTGCTCGAGAATTGCGGCAATCAGGCCGGCGTGGCTCTTTGCCTCGAACGCCTTCCGGCCGGCGAGCATCTCGTAGAGCACCGCGCCGAACGCAAAGATGTCGGTGCGCGCGTTCGCCTCGAGCCCTTCGAGTTGCTCCGGCGCCATGTACTGGAACGTGCCGAGAATGGTGCCCTGCACCGTCAGCCCGCGCGGCGTCGTCGGCAGCATAGAGGCCGAGCCGGCGGCGATGGGGCCGGCGGGTTTGGCCAATCCGAAATCCAGCAGCTTGGCATCCGGCGGTCCGCTCCCGCGCCGCAGGAGCATGATGTTGCCCGGCTTCAGGTCGCGATGGACGACACCCGCCCGGTGCGCGGCGGCGAGCGCGTCGGCCACCTGTATCGCAACCTGCAGCGACTGATCGAGCGGCAGCGGCCCGCGCTGCAGCCGCTCCTGCAGCGTCTCGCCCTCGAGGTACTCCATCACCAGGAAGTCGACGTCTTCGTGGCGGCCGACGTCGTGCAGCGTGCAGATATGCGGATGATTCAGGCCAGCCACGGTGCGGGCTTCACGCTCGAAGCGCTCGCGCAGCTCGCCGGTCGACGCCATGTCGGCGGGAAGCACCTTGATCGCGACGATGCGATCCAGTCGCGTGTCGCGCGCGCGATACACCTCGCCCATCCCGCCCGCTCCGAGGAGCGCAACGATCTCGTACGCGCCGAGCCGCGTGCCTGACGTCAAAGCCATCTGACCGGGATCGGCCGGATTATACGTGTGAATTTTCTGCAACCGGACACCCTCCTCGACGTGGCACAAACTGCAACGTCCGCGGAATGACACATGGCTTTCCCGGGAGTTTTCGCGTGATTGTCGATGGCAGCCGAGCTGCACCCGGCCCAGGAGGACGATGTTACGATTGACGCAGCCACGGCGGGCCGTCTTGGCGGAGGCGTTGCGGGAGCTTGCGGCGCTCATCATCGGGGCACTGGCGCTCAATTGGTTCGTCGGTGAGAGCCGCGGGTCGGTGGTCGTGCCCTTGGCTGGTATTGCGGCCTGGCTGATGCTCGTCGGCCTAGCGATGGCGGTGACAAATGGGAAGCCCTCTCGCTGATTTCATGCTGATGATCTGGGGGATCATCGCGATCGCCTCGGTGATTGTGTTCTTGGACTGGTGGGGACGCCGAAAGGAGCGCCAGTCGAAACGCTCCAGAACGTGAACCCACGGAACGATTCGAACGGTCCGAACGCTTCGAACGCCTACGAACGTTTCCGGATTTCCTGCGCGACTCTCGACAGCTCGACGAGGATCTTTTCGAGCTCCGCCTGATACTCCGCTTCTGACATCGAGTTGCGCCGCGCCTTCAGCTCCTCGAGCTGCTTCTCGAGCGCGAACCGCCGCCGCTCGAGCGCCGCGAGCGCCGCGTCGGCCGTGTTCGTGCCGGGGTCGGGATCGAGATACAGCGTCCGCGCGACGGCGCCGTCCTCGCCGGGCGTGTCCGCCTCCCGCCCTTCGCGGTCGCCGTTGTCGTCGAGCAGCGGCCGCTCGGTCGACAGCTGCCCCCGCTGCTCGTAGTGCCGCTTCACTCCGGCGCTGGCGGCCGCGAACGCCTCCCACACCGACACGCGGCCGTTCTTGTCGAGATCGCTCGACCGATCGGCGAGGGCGCGCGTGAAGTATTCGGGAAAGACCGTCGCGAACCGCTGCGCCGCCGAATCGGTGGCGGTGATGACGACGCGTCCGGCCCGCGAGAGCTCCTCGAGGAAGGGAAAGCTCGACGCGGTCGTATTGACGACGACCAGACGGCCCGGCAGCGGGTCGAGCAGCGCCTTCCACTCCGGGGCGCTCAGGTCGGGGCCGACCAGGTTGAACTTCGCATCCGCGCCGTCGAAGGTGCCGTGGCCGATGAGCACCACCATGAGCATGTCGTCGCGCGTCAGCCGCCGCCGCAGGTCGCCGAACAGCCGCCGCACGTTCGCGGCCGTCGCGCGCGAGCTCGCGTCACCCTGCTCGTCGAGGCTGACGACGTTCGCATCCGGAAACTGGAAGCTCGTGGTCAGGAAGGCGGCGAGCTCGGCGCGCCACTTCTGTTGCTGCGCCGCGAACTTCTCCTCGCCCGACACGCCGGAGACGAGGACCACGTACCGCTCGCCCGCCGCCGCGGACGCGGCAAGGAGGAGTGACAACACCCAAAGCCCAACGCCCAAGGCCCAAGGCCTGATGGGGCTCACCTGAGCCCCCACCGTCGGCGCAGCGCCCATTCGGTGCCGAGGAGCAGGATGAGACCGACGAAGATCCAGGCGTTGTGCCACAGCTCCTCGAGACGCGGCGCGCTCGGCCCGCCGGCCGCCATCGTCAGCAGCGACCCCAGGGTGCCCGCGTCGTCGGCCGCGAGGTAGCCGCCGCCGCTCGCCAGCGCGATCCGGCGGAGCACGTCTTCGTGGAGGCGCGGATCGGCCATCTCGAGGTCGGCGCCGCCCACGAGCACGGCCCGGCTGGCGCGGCCGACAGGCCGTCCCTCACGCGAGGCGATGGCGCTGATGCGATACACGCCGGGCTCGTCGAACCGAAGCTCGCCGGCGTAGCGGCCCGCCTGCGCGTCGGCGAGCCGCGCGGCCACCTCCTGCGTGGCGCCGCCGGGCCGCGTCACGGTGACGCGCACGTCGGCGTCGCCGATCGGGGCAAACTCGTCGTTGCGCACGTCCACCGCGAGCGACGCCCGGCTGCCCGGGACCATCGGCGGGAGCGGCGCGACGTCCACCGGATCCGGCGCGGCCGCCGACACCCACCGCACCGCCTGCCTCCAGAACAGCTCGTGCGTCCGATCCTCGGACGGGAGGCGCATCCGCCAGCGCCACGACGCTTCGCCGGTGAAGACCATCGATCGGCCCTGTCCATAACGCTGGACGGCGACGAGCGGCCGCGGACCGTCGGGCGCGTGCACGAGCGCGAGCGCCTGCGCGCCGGGGCGCAGCGCGCCGAGCGCCGCCACGCCGGCGAGCGCGGGCACCGCACGCCACCGCTTGTCGAGATCGACCTCGGCCTCGATGCGCATGACGGGATGCGTCAGGCCGTCGGCGGTGACGCTGACGGCCAGGCCGGGCTCGGCGCGGGCCGCCGCCTGCATCACACCGCCTCCGCGGTCGGTCAGGCCGAGCGGCAGCACCGGCTCGAGCGCCGTGCCCGCGAAGCCCTGCTGCACGAACGACTTCGCCCCGAACACCAGCACGCCTCCGCCGCGCGCGTCGACGAAACTGGCCAGCATCTCGAGTTGCGGCCGTGAGAGCGCATCGGCCTCGACGTTGGCCAGCATCACGGCGTCGTACTCGTAGAGCGCTGCACGCAGCTGCGGAAAGCCGGTCGTGAGGCGAGACGCACGCCCCTCGGACGCCTGGACGAAATATGTCGGCGCGCCGCGCGCGTCGCGGCCCTTCCGGACCACCGAGTCGAGCTCGATGCCGGGGTCGTTGCCGAGCGCGCGCTTGATGAACGAGTGCTCGAACCCGGGCGCCCCCTCGATCATGAGGACGCGGCGGCGGCGCGCGGGCGGCTCCACGAGCACGCTGCGGCGATTGTTGTCGAGCACGAGCTCGCCCGCGGTGGAAGGAATCTCGACGGTGTAGACCGTCGGCGTCTCGCGCGGCGACGACACCGTGAACACCGCACGGACGGGGCTGCCGTCGGCCGCCGGCGTGACCCGCCGGAGATCGATCGGCCGGCCGTTCTCGAGCAGGCGTAAGTCGAACGGTGCCGCGCTGCCGCGGTTGACCGCGGCGGACGTGACGTCGATCGACGAATCGGTGTGCGCCGGCGCGCCGGCCGACACGTCGAGCACCTCGAAGTCGGGGGGCGGCCGGCGCGCGCCGACGCCAATCGCATACACCGGCACGGCGCTCGCGTCGACGGCCCCGGCGGGCTCCTCCGCGCCGGTGTCGCCGCCGTCGGAAATCACGACCACGCCGGCGAGCCGCTGCTGCCGGTACCGTTCGCGAACCGCGCGCAGCGCACCGGAGAGATCGCTGCGGCGGGCGTCAGCCGCGAGCGCGGGGTTCGCCTCCAATGGCGCGAGCGCGTCGCCGAACGTCCAGAACTCCGTGCGGAACTGCCCGCCGAGCGCCGGGCGGACGTGGCGGTCCAGGAGGTCGCGCGCCACGTCGATGCGGGCCGTGCCCGTGTCGGCGAGACGCATGCTGCGGGAGACGTCGACGAGCACGGGGACGAGGGCGTCGCTCGCGGTATCGGGCGGCACCACGCGGACCGGACGCAGCAGACAGACGAGGAGGAACAGCAGCGTCAGCGCGCGCAGCCCGGCGAGCAGTGCGCGCCGGCGCGGTGGAAGCGGCACGATCGCGCCCGCGTAGAAGCCCCAGGCCACGGCGACGGTTGCCGCCGCGAGCAGCAGGAGCACCCACCAGGGATACGACACGGCGAATTGCACGTCCTACTTGCCTCCCGCGAGCGCGCGATAGTAGCGCTCGACGAGCTTCCGGTACTGCTCGGGGACCGACTGGGTCGCCCCGGCGTTGAGGCGGTCGCGCGACTGCTGCTCCCGCAGCCGATCGGCGGCCGTACGCTCGGCCCGCTCGAGTGCCGCGGCGACCTGCACCTTCAGCTCGTCCCACCGCGCGAAGTCCTGCTTCCACGGTTCGGTCCCGGGCGCCGAGCGGCCCGGATTGAAGCCGTCGGCGTCGGGGACCACGCCGAACTCCTGGAGCTCGTTGAGGAGCTCGCGCGCGTCCTGCCAGGCGCCGGCCGCGTCGACGTTCTGGCCGCCGCGCCCGCCTTCGGCGCCCTGGCCCTGTCCACTCTGACGGCCGCCGCGCCCGCGCGCGCCCTGACCGGTCTGATTCCCGCCCTCGCGCAGATCGCGGAGCTCGCGGTCGAGCCGCGCCAGCTCCTCGCGCAGCTCGCGCAGCCGCGCCAGCTCCTGGCTGGCCTGATCCGACTGGCCGCCTTCGGCGCCCGCGGCGCCCAGCCGATCCGCGAGGCGCTCCAGGCCGCGCGCGATCTCGTCGCTCTCGCGGGGGCTGAGCGTCTGCCCCTGCGGTCCCTTGGCTTCGGCCGCCTGGCGATCCGCGCGCGCCGCGTCGCGCATCCGCTGCGCGGTCCGGGATCGATCGAGCTCCCGCACCGCCTCGTCGAGCGCGTTCTCCTCGCGCAGCGACTCGGCGTCGCCGCCGGCAAGCTGACGGACCGACTGATCGAGCCGCTCGGCGCGCCCCGCCAGCCGCTCCTGCTCCGCGGCGCGCCGCCGCGCACGGTCGGCGCGATCGCCGCCTTCGCGGCCGGCGCCGTCCTGACCGAGCTGCCGCTGGGCGTCGGCCAGCTGCCGCGACTCGAGCTGCAGCTCGCCGAGCGCGCGCCGCCGGTCGTCGGGCTGGCTGCCGCGCATGCGCTGCTCCACATCGCGCAGCCGCTCGGCGGCCCGGCTGCCGCGGGCGCTCGCCTGCCGCGGGTTGTCGCGCCGCAGCTCACTCGCGGCGCCCTGCATCTCCTCGGCTGCCTGCTGCAGCTCGCGGCTCGCCTGCTGCCGATCGGAGCCCGATCCGCCGCCGCGGCCGCCCTGCTGCCCCTGCTGCTGCCCTTGTTGTTGACCCTGCTGCTGGCCGCCCTGCTGCTGGCCCTGTTGCTGCTGCTGACCCCTGACACCTGACCCCTGATTCCTGTCCTGCTGCTGAAGCTCGCGCGCCAGCTCCTCGGCCTGCCGCCGGAGCTCGGTCTGCTCGCGCGTCAGGCGCTCCAGCTCCCGGCGGACGTCCTCCTGCGACAGGGTCTCCTGCCGGCGCGCCAGCTCCTGCTGGCGGCGCGTCAGCTCGTCCTGCCGCCGCGCCAGATCCTGAATGCGATCGACCGTTTCCTCCCCCGAGCGCTCGTCGCGCGTCTCGCGGCTCGCGGGCGTCTCGTAGTTGGTCTGCTGCTGCCGCGCCAGCTCGCGATCGAAGAGCGACGACATGTCCTGCTGCTGCCGGTTGGAGCCGCGGCCGCCGGTCCCGTTCGCCTGCTGCTGGATCTGCCGCTGGCGGATCTCGGCCTGCGCGCGCAGCAGCTCGTTGAGGGCCGTCATCTCGTGCGGCAGCGCCTCGGTCGTCCTGAGCCCCTCGAGCTCCTTCTGCGCGACCTCCATCGACTGCGCCGCGCGCCCAATGGCCTCGGCCATCGTGTCGGCCGGCGCCGGACCGCCGCGGCCGCCCGGCAGCCGCCGCCGCATGTTGCCGGCGCGCTGCATCTGGCCCAGCAGCGTCGCCGTCCGCGTGCGGAGATCGCGCTGCGCGCGCCCCACCCTCCCGATGTCGTCCGGGGAGCGGCCGCCCGTCTCGCGTCCGCGCCGGTCCAGATTCCACGTCGCCGTGATGATCTCCTTCTCGCCCTGAATCAGCTCTTCGAGCGACTGCTCCTCGCCGCCGCCCGCGCCCATTCCCTGACTCTCGGCGGCGGTGAACTCCTCCTCGAACGGCGTCACCTCGAGGAAGAAGATGTCGCTGCGTGCCTCGCTCGAGCGCTTGCCGCGGCTGACGTCGCGCGCCCGCGCGTGGTACGCGACGAAATCGCCGGGCCGGACGCCGAGATCCTCGAGGTACAGCATCCGGCTCCCCGTCACGGCGGTGGTCGAGCCGCGGCGCTCGAACGGCACAACCTTCTCCGCGCCGCCGCGGACGGAGTACACGAGGTCGAGCGACGCGACGCCGAAGTCGTCATCCGCGCTCGCGTCGATCGACACCTCCTCGACGGGCGTCACCTGACGGTCGCTGGCGGGCCGGACGATGCGGACGTCGGGCGGGCGATCCTGGAGCGTACGGATGAAGTATTCCGTTCCGCCGTCGCCCGTGAGGCCATCGGCGTCGGCGAGCGCCACGCGATACGACCCGTCCTCGGTAATCGTCAGCTCGCCCACCATCATCGCCTCGCCGCGCGCGGCCAGCGCGATGGGCTGGCCGCCCGTGAGGTTCAGCGCCGCGGATCGCACCGGCTTGTCGGCGTGGATCGTCACCTGGACGCGCGTGCCCGCCGGACCGTAGATGTCACCGCCGTCCTCCTCCATGCGCGGCGCCATGCCAAACCCGGCCGGATACTCGTACCGGAGGTCGATGCGCTCGACGCGCGGCGCACGGAGCACGGTCACGGCGTACTCGCGCGTGGACGCGCCCGCAGCGGTCACGATGTAGTGGAAATCGCGGTCGACGCCGTCGATCGTGACGGCAAACCCTTCGGGCGCCGGCTCCATCCGGCTCTCCCGCCGCTCGTTGCCGTCGCGCACGCGCAGCACGGGGACAATCGCCGTCCCGCCGGTCGTGCGGGCGACAATGTGCAGCGACTCGCCCGCGCGAACCCTCGCATCACCGGGGGTGACCTCGAGCGCCAACCGGGCGGGAAACAGATACGCCCCCGCAACCGCCGCCGCGCCGCGCGCCGGACCCGCGGAAAAGCCCATTCCCGCAACAAACGCCACCGACGCTGCAGCCGCGACGAGCGCCGTCCGCTTCAGCGCACGCCGGCTGATGATCGCGTCGATGTCGACGCGCGTGGTCCGCTCGGCAGCATCGCGGACGACGGCGGCAGTCATCGCATCGCCGTCAGCACCGCGGTGCACGACAGCCGTGACGAGCGCGTCCTCCAGGTCGGGGCAGCGCTCCTCGATGAAGCGCGCCATCTGGGCGTCACGCGGCGTGTGCCGGAGCGGCGCCATCGCGGTCGCGATCACCGCGACAACGATGGCGCCCGCCGCGCCCCACAGCAGGACGAGCCCGACGCCCTCGGGCTGAGCGAGCTGCTGTGCCGTCAGCGCAAGCCCAAGCGTGACAGCCGCAATCGCGGCGCCCAGCGTCCACGCGCGCAGTGTGGTAATCGTCCGCCACCGGTTTCGCACGCGGGCCAGAAGCGCCAACAACGGCAGGTAGCTGTCGCTCATCATCCAAGCCTCCGGCCGAGCAGCCCTTCGGCGGCCAGACTGACCACCAGCAGCAGCAGCCCGTACCACCAGAGCCCCTGCGCGTCCTCCTGCCGGCGCGCCTCCGCCTGCGCTTCGGTCGCTGCGCCCGCCTGCAGGCGTGAGAGGCCCGCCTGGAACGCCTCTCCCGTCATGCGCCGCGGATCCGATTCACGGGGATCGGTGTTGACCGCGACACGCCGCCCGCGCGCCTGGTTCGTCCCGAGCTGCACCACGCCCGGCGTCGCGCCCAGGGCGCCAGGCAGGTCGCCCACCTGGTACTCCGTTCGCGACGACCTCGCTGAGCCGAGATACCGCATCGTCTCGTGCACGAACGGCACGAACGCCGGCTGCAGCGGAAAGTCGTTCCACCGGTAGTTGAGATCGGATCCGAACACGAGGACGCGCCCCGCGCGTGTCTGCTCCTCGACGAGCGCCGGTGTGCCGTCGGTGTAGCGTGCCAGCACCCTCGCGCCGTCGGCGACGTCGACGAGCGCCGCCCGCGTGAAGGTCACGTTGCCGAGCGTGCCGACGCCCCCGAACGGCCGGAAGACCGGATGCCGGCTGTCGGCCGGCGCAAAGCTCACCGCCGCCGCCGGCCGGACGCGCCAGCCCGTCGAGACGACGCCGCTCAACGCCTGCGAGAGGATGGCCGCCTCGACGTCGGGACCGACGGCCACGAGCAACCCGCCGCCCGACCGGACGAATTCCGCCAGCCGCGCGCGTCCCCGCTCGTCGAGCCCGCCGGTGCCCGCGACCACGATCACATCGAGCTGACCGCCGTCGTCAAAAGCGGCGAAGGTCGATGCCCGAATCGCGCGGAAGCGGAAACCGCCCGGACCGTCGGCAATCGTGAGCGCGCGTTCGAGATAGAGCGACTCCGACGGTTGCCCCGACGCCGTCAGGGCGAGCACCGACAGCGCACTGCCCCCGTCGAGAACCGTATGACGGGCGTTATCCGCGAGGAAGCCGTCGCGGTCGACAATCGACGCGGTGAGCGCGCCGCTCTGGACACCCGTGAGCGGCAGCCGCGCTTCAGCACTCCCACCCGCGGCAATCGAGACCGGCACCGCGCCAAGCCGCCGCTGCTCCGCGGTGAAGACCACCTGTTCGGTCACTGCCTGCGCAGCGAAACTCTGCACCATCGCGATGGCCTCGCCCGCCTCGACGCGCAGCGATGTCACGGCCAGGTTCGCGGCAGGGCCGTCGATCTCCTCGATCTCGACGGTGACGCCTTCGAGCACACCGCCATCGGTGGCCGCATCCCACCCGCTCTCCTGCAGGTCCGTCACGACGACAATGCGCCCCTGGCGGCTGCCGAGCTCCTCGCTCGCACGCTGGAGGCCGGCGCGGAAGCGCGTGGCGCCCGCACCGGGTGTGAGCTGCGCGATCGCGGCAAGCGCGCCCGCGCGGTCAGCCGACAGCGGAGCGACGACGTCGGCCGCGTTCGCGAACGCCAGCACCGCGACGGCGTGCGTGGCGGGCGCCGCGCGCACGGCCGCTGCCGCCCGCTCGCGGACGCGGTCGAACTGCCCTGACGCCGACAGGCTCGCCGACGTATCGACGAGCACCACGGTGCCCTCGCCCGAGGCGACAACCGCGCCGGCCAGATAGGGGCGGGCAAACGCACAGGCGAGCAGGACGAGCGCCGTGACGCGGAGCGCCAGGAGCAGCAGCTCGCGCAGGCGGCGGCGCCTCGATTCTTCGACCGGCGCCTGCCGGAGATACCGCATCGCGGCAAACTCAATCACCGGCTCGGTCCGGCGGTAGAACAGGTGAATGGCAATCGGAATCGCCGCGGCCGCCGCGCCGACGAGGAAGAGCGGTGACAGGAACCACAGCCCGAACATCACCGTCTCTTCCCGCGCGTTGACAGGTACGCCATCAGCGCGAACTCGAGCGGCGTCGACGTGTCGAGCAGCTGGTAGTCGATTCCGCCGGATCCGAGCTCGCGCTTGTAGCCGTCGATCGCACGCTGCAGCGCGTCGAGATACTCCTGCCGCACGATGGACGGCACCGCCATCAGCTCGTCGCCGAGCTCGATGTCGCGGAAGCGCGCCGCGCGCTTGAACGGGAACGTCCGCTCGGCCGGATCGAGCAGGTGGAACACCACGACGTCGCTGCCCCGAAAACGGAAATGGCGCAGCCCCTCGACCACCTGCGCGGGATCGTCGAGCAGGTCGGAAATCAGGACGACGATGCCGCGCTTGCCGATGGCGTCGGCCATCAGGTGGAGCGGCTTCGACACGTCGGTGCGGCGGCCGAGCGTGATGCGATCGAGCGTCACCAGAATCGACCGCAGGTGGCTCGCGCGGGCGCTCGGCGGCAGCATCGTCACGATCGCGTCGTCGAAGGTGGTAAGCGCCGCGGCGTCGCGCTGCCGGTTCATCAGGTACGCCAGCGCCGCGGCGAGCATCGACCCGTACCGGAGCTTCGTGACGCCCTGCGATGCGTACCCCATCGACGCGCTGATATCGAGCAGGAGGTGACACTCGACGTTGGTCTCCTCCTCGTACTTCTTCACGTAGTAGCGGTCGCTGCGCGCGTAGACCTTCCAGTCGATGGTCGACAGGTCGTCGCCCGGCAGGTACTGCCGGTACTCGGCGAACTCGACGCTGAAGCCTTTGAAGGGGCTGCGATGCAGGCCGGAGAGGAAGCCCTCGACGACGGTGCGCGCCTTCAGCTCGAGCGAGCCGAGCCGGGCGAGGATCGTCGGGTCGAGAAATCTGAGGTCACCGGCACGCCTGTGCGCCACGTCCGCCGTCATCCGTCCAGACCGCTCTTCGGCACGGGAACGTGCTCGAGCAGCCGCACCACGATGGCGTCGGCGTTGATGTTCTCCGACTCGGCGTAGAAGTTGGTGACAATGCGGTGCCGCAGGATCGGCGCCGCGAGCGCCTGAATGTCCGTGAGCGACACGTGGTGCCGGCCGCGCATGAGCGCCCGCGCCTTCCCGCCGAGGATCATCGCCTGCGAGGCGCGGAGCCCGGCGCCCCACTTCACGTACTTGTCGATGAACTCGGGCGTCCCGGGCTGCCCGGGCCGCGAGGCGGCGGAGATCCGCACCGCGTAGCGGGCGATCTCGTCGGTCACCACCACCTGCCGCACGATCCGCTGGAACTCGAGAATGTCGGGCCCGGCGAGCACGCACTCCACCTCGGGGACCTCGGCGCCCGTCGTGTCGGTCACGACGCGCACCTCGGCATCCTCGGGCAGGTACGTCATGACGACGTTGAACATGAAGCGATCGAGCTGCGCCTCCGGGAGCGGGTACGTGCCTTCGAGCTCGATCGGATTCTGCGTCGCCAGCACGAAGAACGGGCGCTCCAGCGGGTAGGTCCGTCCCGCCGCGGTCACGTGGTACTCCTGCATCGCCTCGAGCAGCGCCGCCTGCGTCTTGGGCGGCGTCCGGTTGATCTCGTCGGCCAGGAGGATCTGCGCGAAGATCGGCCCGTGCACGAACCGCAGCGAGCGCGCGCCGTGCTGTTCTTCGAGAATCTCCGTCCCGGTGATGTCGGCGGGCATCAGATCGGGCGTGAACTGGATCCGCTTGAACCGCAGATCCAGGATCTCGGCGAGCGTCTTGATGAGGAGCGTTTTCGCGAGCCCCGGGACGCCGGTGATGAGGCAGTGGCCGCCGGTGAAGAGCGCGACGAGCACCTGATCGACGACCTCGTCCTGGCCGACGATCACGCGGCGGAGCTGCTCGAGGATGCGCTCGCGCCCCTGCTGCACGCGCTCGGCGAAACTGGGAACGGTCGCGGAAATAGACATGAGCCTAATGGGTCAGGCTGTAGATGATCTCGTTGATGAACATCCGGTAGGCGTCGGCGGTGTACTTGATGTAGCCGGGATACTCCTCCGCGTTGGACCACTCCACGCCGTCGCCCATGTCCGTGTTCCAGTTGGCGAGCACCATCGGGCGCCCGCGGTCGTCCAGGATGGAGCGCAGGCGCGCGACGAAGCCGCCCTTCTCCCAGGTCCGGCCTGCAAAAAACGACCCAAGTCCGGCCACCTGTGGATACCGATCGAGCGTGTAGAAACTGGAGAAGATCGGATGGGGCGGCTCGAGGTCGATGATGTCACGGTCGGGAAAGACGCGCCGCATCTCTTTCGCGAAGTTGTCCCACTCGTACGGGCCGTGAAAGTCGTCGAAGGTGGCCGTGCCGCCGCGGAGCAGGAACTCGCGCAGGATCGGCACCTCCTCGTCGGTCAGGCGCAGATTGCCCGGCTCGACGAAGTAGAGCCACGCGTAGTCCCAGAGCTTCGGATCCGCGAGGGTCAGCACGATCGGATCGTTCACCTCGATGGTGGTGGCCGTCCGCAGCCGGCGCGACAGATTCTGTTCGGCCGCCGGGGCGTCGATCGCCCAGGGCTCGCCCCAGTAGTCGAGGCGGTACCGGTTGTCCACCGTGAACGCCGTGTAGCGGATCCGCACGAACGTCCACTGCAGCCCCGCGAACCGCTGGTCCTGCAGCTGCGGCACCTGCGCGATCGCCTCGGTCAGCCGCAGCGGCTCGAGCAGGAGCCCCGCGGCGAGAAGCGCGCTCAACACGATGCCAGCGCGCGTCACCCCTCGACAGGCTCGGGGTGACCCTGAGCGACGTCGAAGGGTCACCGCGCGCCTCTATCCGGCGGCGCGCTGATGATCTTCAGCAGCAGATCCTGTGCGCGCTCGAACGCGGGCGCGATCTCGAGCGCCGCGAGCGCCTCGAGCTTCGCGTCGCCGAGCTGCCCCGCCACCAGATACGCGTCGGCGAGATCCGCGTGGGCGACCGCCTTGTCCGCCGGCCCCGCCGCGAGCGCCGCCCGCAGCGCGCGGAGCGCGCGGCCGGCGTCTTTCCGCTGGAGCGCGTGCCGGCCCACGACCGACTGCGCCTGCACGTCGAACGGATCGAGCTCCGCGACGCGCTCGTACGCCGCCGCCGTGCGCGCCTGATCGCCCTCCTTCGCGAGCAGCCCTGCCAGCTGGCGCGCCGACACGATGTCGTTGGAATCCACCTTCACCAGCGCCTCGAGCGCCGCGATCGCGCGCGCCGTATTCCCTTGCTTGGTGGCGATCGCGGCAATGGCGGCGTTCGGATTCTGATCGCCGGTCGCCGCCGGCAGGACCTTCGCGGCCCGCTCGAGCGCCTGGATCGCGCCGGGGGCGTCGCCGGCCTGATTGAGCGCGCCCGCCAGCGCCATCTGCGCGGCGAAGCTCTCCGGGTTTTCCGAGGCGAGCTTCTTCAGCTCGTCGACACCCGCTTTCGGCGGAATCTGCGGCCCCTTCAGCGCCCGCCGGATGCCGGCGTACTGCTTCTCCAGGCGCGCGTCGAAGCTCGCCTGAATCTCGTCGAGCGCGACGCCGAATGCCTCCTTGAAGGCCGCGTCGGTTTCGAGCCCCTTGCCGTAGGCGCGAAGCAGCCGCCAGAACGCCGGCGCGCCGTAGGTGTCGACGAGATGCTCGACGACGAGCGACGACTGATGGTAGACGAGCGAGATCATCCGCGGGTCGCTGAACCCTTCCTGGATGTCGCGCAGCTTCAGGAGCTTCCCGGCGTCGAGCGCCTGCGCGAACGGCACCTCCATCTCGCGCCCCCAGTCGGGCCGCGCCTGCCGCTCTTCGTAGACCGACATGCCTTCCGAGATCCAGCGCGGCACGCGGTTGTTCGACATCTGCAGGCTGATCACGTGCGCCATCTCGTGCCAGAGCGTCGCCGCCCAGCTGAACTCGCCCGGCTGGCGCGCGCGGGGGGAATCGAGCGTGACGACACGGCCGAAGCAGGCGCCGAGCGCCCCGATGAAGCCTGGCAGCCCGATCGTGCGGACCGCGAAGTCGTCGTGCTTGGGGAACATCTCGATCAGAATCGGCCCCATCGGCCGGAACTGATAGCGCTTCGACAGCGTGTCGAGCGCCTGACGTGCGAGCGGCACCACGTGCTCGCGCATGACGGCCGCTTCGTCCGGATGCAGACGGACGATCAGATCGCCGTCGCGAATCGTCTCGAACTTGTCGACGGTGTCGAGCATCGCGAGCTGGTTGTAGACGACCACGTCGAACGGGTCGGCCTTGAACGCCGTCTCGAGCGCCTGCCGCGCGCCCGCTTCGTCGCCCGTGCGCAGCAGATGCCCGCCAAGGTCGGCGTACGCCTTCGTGTTCGCCTTGTCGAGGGTGAGCGCCCGCCGCGTCTGCTCCACCGCCTCGTCAAAGCGGTAGTTCCGCGCGAGGTGATCGCCGGCCACGCGGTACACGTCGCCGTAGGCGGGATTCAGCTTGAGCACGCCGTCGACGAGCGTCTGAAATTCCGCGGTCCGCCCGTCGAGGAGCGCAATCGCCGCGTCGAGCGAGCGCGCTTCCAGGCTGTTCGGATTGACGTCGAGCGCCCGCGTGATCGACGCGCGCGCCTCGGCGCGCTCCCGGTTGTCGAGCTCCAGCTCGGCCATCAGCAGATGCGCCGGCACGTGGTTCGGGTTGATCTTGAGGACCGACTCGACGGCCGAACGCGCCGCCGGCGGATTCTCCTCGATGAGCGCCTGGGCCAGCCCGAGGTGGGCCGGCACGTACTCGGCGGCGATCTTCACGGCCGCCTGGAACGACTTCACCGCGTCGGCGCGGTTGTACTTCTCGAGGAACAGCTCGCCCCACGCCGTATCGATGACGGCATCCTCGGGTGCGCGCGAGTTCGCGCTCCGAAGAAAGCTGTTCGCATCCTGAAAGCGGCCGAGCGCGCGCGCCGCGAGGCCCAGGCGCAGCAGGTCGAGCGGCGTGTCTTCCGGACTGCGCGACAGCAACAGCTGGAGCGTGCGCGTGCCTTCCTGCCGCCGGCCCAGGTAGAGTTGCAGCAGACCGAGCTCGAGCGCGGCGTCGCCGCCAGGACTGGCGGCGACACGGCCGCCCAGCAGCTTCTCGGCCTCTGCATACCGGCCTCGCGCAATGTGCGCGCGCGCCCGCACCACCACGGAGCGCTCGTCCGTGACGGAACCGAGCAGCCGTTCGATCTCGTCGTACTGACCCGCGTTGAGCGCGCGCGCCGCAGCGGCGGCGGGCGAGGTATCGGCACCCGGCGTCTGCCCTGAGGACGAGGTGGCAAGCGCAATCGAGAGCGCCGCGCAGACCGCGAGGAACCGCTGCCAGGTCAGTCCCACAGCCCGCGGTCTCCGCGCGTCGCGCTCGTGTGTCATCTGATCTCAGCTGTGCCGTAAGTATAGTTTAGGTGTTCCGCGCAACTCAGCGATGATCGTCGTCATTGCTCATCGCCAAGGGCGGTGCCCAAAGCGCGATTTTCGACACGGATTCGCCACCGGATCAGCAGGCTGAACAGCACGGTCGCGATCGGCCCCGTGAGACGCGCGCCGACGAGCAGCGCCATGCCTGCGAGCTCGCCGACGACCGCGATGTAGTTGGGATGACGCACGATCGCATAGGGCCCGTGCGTCACGAGCGGCGCGCCGGGCACGACGAGCACGCGGAACGTCCAGCGCGGCCCGAGCGACGTGATCGCCCAGGCTTTCAGCAGCTTCGACGCGGCGAGGACCACGACACCCGCGACCGTCGCGCGTCCCGGGTCGGGACCCATGACGGCGCCCTCCACCGCCATCAACACGAACGCGCCCGGATACGCCCAGCGCATCGTCCGATAGACATCGTCAGCCGGCTCCCACGCACCGAGGGCGCGCACGCGATCCTCGTTGCGGCGCGAGAGCCGCAACTCGGCGACCATGATGATGAGCACCGCAAGCAGCGACGCGGATGCGACTGAGAATGGGGTCAGACCCCGCATCCCTGCTGAACCTCGAGTCGCCCCATCACTGGGGTCTGACCCCGGCGAGCTGCACGTCGCCGGCGACGCCGACGAGCCGGCGGAACGGCGCCTCCCAGCACGCCGCGAGCGCCGCAGCGAACCTGAGGCCGCGCGGCGAGGCGACGAGCGAGCGCAGCGCCCGATTGAGGCGCCGCTTTGCCGCGAACTCCCGCCGGAGCGTCTCGCCGAGCCACGCATCGGCGTGACGGCCGGTGGCGAGCTCGGCGAGGGCCGCCTGCGCCGCCAGCTCCCCGCCGCGGAGCGCGAAACGCAGGCCGTCGCCCGTCATCGGATCGACGAAGCCAGCGGCATCGCCCGCGAGCACGAGCCCGGGACACCCGGCGGCTGCGGCGTCGCACGCGAGCGGACCGAGCGAGACAATCGGCGAGGTGCGGCGCGCACGGACGAACCGCGCGCGCAGCTCGCGGTCCTCGTCAATGGCATTGGCAACGATGGTCTCGTGGGGCGGGCCTTTACGGCCCGCCAGGCGCGGCGTAAAGCCGCGCCCTACGGCCCGTACGACGCACACGTTGGCGCGGCCGTCGCCGAGCGGCGCAATGCCGATGTATCCGTCCGCACGCACGTGCATTTCGCCGCGCGATGTGAGGCCGTCGATGCCGGTGAAGTAGCTGCCGAAGGCCCAGCGCTTCGGCGACGGCGCAAAGCGGGTCAAGGAGAGCGCGGCGCCGAGCCGCGAATGTCGGCCCTCGGCGGCAATCACGATTCGTGCGCGGATCTCGGACTCCCCTGCCTCGGCGCGGACCCGCGCGCCGCTCACGCGCCCGCCTTCGTCGACGAGCGGCGCGAGCGCACGAACGCCGGGCGTGAAGTCGGCGCCGGCGGCCACGGCGGCCTCGAGCAGCAGCCGGTCGAGATCGCGTCGTTCGATCGCGGCGCCGCACAGGCCGCGCGGGTAGTCGGCCGCCACCGCGACGCCGCCCGGTCCCGTCACGAGCATGCCTGTCACGTCCCGCGCCCGCGCGCGCACGGCCGTGCCGACGCCCAGACGATCCAGGATCGAGAGGGCGCCGGGATTGACGGTGTCGCCGCAGAGTTTCGGGCGCGGAAACGCAGCGAGATCGACGAGCCGCACGCGCGCGCCGCCGCGGGCGAGCACCAGCGCGGCGATGCTGCCCGCCGGCCCGGCCCCAACGATGAGGACATCCGTCATCAAGTTCAAAGTGCAAACTGGAAAGTAGAAAGTAAGGAGAAAGTACCTTTGGACTTACTTTCCACTTCGCACTTTCTACTTTTCACTCACAGCAGGGGAGTACCACCACGCTGCGTTGCGCGCGTGTTGATCGAACGTCGGGCAAGCCCAGGTACCGAAAGGAAGACGGGTTGGGCGCCGTCCGCATCACGTCTTGCCGCTCACCTGCGGCACGCGCGCGTCAACGATAGCACCGAGCGGGAGGGGCACGCTTACGTCAAGCGGGCCCCGGCGCCGTCGGGTGATAGCGGCATGTCAGCCGGCGAAGAGGTTGGCCATCAGTGCAGCACGTCGCTCGACCAGCGATCACGAGTTGCCCAGAACGGACACTCCGGACATTTCTGCCCCTCTGGATAATGAATGCCCTCCTCGTGAGGACAGCCGATGATCCGATCTACGACGACTACGCTCTTGACACCGTTCCGTTCAAGGAACGTCATGATGGCGGCAGTGATGTCCGCGTCGTCTCTGACGTCTCCCTTGTCCGAGAACCACCGCTCGAGCTCCGTCGGTTCGGTGCCTTCTGTCGGGACGACTCCCACGGCAACCTTCGAGGCACGGCGATCATCTGGTCCGTAGAACGCCACTGTCGCAGCCGGATAGCCGCGAAAACCCTTGTTCGATTTTTTTGTCAGAGGCCAGAGCGCCTTGTGGTGCATGCTCAGAGAACCCGGCTAACGGCAACCCGCACCAGCGGCGCTTCACGATCGACGAGCGCCGTCTGGTGCATGCGGTAGCCGGCCAATCGGAAATCTACATCTCCGAAACGCCGTCCACAATCACAGCTGGCGCTCGCGTGAGAATCGCGTTCACAAACCCACGCTTGTCGCGGTGTGGGCCGCCTCAACCCAGTTCGAGAAACGTGGCTTCCGCCTGTTCGGCGAAGGCCTGAAGATCGGCAACGTGCTCTCGCAACAACCGTACGACATCCTCCGTCGTGCAGTTGCCGAGACGCAGCCAAACCACCTTGGGTGGGGCGCCGCGAAGGATGCTCAAGCGGTGAAAGTCTTCGTCTTTCGTCACCGGCAACTTCAGAGCAGCCGCGGTCTTCGGCCAGCTGCCACACGGTCGAGTCCGGCGCGCCCCCAGCACCGACTTGCCGAACGTGCAGGGAGTCGGCGAAGACGTCGCGTAGCAGGAGGCACAACGCCTCGGACAACTGCTCGTCGAAGAGCAGACGCACGGCGTCAGGCCGCCGGGATTCCCAACGTCCGGCGCTCGCGCTCGGCCGCGTACGCCAAGCAAGCCCGGAGGTCTTCGCGCGCCAATTGCGGGAACTCTTTGAGCAGTTGCTCTTCGGACATGCCGCCGGCTAGGTACCCGAGGATGTCCCCGACCGTGATCCGAGTCCCGCGGACGCAAGGCTTTCCGAACCTGACGTCGGAGTCGACGCTGATGCGATCGAGCAAGCTCATCGTCGCAAGTCTAAGGCAGTTGAGCCCAAGACCGCAAAGCTGATGCTACGTCGGCCCAACGTTGCGAATGAGCCGCGCGCCGTCGCACTCTCAGCGGCGCGTCGGCTCCATT
>CAZGLC010000060.1:0-20863 GCA_964526235.1 uncultured Bifidobacteriaceae bacterium
TTCCAGCACCGCGAGCACTTCGTCCTCGCGCATGATGAGGTACTCCTCACCATCAATCTTGATTTCCTGCCCGGAGTACTTGCCGAACAGAATCGTGTCGCCGTCCTTGACGTCGAGCGGCTGGCGCTTGCCGTCGTCCTTGACCTTGCCGGCGCCGACGGCGAAGACCTTGCCCTGCTGGGGCTTTTCCTTCGCGGTGTCCGGGATGATGATCCCGCCGACCTTCTGCTCGCCCTCCTCCAGGCGCTGAACGATGATGCGGTCGTGTAGCGGTCTGACTTTCATGTGTGTCGACTCCAGATTGCGTCTTGTGGATGAGGGGCGTCCGGCCCCTGCCGTGAAACCCTGGGCCCGGGGCGTTCGGCGGCCACCGGCCCGCCGGCGCGTGTTCTGTCTCTTAGCAGTCACCCGAGGCAACTGCTAATTGTATCGGCGCGCAAAAAAGGGGTCAAGCGGCCGGTCAGGCCGACCGGCGCCGTGTCTACCGGCTTGGCGCCGTTCCTTGGGTGTCTACCGGAACGGCTTGGCGCCGTTCCTGAGGTGGTATTCGGTCATCTTCCGGCTGAGGGTGTTGCGGTGCATGCCGAGCAGGTCGGCGGCCTTGCAGAGGTTGCCGTCCGCCTTTGCCAGCACGTGCGCGATAAAGCGCTTCTCGAACTCCCGCTGCGCCTCCTCGTAGCGGACCCCGCGCGCCACGAGGTCGTCAATCAGCCGCTCGAGCTGCTCGCGCAGCGCCGTCATGCGAGCTCCCTTCCGGCGAGGCGGCGGAACGCCTCGAGATACTTCTCCCGCGTGCGCGAGACCACGTCGTCGGGCAGCTCCGGAACGGGCGGCTGCTTGTTCCAGCGGATCTGCTCGAGATAGTCGCGTACGTACTGCTTGTCGAAGCTCACCTGCGGCCGGCCAGGATTGTACAGATCGCGGGGCCAGTAGCGCGAGGAATCCGGCGTCATCACTTCATCGATGAGCAGGACCGTGCCGTCGGGCGTCAGCCCGAACTCGTACTTCGTGTCGGCCAGCACGATGCCGCAGCGCTCGGCATGCGCCGCGCCGAACGCATAGAGCCGCATGGTCAGCGCCTTGAGCGTGTCGAGCAGAGGCGCGCCGACGAGCCGCGCCGCCTCGGCTTCGCTGATATTGACGTCATGACCGGTCGTCGCCTTGGTGGCGGGCGTGAAGATCGGCTCGGGCAGGGGATCCGATTCGCGCAGCCCCGGAGGGAGCCGAACGCCGCAGACCGAGCCGGTCGCGAGGTAATCCTTCCAGCCCGATCCGGCCAGATAGCCGCGCGCGACGCACTCGATCGGCACGGGATTCGTCTTGCGGACGATCATCGACCGGCCGGCCAGCACGTCGGCATGGCGCCGCAGCTCCGCCGGATACCGCGCGATGTCGGTCTCGATCAGGTGGTTCGGCACGACGTGGCGGGTGGCATCGAACCAGAACGCCGACAGCTGCGACAGCACCTTGCCCTTGTCCGGAATGCCCGTGCCGAGGACGTAGTCGAACGCCGAGATCCGATCCGTCGCAATCATGAGCAGCGTGTCGCCGAGGTCGTAGATGTCCCGGACCTTGCCGCGGCGATGCGGAGCCAGTCCGTTCAGGCGGGTTTCAAGGACGAGCGACACGGGTTCGGCGAGGAAAGCGGCAATGTTACAGGCAGAGGAGACCACCCGCAACCCTAGAAGCCGTACGCAACAGTATCGGCCGTTCGGATCCAGGGGCCTGATATATTGTGGTGCCTCCGGAATTTCCAAGTGCACGCGCGTACGCTTCTGGTGTCGCTCCTCGCGGCGGTCGTCTTCGCGTGGTTCCTGAGCCACGCGAACCTGGGCGAAGTGTGGGGGCAGGCGCGGCAGGCGCGGCTCGATCTGCTCGTCGCGAGCTTCGTGGCGGTGGCGCTCACCTATGTCATCCGGGCGTGGCGCTGGCGCTATCTGCTGAACCCGATCGGGCCGACGCGCTTCCGCACCGCGTTTCGGACGACGGTCATCGGCTTTGCCGCGTTGGGGGTGCTTCCGGCGCGTGCCGGCGACGTCCTGCGGCCCTATCTGCTCGCGCGGCAGGAAGGGCTGAGCGTGTCGGCGACAATTGCGACGATCCTGCTGGAGCGCGTGCTGGACCTCGTGGCGGTGCTCGTCCTGCTGGCCGTGTACGTCTGGTGGATCGCGGATCCGTCGGCCATTCCGGCGGGGCTGGTCCGTCCAATCGAGATCTCATCGGCCGCGGCCGCCGCGCTGGCGATCGGCCTCATGGCCGCCATGTGGGTACTGGCCACGCATCCCGAGCGGATCGGGGGAGTGGTCCTCGCCGCGGGCCGCGTGCTGCCGCAGACACTCGCCGAGCGGCTGTCGCGCCTGGCCTGCACCTTCAGCGGCGGCTTCGCCGCGGCGCGCGATCCGCGCGGGCTCGCGGCGGCCGTCGCCTGGTCGTTTCCGCTGTGGCTCGCGATTGCGGGCGAAGTCTGGCTCGTGACGGTCGCGTTCGACATCCCGATGCCGTTTACCGGTACGTTCCTCGTGCAGGCGCTGCTCGTCATCGGCGTGGCCGCGCCGACGCCGGGCGCGGTGGGCACGTACCACGAGGCGTACCGCATCGGCGTCACCACGTTCTTCGGCGCGGCGGAAGACGCGGCGGTCGCGGCCGCGATCGTCACGCACGCCATCTCGTACGTTCCGGTCGTCGCGACCGGAATGCTCTTCATGATCCAGGACGGCCTCAGCTTCGGCCGGCTGAAGGAACTGGCCGGCACGGGGCAGACGCCATGAAATGTCCGTTCTGCAGCCACCTGGGCGACAAAGTCGTCGACTCGCGCGAAAGCAAGGAAGGCGAGGTCATTCGCCGGCGCCGCGAGTGTCTCGACTGCGGTCGCCGGTTCACCAGCTACGAGCGGATCGACGAGATCCCGTATATGGTGATCAAGAAGGACGGCAGCCGCGAGCGCTTCGAGCGGCAGAAGCTGATTGCCGGCCTGCTGAAGGCGTGCGAAAAGCGGCCGGTCAGCGTGGCGGCTGTCGAGGCCGTCGCCGACCGCGTCGAGGGCACCGTCCAGGAGCGTCCCGAGAAGGAGATGAAGACCGAGGAAATCGGGACGCTCGTCATGGAAGAGCTCAAGCGCCTCGACAAGGTGGCCTACGTCCGCTTCGCGTCCGTCTACCGGCACTTCCGCGACATCGGCGAGTTCATGACGGAGCTGAAGGACCTCCTGAATGCCAAGGAGTAGGGGGAAGGGGGGAAGGGGGAAGGGGGAAGGGGGAAAGAGGTAGCCGATGGCGGTCACCCTGCGCGAGACCCCCGCCCGTCCCACGCCGGTGGCGCCGCCGCCGAGGCGGACGCCCGCGCCGGCGCGGCGCCGGCCGTTCCGCGACAACACGAAGCTGCTGCTCGCGGGCATCGCGGTGCTGCTGGCCGCGCTCGTCAGCCTGCTGGCGCTCGCGAGCCGATCGACGACGCTCGCGCCCGACTTCCTCACCGAGGTCGTCCTCTACGCGCTGTCGGCGACGAACCTCACGATCCTCGTCGCGCTCGGGTTCGTGCTGGCGCGCAACATCATCAAGCTGCTCGTCGAAAAGCGCCGCGGGCTGCCGTTCGCGCACTTCCGCGCCAAGCTGGTGGCCGTGCTCCTCGGGATGACGCTCGTTCCCGCCGTCCTCGTCCTGCTCGTCGGGAGCGGACTCATTCGCAACAGCGTCGATCGGTGGTTCAACGCGCCGATGGACGACGTGCTGTCGTCGGCCAACGCGATTGCCGGCGACTACTACCAGGAGCGGCAGCGGCTCGTCGACGCCGAAGCCGAGCGGCTGGCGCGGGCGCTCGGTGGACTCGATCTCGGCTCGTCGCCGGCCTCGGCCGCCCGCGCGCTCGTCGAGCAGGACGTCGAACAGGAGCGCGTCGGCCGGGTCGACGTGTACCGGCTGGAGTCTCCGACGGGCGTCGATCGGCCGCTGCTCATTCCGGTCGCCGAAGTCGGCCTGCCGTCGCTGCCGCCGGATGCGACGCGCGCCTCGGCGCTCCGCCTCGCCGAGCAGGCGGCCGGGGGCGGCGACACCACGCCGTCGGTGCAGCAGCTGCCCGACGGCGGCGATCTGATCCAGAGCGCCGTGGCCATCCGGCGGTCGGCCGAGAGAGGTCCGCAAGGCGTGGTCGTCGCCAGCGAATACATCACGAGCGCGTTCGCGGCGCGCGCGCGGCAGATGACGCGGGCCTACGAGGACTACCAGCAGCTGCGCGTGCTGAAACAGCCGCTCGCAGGCGTCTATCTGTCGTTCTTCCTGATGCTGACGCTGATGATTCTCGTCGCGTCCACCTGGATGGGCCTGTACATCGCGAAGCGCATCACTCGTCCGGTGCAGGCGCTGGCGGCGGCGGCCAACGAGATCGGCGCGGGGCACCTCGATCACCGCGTGGAGCCCGAGACGCGCGACGAGTTCGGATCGCTCATCGAGGCGTTCAACCGCATGGCCTCCGACCTGTCGGCCAGCCGGCGGCGGCTGGAACGCTCGTCGATCGAGCTCGAGGGGAAGCACCGCGACGTCGAGGCGCGCCGCCGCTACGTCGAGACGATCCTGGAGCGCATTGCAACAGGCGTGGTGTCGGTCGACACTGGCGGCCGGGTCCGCACACTCAACGCCGCGGCGGGCCGTCTGCTCGGCCTCGACGCGAGCGTCTCGGGCCAGCCGGTGCAGACCGTGTTCGGGTCGCCCGAGCTGACGCCGCTCGCCATCCTCGTCGACGAGGCGGCCCGCAGCCGCGAGGAGGCGCTGCCGCAGGAGGTGGCGATCGTCCGGGACGGCCGCGAGCTGCACCTGGCCGTCATGACGACCCCGCTCCGCCGGGAGGACGGCGTGTCCGACGGCCTCGTGCTCGTCTTCGACGACGTGACGCCGCTGATTCGGGCGCAGAAGGTGGCGGCGTGGCGCGAGGTCGCACGCCGGCTGGCGCACGAGATCAAGAACCCGCTCACGCCGATTCAGCTCTGCGCCGAGCGGCTGCGGCGCCACTTTTCGGCCTCGCCTGCGCAGACGCGCGATCTCGTCGACGAGTGCACCGGCACGATCGTCGGAGAGGTCGAGTCGCTCAAGGGGCTGGTCGACGAGTTCTCGGAGTTCGCGCGGATGCCGCCGCCGCGCGTCGAGCGCACCGATCTCCATGCGCTGCTGACCGACGTGCTGGGCTTGTATCGAGGCATCCTTCCCGACGTCGATCTGCGGACGCAGTTCGGCGAGTCTGTGCCGCGGGTGTCGGTGGATGCCGAGAAGATTCGCCGCGTGATGATCAATCTGATCGATAACGCGGTCGAGGCGATGGAACGTCACGGGGTGATCGACATCGAGACGCACCATGTGCCGGCCGAGAACCTGCTCCGCATCGTGGTGGCCGACAACGGCCCCGGCATCCCGCCGAGCGAGCGTGACAAGCTCTTTCTGCCGTACTACTCGACCAAGAAGCGCGGCAGCGGCCTTGGCCTCGCCATCGTCCGGCGCATCGTCGTCGAGCACGGCGGCAGCATCGAGGTCACCGACAACACGCCGCGAGGAACGCGGTTCGCCATCGAGCTCCCCTGTTGAAGTTGGTAGATGCCATCCATTTTGATCGTTGACGACGAGCCGGGGGTCCGCAGCGCGCTCGGGGGCGTGCTGCGCGACGAGGGGTACGAGGTCGACGCCGTCGACACGGGCGAAGCGTGTCTCGAGCGGCTGGGGCGGCAGGCGTACGACGTGGTCGTGCTCGACATCTGGCTGCCCGGGATGGACGGTCTCGGCACCCTCGCCCGGATGCGCGAGCGGCAGGTCGACTCGCAGGTCGTGATCATCTCCGGCCACGGCAACATCGAATCCGCGGTGCGCGCGATCAAGATGGGGGCGTTCGACTTCGTCGAAAAGCCGCTCTCGCTCGAAAAGACCGTGCTCGTCGTCCGGAACGCGCTGCGGCAGCGGAACCTCGAGGTCGAGAACCGCGCCCTGCGCGCCCGCGTCGACGCGCAGCACACGATGGTGGGCGAGAGCTACGCGATGGTGAAGCTGCGCGAGCAGGTGGCGATGGCGGCGCCCACCAACGGCCGCGTGCTGATCTTCGGCGAGAACGGCACGGGGAAGGAGCTCGTGGCCCGCAACATCCATCAGCTGAGCCGCCGCCGCACCGGCCCGTTCGTCGAGGTGAACTGCGCGGCCATTCCCGAAGATCTCATCGAGAGCGAGCTCTTCGGCCACGTGCGCGGGGCGTTCACCGGCGCGGTCGCCGATCGCCGCGGCAAGTTCGAGGCGGCGCACGGCGGCACGATCTTCCTCGACGAGATCGCCGACATGAGCCTGAAGACCCAGGCCAAGGTGCTGCGCGTCCTGCAGGAGCAGGTGATGGAGGCGGTCGGCGGGTCGACCCGCATCCGCGTCGACGCGCGCGTGCTCGCGGCGACCAACAAGGATCTGACCGCCGAGATCCGCGCCAGCCGCTTCCGCGAAGATCTGTACTTCCGCCTGAACGTCGTGCCGATCTTCGTGCCGCCGCTCCGCGGCCGGCAGGAGGACATCCCGCTGCTGGCCGATCACTTCATGGCGATGCTCGCGCGCGAGTACGGCCGGCGCCCGAAGACTTTCGAGGCCGACGCGATGGTGGCGCTGCGCCAGTACGCCTGGCCGGGCAACGTGCGCGAGCTGCACAACGTCGTCGAGCGGCTGATGATCATGGTGCCCGGCGACCGCATTTCCTCGCGCGACCTGACGTTCCTCGACCAGGGCGGCGTCGCCGTCGACGCGCGGCCGGTCGACGCGGCGGCGTCGGCGCCGCTCCACGAGGCGCGCGACCGGTTCGAGCGCGACTACATCCTGCGGGCGCTCGCCGCCCAGCAGGGCAACATTTCGCGCACCGCGGAGGCGCTCGGCATCGAGCGCAGCAACCTGTACCGGAAGATGCGCGGCTTCGGGATCGCACCGTCCCGCCGGGGAGAGGACGAGGAGATTGCCTGAGGCGGGCCACAGAGACTCGGAGACATGGAGTCCGTGAAGGTCGTCGATATTCCCACCCCCGCGCTGGTGGTCGACCTCGCCGCCATGGACCGGAACATCCGGCGCATGGCGGCGTTCTTCGGTACGGGGCCGTGCCGCCTGCGCCCCCACGTCAAGGCACACAAGACGCCGGAGATCGCCCGCCGTCAGCTCGTCGCCGGAGCCTGCAGCGGCCTGACGTGCGCGACGGTCGCCGAGGCCGAGGCGGTCGCGCCGCTCGGCGCCAGCATTCTCCTCGCCAACGAGCCGGTCGGACCGGGCAAGTGCGGTCGGCTGGCGGCGCTGGCCCGCGGCTGCGAGGTGATCGTGGCGGCTGATTCGGCGGCGTGCCTCGAAGACATCGCCGCTGCTGCCACGCGGGCGGGCGTGACCCTCGGCGTCCTCATCGACGTGAACGTCGGTCACATGCGCTGCGGTGTTCCGCCTGGCCCTGACGCGGTGCGCCTCGCCGAGCGCGTCGCGTCGACCAACGGGGTCGTCCTGCGCGGGCTGATGGGGTATGAAGGCCACCTCCAGCCGATAGCGGACCGTGCCGATCGTGAGGGGCGGGCGCGGCACGCGATGGGCGAGCTGGTGGCCACGGCGCGTCTGGTGCGCGACGCGGGTCTGCCGTGCGACATCGTGTCGGCGGGCGGCACCGGCACCTATGACATCACCGGCCGCATCGACGGCGTGACGGAGATCCAGGCAGGGTCGTACGCGCTCATGGACAGCGATTATGGCCGCCTCGATCTCCCGTTCGAGCAGGCGTTCTGGGTGCTCGGCACCGTGATCAGCCGCCCCGATCCGTCCCGCTGCGTCGCCGACTGCGGCCACAAGGCGATGACGAAGGATCACGGCCTCCCGGACGTGCGCGGCATCGACGGGGCCTCGGTCGTCGCGCTCAACGACGAGCACGCGACGATCGCGCTGCCGGCGGATGCGTCGCTCGCGGTCGGCGATCGCGTCTACCTGCGCCCGTCGCACACCGACCCCACGATCAATCTGCACGACGTGCTGTACGTGATTGACGGCGATCGCGTGGTGGATGTCTGGCCGGTGGCCGCCAGGGGATACCCCGAACACCGGCCCGCCGCCTCAGAACATGATCCAGCAGAGCAGGGCGCCGACGACCGTCATCGACAACCCCCACGCGAGTAGCCGGTTGTAGGTGGGCTGCACTTCCTCCGGGGTGACGATGGCCGCCAGGCACATCGCACCGACGGTGGAGAGGGGCGACAGGTCGACCAGGTGCGCGCCGACGTTCATCGACGTCGCGATCGCCACCGGGTCGCCGCCGCCGAGACGCTCGATGAGCCCGGGAATCGTCGGCAGGAATGCGGGCAGCACCACGCCCGACGTGCTGCTGTACACCGAGATGGCCGCCGTCACGAACGCCACGGCGCCGGTTGCGGTGTTCTCGTTCGCGGTGCGCGCCAGGAGCGCGGTAAACAGGTCGAGGCCGCCTGTCTTCTCCAGCAGGCTGATGAGGACCGTGACGCCGCTGACCATCACGATCACCGCCCACGGCATCCGGCGGATCGCCTGTTCGTGGTCGGCCGCTCTGACGGCGGCCAATGCGGCGGCGCCGGCAAACCCCGCCATACCGATGTTGGCGCCGGCAAAGAGGACGGCGGCGACGACCGCGAGGATGACGACGAGGGTGACCCAGTTACGGGCGTCGAACCGATGCGCCCCGCCGCCGGACTCGGCGGTGCCCGCGTACTCCGAACGGAACAGGCGCCAGCCGCCGAAGACGAGATAGCCGGTGAGGGCAATCGCGGCATGGGCAGCGGCGTTGGTCCAGTAGGTGCGCCATTCGTAGCCGTCCAGCCCGATGCGCTCCATGATGCCGTTCACGATGATGCCGGCCGGCGCAAACGGCGACAGCGAGCTGGCGCCGGCGCCGTAGCCGACCATGATCGCCATCAGGAACGCCGGGATGCGCGCGCGCGCGGCGACCGCCATGCCCATCGGCGCCAGCATCGCCGCCGTGGCGATGTTGCCGGGCCCGAGCGAGCCGATGCCGAGGCCGAGCAGAAAGAACGTGATCGGAATGACGCCGGTATTGCCGCGGCAGGCGCGCACCGCCTGATGCGCGAGCGCGTCGAGGGTGCCGTTCAACTGCGCCTGGGTGAAGAGCAGCGTCACGCCCGCCAGCGTCAGGAACAATTGGACCGGAAAGCCGCCGAGCACGGCGTCCAGGCTCATGCCCCCGACAAACACGCCGACCAGCCACGCGAAGGCCACCGCCACGACGCCGACGTTCAATCGCGTGAAGCAGCTGAGGACGATGGCGACGAGCAGCGCGCCGAGCGATACCCACGCGAGGTTCATGCGCGGGCATGGTACTTCGGATTACAGCACCACGTCGGTCTTCTCGCCCATGTCGCGGCGGCCGCGCCGCACCACGAAGTAGTACGCCAGGTGGCCGATGCCGAGAAATCCCACGACGGCGCCGAACAGGCCGGCAATCCATGCCGGTGGGCCGTCGACGCCCGGTCTCGACAGGACCACGTAACCGAGTGCGAGGCCCACGCCGAGGAAGATCTGGATGAGACCCCGCCGCATGGCGTCCTCGGGGGTCACGATCTTCCGCGGCTCCGGCAGCGGCGTCAGGCCCTTCTCGATCATGAGCTGGCGCTCCTGGTACTGCAGCCGCGTCCGCTGGAATTTCCAGTAAATCGCCCAGAACGCGATCCCAAGGGCCATCATCGAGGTGATCAAACCCGTTAGCATCGCCAGCACGCCTTCCATACGACCTCCTTATTGCTTCATGAGACGGTCGGAGCGCCGAGTGGTTTCAGTGGGCGTCTTGAAACCGATTGCGCCCGTTGACGTCTCATCGAGAATAGGGCGAGCCGCGCCTGTGCATCGTGACGACCGCGGATTGGTCCGGGAGTGTCTGCAGGGCGACCAGTATGCCTGCACGGAGCTCGTCGACGTGTTCGCACGGATGGTGGGAACCGTGATCTGGCGCGCCACCGGAGACCGCCAGGTGGTGGAGGATCTGGCGCAGGAGACGTTCCTGCGGGTCTTCCGTGGCCTGCCGTACTTCGACGCGCGGGCCAAACTGTCGACGTGGATTTATACGATTGCCCACCGCGTCGCGGTGGACCATCTGCGGCAGGCCGGCCGGTGGCAGGAGACGCTCGACGCGGACGCGGCCGTCGATCGGCTCGAACGCCTGCCGTCGGCGTCCGCCGACCCTGAGACGGCCGTCGCACAGGACGAGTTGGATCGACTCGTCCGGGAGCAGCTGGCCGAGCTGCCGGACAAGTACCGCCTCCCCCTGATGTACGCGGCGATCGAGGAGCTCGACCATGCTGCGATCGGCGCGATGCTGGGGGTGCAGGCCGGCTCGGTGAAGACGCTGGTGTTTCGCGGTAAGCAGATGCTGAAGCAGCGCATGGAAGCGGCGCTGAAAGTCCGTTGCCGCGCATGAGGGACTCGATGCGATTGGACGAGCAGCTTGACGAGACGCTCCGGCGGCTGCCCGCGTGGGACCCGCCGCCTGATTTCGCGACACGCGTGGCGGCGGCCGCTCGCGCGACCGTCGAATGGCCGGTGCACGAATCACGCGCGCGTGTGTGGGCCGGAAGTCTCTTTCAGGGCCTGTCTGCCGCCGCACTCGGCACGGCCGTCGGCGTCGCGGTGTGGGCAAGTCTGGATCCGTACCTCCGCCTGATGACCGCGGCGGCGGATGTCGCAATCATGCAGCCGCTGGCGGTGTCATGGACGTGCGCGGCCTTCTCGCTCGTTACGGCTGCCGCAGCTTGTTTTCGAGGATTTGATCCGGCGTAAACGAGGTGAGCTGCAGGACATGCTCGGCCGTGCCGACGAGCGCCGCGGCCGGCACCAGCCCGACGATCTCGCTCTCCAGGACGTTGACCCCGTACCGCGCGGCTTCGTGCTTCACCGCGTCGAAGACGCGGAACATCGGCGTCTTCTCGTAATTGGTCAGGTTGATCGACACTTGCACGATGCCGCGATCGGCGAGACGCACGCCCATCGCCTTGACGTACCGGAAGCCGCCGCTGCTCTGGCGGATGGCGGCGGCGATCTTTGTGGCCACCTCCAGGCGATCCGTCGCGAGGTTGATGTTGTAGGCGATGAGCGGCATGCGTGCGCCGATGACCGACGCGCCCGCGCTCGGATGCGGCGCCCCGGGGCCGAAATCGGGGGTCCATTCAGGATCCGTCATCCTGGCGGCCAGGCCTTCGAACTCTCCGCGGCGGATGTCTTCGAGGTTCTTCCGCGACGGGCGCGTGGCCGCCTCCTCATACAGGTAGACCGGCACCTGAAATCGGCGTGCGACCTCCGCAGCCGTCTCCCCGGCAAGCGCCACGCACTCGGCCGTCGTCACGCCCTCGATCGGGACGAACGGGACGACGTCGACTGCGCCGATCCGCGGATGCTCGCCCATGTGCGTCCGGAGATCGATGCGCGGGAGCGCCGCCTCGAAGAGCGCGAGCACTGCGTCTCTGAGCGCCGGCGCCTCGCCCGCCATCGTGATGACCGATCGGTTGTGCGCGGCGTCGGACGAGTAGTCGAGCAGCCGCACCGCCGGTGTGCGCCGCACCGCATCGACGAGCGCGGCGACGACCTCGGTGCGGCGGCCCTCGCTCACGTTCGGTACGCACTCGATGATCGCCATCCGGTCTGCTTGTACCATACGGCGGACCCGCCCTGCGTACGACGCTAATTCGTTGACCTGAAGAGAGTTTTGCCCCATAATCGCGTGCAGACCGCTCCATCGCATGTCTGATTCATCGTCAACGAACCCCCTCCGCGATCCGGAGCCGGATGCTGCGGAGCGCGAGGCGCGCATCGAGGAGCTTCTCCTCTCCGGACTGGATCACTATTTCGCCGGGCAGTTCGAACGCGCGATCAACGTGTGGACGCGGATCGTCTTCCTCGATCGGCACCACGATCGCGCGCGCGCGTACATCGAGCGGGCGCGCAGCGCGCTCGCCGAGCGGCAGCGGCAGGGGGAGGAGCTGTTGCATACCGGCGTCGTCGCCTATCAGGCCGGCGAGGTCGACAAGGCGCGCGACCTTCTGACGCGCGCGCTCGAGCAGGGGAGCGACACGGCGCATCTCTTTCTCGATCGCCTCAGCCGCGTCGGCACCGCAGGGATCGCCGCCGACTTGCGGCTCGAGCCGCAGCCCCGGCGTGCGCGCACCGGCCGGCGCGTGCCGCTGACGCCGCCGCGCACGGGATGGGTCGCCGCCGCGCTCGCGGCGCTCGTCGTCGCCGCCGTGATGCTGCTCGGCGGCCTGCCGATTGGCAACTGGCTGTCCGAATGGCAGGGCGGCGCGCCGGTCGGCGTATCGCAGCCCGTGCCCGAGGCGCCGCTCCCGGTGGTCCGCGCCGCCGACACTGCGCTCGCCCGCGCGCGCGGCCTGTACGCAGACGGCCGCCTGCGCGATGCTCTGCGCGGCCTCGATCGCATCACCCCCGGGGACCCAGCGCGCGTCGAGGCCGATCGCCTGCGCGCCGACATCCAGCGCGATCTCCTGGCCGCCGCCGGCTTGTCCGGTCCGGCCCCGGGTGAAGGAGGACACCGCCCGTGAAGTGCCCCAAGTGCGATTATCTGGGGTTTGAAACGGGGGATCGTTGCAAGAACTGCGGCTACGACTTTTCGCTGATGGCTGATGCGGGTCCGGAGCGCATCGATATCGAGATCGATCTGGATCTGCGCGAGACTGGAGAGGCCGCAACAGCCGACTGGCTGGCCGAGGTCGACGCCGGGCTTCCCCCGTCCGAGCCGCTGCCCGCATCAGAGCCGCCGGCTGCGTTGCCAGAGTTCCCGCCTTCACGAGAGCGCCCATCGCCGGCGGCTGCCGAGCCCAACAAGCTGCCGTTATTCACACTGGCCGGCGATGACGACGGTGACGAACCGCTCGTCAAGCTGCCACCGACGCCGCGGCCGCCGCTCGCCGTCCGCCGGACGCCCGAGACTCCGCGGCTGCGCGCCATGACGACATCGGTACGGCGTGTGGATCCCGAGCCGACCGCGTCTCTCCAGTTCGAGGCCGACGTGGAAGGGGGCGCCGAGCCGCCGCCAATCGGGCCCCCGCGTGTGTCGCGCGTCTGGAAAGAACCAGTGCGCCGGTCCTCGGAGGCGACGACCGGCGAGGTCAGCGCGCCCGGCGCGCGCGCCGGGGCGGCGGCCATCGATCATCTGATGCTCGGCGGGATCGACCTGGCGGTCGTCTACTTCACCCTGCGGATGGCGGGACTGCCGATGGACGAGTGGACGGCGCTGCCGCCGATGCCGCTCATCGCGTTCCTGCTGCTCATCAAGCTGTCGTACTTCTGCGCGTTTACCGCGGTGGGCGGCCAGACCATCGGCAAGATGGCGGCGCACATTCGTGTCGTGAGCGCCGACGACCGGCCGCTCGATGCCGCACTGGCACTGCGGCGCACGCTGGCCGGCGTCGTCTCGGCCATGTTGCTGGGCCTCGGTTTTCTTCCCGCCCTCGTCGGCTCCGATCGACGCGCGCTGCACGATCGTGTCGCGCGGACCCGCGTGATCGCCCTCAAGTCGGCCTGAGGGGGTCTGACCCCGGTCGGACGCCGTCTCGCATGCAACGCCTCGCGCTCGTCGTCGCGACCTGCGGGTACGTGGGATACGTGCCGATTGCGCCGGGGACCGCCGGATCGGCCGTCGCGCTGGCGCTGCTCTGGGCCATCCGGCGCGCCGAATCCACCACGGTCGAAATCGCCGCGCTGGCAGTCCTGACGGCAGCAGGCATCTGGAGCGCAGGCGTCGCCGAGCGTCATTTCGGGCGCATCGATCCACGCGCCGTGGTGATCGACGAGGTCGTCGGGATGCTCCTCACGCTGCTGCTGCTGCCGGTCAATCTGATCGGGGCAGGGGCCGGCTTTCTCGTCTTCCGGCTGCTCGATATCGTGAAGCCGTGGCCGGCGGGCCGCCTGGAGGCGCTGCCGGGCGGGGTGGGCATCATGGCTGACGACGTGATGGCGGGGGTGTACGGGTATCTGATCATGCGCGGCCTGATCGGCGTCGCGCCCGCGTGGCTCACATGACGCCGCTTCGCCGCGCCGCCATCCTCGCCGTGGGCAGCGAGCTGCTCACGCCGGCACGTGTCGACACCAACTCGCTGTTCATCACCGAGCAGCTCGATCTCCTTGGCATCGAAGTCGTCTTCAAGATGGTCGTCGGAGACAACCGCGATGAGCTGTCGACCGCGGTCCACGCTGCGCTCGCGCGCGTCGACCTCCTCGTCTGCAGCGGCGGCCTCGGTCCGACCGATGACGACGTGACCCGTGAGGTGGTGGCGCAGGTCCTGGGACGTCCGCTCGTGGAGGACGAAGCCATTGCCGCGCGCATCCGGGCGCGGTTCGAGAGCCGCGGACTGCAGATGCCGGAGATCAACCGGCGCCAGGCCATGGTGCCGGCGGGTGCGGCCGTGCTCGAGAACGCCAACGGCACTGCGCCCGGACTGTGGCTCGAGGACGGCGATCGTGTCGTCGTCCTGCTGCCCGGGCCGCCGCGCGAGCTGAAGCCGATGCTCGTGTCCCTGGTGGAATTTCGGCTGAAGGCACGCGCATCCGGCCTGTCGCTCGTCCGGCGCACGATCCGGATCACGGGACGCACCGAATCGCACACCGAGGTCGCCATGCAGCCGCTGTACGGGGCGTGGGCCCGCGCGCCGGTGCCGGTGGCCGCGACGATCCTCGCCTCGCTCGGGCAGATCGAGCTGCACCTGTCGGCGCGCGCCTCGTCGCGCGAGGAGGCGGCCGCCGCTGTGGAGGAGGCGGCGCGCCAGACGGCGGATGCGCTCGGTCTCGACGCGTTCAGCCGCGACGGCCGGACGCTCGAGGAGGTGGTGGGCACACTGCTCGTCGAGCGCGGCCTGAGGATCGCGGTGGCGGAGTCGTGCACGGGCGGTCTGCTTGCATCGCGGCTGACGGACGTTCCCGGCAGCTCGCGGTATGTGATGAGCGGCGTCGTGGCGTATGCGAATGAAGAGAAAACGAGGCTGCTCGGTGTGCCGGCGGCGCTGCTGGCCGAGCACGGTGCGGTCAGCGAACCGGTGGCGGTGGCGATGGCCGACGGGGTTCGGGCGCGGGCACGGACGGACGTCGGCATCGGCGTGACCGGCATCGCGGGCCCGGCCGGCGGCACGCCGGAGAAGCCGGTCGGGACGGTTGCCGTGGCGGCCGCGCTGCCGCAGACCACGCGATCGCGTCTCTACCGGTTCGCCGGCGATCGCGAGCTGATCAAGTTTCAGGCGTCACAGGCGGCGCTCGATCTGGTCCGACGGATGCTGCTGTCGTGAGGTTGTTCGTCGCGGTCGAGATCGAGCCACGCGTGATCGAAGAGGTAGCGGCGTGCGGCGACGAGTTGCGCCGCCGATCGGATCGGTCGCCGCGGGCGCGGATCACGTGGGTTCCGCGCGATCGGATGCACGTCACGACGCGTTTCATCGGCGAGGTCGACGCGCCGCGCACGGAGACGATCGTGGCGGCGCTGGCGCCGGATCTCCCGGTCGCGTCGTTCGAGCTGACCGTCGAACGCGTTGGGACGTTCCCGGAGCATGGACCGCCGCGAGTGCTCTGGGCCGGCATCGGCGCGGGCGCCGACGCGCTCGCGGCCGTGGAAGCAGACGTCTCGGCGCGGCTCGATCGGTGCGGCGTCCCGCCTGAGCCGCGTCCGTATCATCCGCATGTGACCGTCGCGCGCGTGCGCGAGGCGGGCGGCCTGCGGACCGCGACATGGCTCGACGGGCTCACCGCGCGGTGCTTCGGGACCACCCCTGTAAAGGCGATTACACTGTTCGAGAGCCGGCCGTCGCGGCAGGGCCATCTGTACATACCTGTACAGCGTACGCTCCTGAGTGGGGTCAGACCCTAGTGACGAGTCGTACAGGGGTCTGACCCTAGTGATGGGGCGACTCAAGGTTGGTGTGGAAGAGCTCCTCGCGGTCACCTTCGGCTACCTCGCCGGATCCGTGCCGTTTGCGTTCCTGCTGGCACGCCGCCGCGGCGTCGATCTGCGGCGCGTCGGCAGCGGCAACATCGGCGCCGCGAACGTGCTGCGGGCGACCGGCGTGGGCCAGGCGCTGGCGGTGGCCGGACTCGACGCCGCCAAAGGCGCGGTGGCGGTGCTGGTGGCCGACCGGCTGTCGGGAGGACCCGCGACGCCGGTCGCGGCGGGGCTGGCCTCGATCATCGGCCATGTCTATCCAGTCTGGCTGCGGTTCCGCGGCGGCAAGGGTGTGGCCACCGCGGCGGGTGTGTTCGGCGTGCTGACGCCGATCGCCGTGGCCATCGCCGGCGTGGTCTTCGTCATGGCGATCTGGGCGACGCGGTACATCTCGGTCGGCTCGATGGCGGCGGCCCTGGTACTCGCGGCCGCGGCGGTCGCGCGCGACGGTCCGTCTGCCGTGTCGATCGGCGCCATCGGCGCCGCGCTCATCATCGTCGAGCGGCATCGCACGAATCTCGGCCGGCTCGCCGCTGGGACCGAGCGGCGCATAGGGCAACGAATAGAGAGGGATTGACGTCGGTCAATGCGTACATGAGAAACGTGGCAGTCCTTGGCGCGGGTGGATGGGGGACCGCGCTCGCGGTTCATCTGGCGCGTGCCGGTCATGAGGCTCGGCTGTGGGCGCGCGATCCGGCGCTCGCGTCCGACATGCAGGGGCGGCGTGCCAACGCGGTCTACCTGCCAAACGTCGTCTTTCCCCAACGTCTCCGCGTGACGGCCGACCTCGAGGACGCGCTCGGCGGCGCCGATTTCGTCGTCTCGGCGGTGCCGTCGCACGGGACCCGCCAGATTCTGCGGCGCGTCGCGCCGCTCCTTCGCGAACGAATGACGGTCGTCAGCGCCACCAAGGGACTGGAGCAGGACACCCTGCTGCGCATGTCGGAAGTCATCGAGCAGGAACTCGGCAGCCGCGTGCATGTGGCGGTGCTGTCGGGTCCGAGCTTCGCCGCCGAAGTGGCCCGCCAGCTGCCGACGGCCGTCTCCGTGGCGTCGCGCGATCCGGCGGTCGTTGAGCAGGTGCAGGCCGACTTTCGCGCGCCGTACTTCCGGCTCTACGGCACCTGCGACGTCGTCGGCGTGGAGATCGGCGGCGCGCTCAAGAACGTCATTGCCATCGCGGCGGGTGTGGCCGAGGGGCTGTCGCTCGGCCACAACGCGCTGGCGGGCCTGATTACGCGCGGGCTCGCGGAGATCACGCGGCTGGCGTGCGCCGAGGGCGCACAGCGTGAAACGCTGGCCGGGCTCACCGGCCTCGGCGATCTCGTGCTGACGTGCACCGGCTCGCTCAGCCGCAACCGGCACGTCGGCATCGAGCTGGCGCGCGGGCGCTCGCTGCACGACGTGCTCTCGAGCATGAAGATGGTGGCGGAAGGCGTCCGGACGACGGAGGCGGCGCTTGCGCGCGGGACGCGGCACGGGGTCGAGCTGCCGATTACGGCGCAGGTGGCGCAGCTGCTGGGCGCGCGGAAGGATGCCCGCACCGCACTCGACGAGCTCATGCTCCGGCCGCAGCGCGCAGAGACCGGATAATCAGGACAGGCCCCAGGCGCCAGGCCTCAGGCCTCAGGAGAACTCGATCGTGGGTTTTATTGATCGCCTGCGCGGCGGCCTGAGCCGCACGACGCAGCAGATCGTCGACCGCTTCGACGACATCGTCCGGCGCGCTGACGACGAGGTGCAGCACGCGCAGCCGATTGACGTCGACACGGTGGAGGCGCTCGAGGAGCTGCTGATTGCCGCCGACGTCGGCGTCGCCGCCACCGAGCGGATCGTCGCGGCCGTCCGCGATCGGGCGCACCGCGGCGAAAGCCTGCGCGACCTGGTGAAGCACGAGATCCGGACGATTTTCGAGGCGGTGGAGCCTGCTCAGCCCGCCAACGGACACACGACGCACGTGACGCTCGTCGTCGGCGTCAACGGCACCGGCAAGACGACGACCATCGGCAAGCTCGCCAATCTGCTCAAGGCATCGGGCAAGCAGCCGCTCGTGTGCGCGGCCGACACGTTTCGCGCTGCCGCCGTCGAACAGCTGGAGATCTGGGCGAAGCGGGCCGACGTCGAGATCGTCCGCGCGCGCAAGGGCGCTGATCCGGCGTCGGTGGTGTTCGACGCCATTCAGTCGGGCCGCGCCCGCGGGCGGAATCCGATCCTCGTCGACACGGCGGGGCGTCTGCACACGCGCGCGAATCTCATGAGCGAGCTCGACAAGATCCGCCGCGTGGCGGCGCGGGCCGCCGACGGCGCGCCCCACGAGGTGCTGCTGGTGCTCGACGCGACGGTCGGCCAGAACGGCCTCGCGCAGGCGCGCGAGTTCACCAACGTCGCGGGCGTGACCGGCATCGTGCTCACGAAGCTCGACGGCACCGCGAAGGGCGGTATCGCGGTTGCGATCGCCCACGATCTGAAGCTGCCGATCCGCTACGTCGGCGTCGGCGAGGGGATCGACGACCTGGTGCCGTTCTCGGCGCAGGAATACGTCGACGCGCTCTTCCAGGAGAAATGGTGATCGACGCCGGAGCTCCGGCCCAGACCGACGCGCGATGGATGCGGCGCGCGCTGGCGCACGCCCGCCGCGGCCTCGGACGCACCACGCCGAATCCGGTTGTCGGCGCATGTGTGGTCACGGCCGACGGCGTGGTGGTCGGCGACGGCGCGCACGAGCGCGCGGGGGAGCCGCACGCGGAAATCCACGCGATTGACGGAGCCGGCGACCGCGCCCGCGGCGCGACGCTCTACAGCACGCTCGAGCCGTGCTCGCACACGGGCCGAACGGGGCCGTGCACCGATCGGATCATCGCGGCGGGCATCCGCCGCGTGGTGGCGGCGATGGAGGATCCGCATCCGCTCGTGAGCGGACGCGGGTTCCAGGTGCTGCGCGATCACGGTATCGAGGTCGAGGTGGGCGTCGGTCGCGACGAGGCGGTGCGGCTGAACCAGCCGTTCCTCACGGCCGTCCGCGAGCATCGGCCGTTCGTGATCCTCAAGGCGGCCACGAGCCTCGATGGCCGCCTGGCCGCCGACGTGGGGGAGCGGACGCAGCTGACATCGGAGGCCGCGGAGCGCCACGCCCATCTCGTGCGGGCGCAGGTCGACGCCATCGCCATCGGGTCGAACACGCTGCTCGTCGACGATCCGCTGCTGACGCCGCGCCTGGTGTACCGGGAACGACCGCTCACACGCGTCGTCTTCGATCGCCGGCTGCGGGTGGTACCGGAGGCGCGCATCTTCTCGACCCTCGCGGCAGGGCCGGTGATAATAGTCACATCCCGCGACGCCCAGTCCCAGAATCGGGAGCGCGCGGACGCGCTCGAACGCGCGGGCGCGACGCTCCTCGCGCTGGACGACCCGACGATCGCTGAGGCGCTGCGGCTGGTGGCGGATCGCGACATTCAGAGTCTCGTGCTCGAGGGCGGCCCCGTCGTGCATCGAGCCGCCTGGGATGCGCGCGTGGTCGACTATGTGCAGCTGTACATCGCGCCGATGACGATTGCCGGCGCGCAGGCGCATCCGCGGGCGGAGGGCGTGCTGCTCGCGCTGGGCCCCATCGGCACGCTGGCGTCGCTCGTCGAGCCAGACGTGCGGATCCTCGGACCGGACGTGCTGATCGAAGGCTATGTTCACCGGCCTCATTGAGGCAGTCGGGCGCGTCGACGACGTGCAGCGGACAGCGACGGGCCTCCGCCTGCGCATCGGCACGGGGCTCGCGCCGGAGCTCACGCCCGGCGACAGCCTCGCCGTCAACGGCGTCTGCCTGACGATTGTGTTCGCCGACGCCGATCACGTCGGCTGCGACGTGGGTCCGGAGACGGCCCGCGTCACCACGCTGGGCGCGGTGCAGGCGGGCGAGCCGCTGAATCTCGAGCGGCCCATGCGGGCCGACGGCCGCTTCGGCGGGCACGTCGTCCAGGGCCATGTCGACGGCACCGGCCGCGTGGCGCGGATGCGCGAGGAGGGGGACGCGCACTGGCTGACGGTCTCCTTCGGCGCGGCGCTGGCGCCGTATCTGATTCCGAAGGGATCCATCGCCGTCGACGGCATCAGCCTGACGGTGGCGGCGCTGGCCGAGGGCGCGTTCGATGTCATGATCGTGCGGTATACATGGGAGCAGACGAACCTGCGGGCGCGCCGGGCGGGCGACGCCGTCAACCTCGAGTGCGACATGATCGGCAAATACGTGGTCGGGGCGATGGACGCGGCGGCTAAAGCCGCCGCCCTACACGGACGAAACAGATAAACGAGGATGTAGCGCGCACGCTTTAGCGTGCGCGATCTGAGCATGACGACGAAGCCACCGAGAATGCGGATTGCGAAGGGCGCTCGGCGCCGCGGCCCCTTTGCGCCCATCGAGGAGGCGGTCGACGCGTTCCGCGCCGGCGGCATGGTCATCGTCGTCGACGACGAGGACCGGGAGAACGAGGGCGACCTCACGGTCGCCGCCGAGAAGATCACCCCCGAGGCGATCAACTTCATGGCGCGGCACGGCCGCGGGCTGATCTGCATGCCGATGACCGGCGAGCGGCTGGATCAGCTCGAGGTGCCGCTGATGGTCAATCAGAACACCACGACATTCAACACGGCGTTCTGCGTCAGCATCGAAGCGAAGCAACACGTGAGCACCGGGATCTCCGCCGCGGATCGGGCGGCGACCGTGCGTGCGGCGATCGATCCGAAGACGAAGCCGTTCGACCTGGCGCGGCCGGGCCACATGTTTCCGCTGCGCGCGCGCGACGGCGGCGTGCTCGTCAGGGCGGGGCAGACCGAGGCCGCCGTCGATCTCGCACGCATCGCGGGGCTGTATCCGGCGGGCGTGATCTGCGACATCCTGAACGAGGACGGCTCGAGGGCGCGCGTGCCCGAGCTC
>CAZGLC010000061.1:0-20826 GCA_964526235.1 uncultured Bifidobacteriaceae bacterium
GGTCCCGCTCCTCGAAGACATCGACCGCCGGCTCCCTGACCTCCTGGACCACCGATTGTCCCGATTCCTCGTCGCGGCCGATGTTCCCGAAGGGCTCGACCTTGACCCCCTCGCCTCCGGTGCCGACCTTGACCGTGAAGCCGTAGATCCCCCGGATTCCCTTCCCGGCACCGGGCCCCCGGATCTCGCCGGTCTGTGAGAATTCACGCCCCGTCTCCCCCAGCTCGCCTAGCTTTTCCACCAGGTTGCCGAGCCCCTTGAGGATCCCTCCGAGACCTCCCTCGACTCCGCCTTCGAAGATCGCGTCTTTCCCTTTCCTCTTCGCCATGATTCCCACCTTCTTCTGGTGTCGCGATGCCGTATGCCTTCACCTTCACGTGGATCGTCTTGTAATCGATCTGGAGCAGTCGCGCGGCCATGGCCTTGTTCCCCCCTGTCTTCTTTAGCACCTCGATCAGGGTGGCGCGTTCAACGGCCGCGATGGTCCGGCGCACCAGCTCTTTGAGCGGAAGCCCGTCGTTCGGCCCAGCAGAGATCCCCGAAAGAGCGACGGGCGGTTGCGGCGCTTTCCGCAGCCCCAGATGATCTTCGTCGATGACCTGATCGGCCAACAGCACGGCGCGACGGATCGCACTGCGCAGCTCGCGCACATTGCCCGGCCAGTCATACGTCAACAGCCGCTCTACGGCGGGCTCCGAAAACCCCCTCACGCCCTTCTGCAGCTCGTGATTCGTGAGGTCCAGGAACCGCTTCGCCAGGAAGAGGATGTCTTGCCTGCGCGCCCTGAGCGGCGGGATCGCGATGGGAAACTCGCTGAGGCGGAAGAACAGATCCCGGCGAAAGGTCGCCGAGTCCTCCCCTGTTTCGAGATTGTGGTTCGTGGCCGCCAGGAAACGAATGTCCACGCTGACAGGCTCCGTTCCCCCGACCCGGGTCACGCGCTTGTCCTGGAGCGCGCGCAGCAGCTTGGCCTGACACCCTGGCGGCATGTTCGAAATCTCGTCGAGGAACAGGGTGCCCCCAGAAGCGATCTCGAACTTTCCGGCCTTCTGCCGCTCCGCTCCCGTGAACGCCCCCTTCTCGTGGCCGAACAGCTCGCTCTCGACGAGCGTCTCGGGGATTGCCCCGCAGTCCACTGCCACGAACGGGGAGGATGCTCGGGGACTGGCTTGGTGGATCGCCAGGGCGACGAGCTCCTTACCGGTTCCGGTCTCGCCCTGGATTAGCACGGCGTAGTTGGAAGACGCGACACTCGCCACGGCCGCGCTGATCCGCGCGATCTGGTCGCTCGGCCCCATCAGATCGTGAAGGGAGGCGGCCTCCCGCACCCGGTCGGACAGGATCCGGACGGTCCGCCGGAGCCGGTGATCGTTCACGGCTCTGTGGACCGATCGGATCACGTCGGCGTGCTCGAACGGTTTCGTTAGATAGTCGTGGGCGCCGGCCTGGATCGCCTCGACCGCGCCCTTGATGGCCCCGTGAGCGGTGATCATGATGACTGGCAGGTCCGGGTCCAGCTTCTTGGCCCGGCGCAGCACCTCCATCCCGTCCAGGCCGGTCATTCTGATGTCCAGCAACATGACGTCGGGAGATTCGCGCCTGAGGACATCCAGCGCGACGTCGCCATCGGGAGCCGTCAGAGCCTCGAATCCCTCTTGCCGGACGAGGCGGGAGAGCTGCGCGCAAATTTCCTCCTCGTCATCCACGATCAGAATCCGGCCGCCGGGCGCGCTCATGCCGTCCGCCTCCGCGGATGGGGCGGCCGGCGAATGGGATAGCTCACCCGGATGTCCTTGGCGAGCCGGGAATCGAGGGAGTGGAGCATCCCCAGGAAGAGGAGCCCCGTCTCGCCAGCGCGGAGAGACTCGTTGAGGCGGCGGGCGATGTACCGATCGCGCCGGGCGAGCAGGGAGCGGCTCCGCGCCTCGTGACGGGCCTCGATCCGGGCCGCTTCTTCCGGATCCTTGGCGGCCAGGATTTGTTGAACAAGCCGGTACTCTTCCAGAAGGAGGTCGGGCGATTCGGTCCCCATGAGGGTGGCGCCTTTCTTCATGAGGGAGAGGAGGAGCCGATGATTCGGGCTCCCTGCCCCGGCCAGGTCGGCTACGATCTCCGCTTCCCGTCCGCAGCGCGGCAGCCCGTCCTGGTAGAGGCGAACGTTTTCCCAGGGCAGCTCCCACCCTTCCACCGTTCGGCGGATCTCCTCCCACATGCCCCCGATCGCCTCCACGTTCCGCTTCCACGCCTGGCGGCCGAGTTTTTGAATCGTCACGCGCCGCACCGAGCGGGCCAGCGCGCCCATATCCGCCTGGGTGTGGATGATGGGGATGTAGATCAGAACCCGCGTCGTGGCGGCCGCGTCCGGTCGCCTCATCTTCGACCTCTCCGGCGCCAGAAGCATAGCGCTGACGCTATGGCGCAAGTTCCATAGTCTACGGCGCGCCTTGCCCTCACCCGAGCGCTTCGCATAGGGATTTAATCGGCCACTTTCCGAGGCGGACGACTGTGCCACAAACAGGCGGGATCCGTCGTCCGCCAGGTGAAGCGCAACGGTCATGCCAGACCGGCGTGCGTGCCCATGCTACACTCGGTAGCCTGACGCTTTCAATCCCCGCCTGACGATCTCTCGGACGTCCGCGTCGTCTTCGGCAACCAGCGCTGTCACGGTCTCTTCGCGGGGCCGGCCGGGCGCGGTTGTGACGGCCAACGCCTCGGCCGGCGCTTTCTCCTCGTCCTCGGCACGCGGCAGGTAGACCCTGAACGTTGATCCCCTGCCTGGCTCGCTCTCGCCGAAGACGTACCCACGATACTGCTTCACGATCCCGAAGACCGTCGACAGCCCCAGCCCCGTGCCAGTCTCCTTGGTGGTGAAGAACGGCTCGAAGATCCGCCTCTTCACTTCCGGGGTCATCCCGGACCCGGTGTCGCGGACGACCAGCATCACGTACGGGCCGGGGGCCACCCGCTCCACAGTCGGCTGGAACGCCCCCGCGTCCAGCTCGACGTTGGCTATCTCCACCGTGAGCGTTCCCACCGGGAAGCGCTCACCTGGGCTCACCATCGCGTCTCTCGCGTTGATCACCAGGTCCATGATCACCTGCTCGATCTGCCCCGGATCGAGGCGCACGCGCCACAACCCCTGAGCCGCGCGAACATCGAACAGGACCTGCTCGCCCAGGAGCTGGCGGAACATGGCCGCCATCTCGTTGACAAGGTCGGCCAGACTCTGCGAGCAGGGCTGAATGCTCTCCTGGCGGGCGAAGGCCAGCAGTTGGCAGACCAGCCTCGCGCCCCGCTCAACCGTCGCGCTGATCCGTTCCACCTCCCTGCGGCCGGGATCATCCGCCAGCATCGCTTCGAGAAGAAACTGAGCACACCCCTTGATGACCGTCAACTGGTTGCTGAAGTCGTGCGCGATGCCCCCGGCCAGGCGCCCAATCGCTTCCATCTTGTGGGCTTGCCGCAACTGTTGTGCGAGCTCAGCTTCTCGCTGCTGTTTGGCGTACGCGTCATAGAATGACGCCCGTCATCTGCGCGAGCACTTCGAGCCGATGCTGCTCGGCATCACCATACCCATTCTCTCGATTGGCAACGCCAATCATGCCGAGGACCTGATCGCCGTTCAGGATGGGCACGCCGAGAAAGGTATTGAGCGGTGGATGTCCAGGCGGCAAGCCACCGGCACGCGGGTCACGCGAGGGTTCATTCGAGAGCACCGCACGGCCAGTCAGTAAGACCTGTCCGAACAAATTATCGAAGTTGGTAAATTCCAGGCAACGCACCTGTCGGTAGCGTTCCAACGCCTGTTCGTAAAATTCGCGATTGACATGGTCATGCCACGTCACACCTTCATGGTTCAGAATCCGCAGCGTGCGACCGTCAGTCACCCCGGCGAATCCGTACTGACTCTCCGTTTGCTGCAATGCGGCGCGCAGAACTCGGCCGCTTGCTGCCCGCGGATCGCCCGTCCGCAGCAGTTCGGTCATCGCCTCGGTGACCGCCTCCAGCAATTCCGTTTTCACTTGTAAGAGATCGGCGGCGCATCACGAGTCTTTCTCGTCACGACCGACCGGCGCCAAGATTGGGTATGCGAGGCTTAGAAACGACAGGCAGGGAGGGAATGACAAACGGAGGATCGGGCGGTGTTTGTTGTCCACACGGCCAGCCAGCCCGTCTGCGCCAGTCGTAATATTCGTCCGCGCAAATGTGGGGCTGGGGGGGTGGCAAGTGCATGGCTTGATTAGAGTTACACGACGACGGTGTCGAAAGAATTGCGGACCGCGCCCGGACGCTCTTGAACCTGCGCCTATTCAGGCATTACTGCTCAATGTCTAAATTTGGTATCGGAGGCGGTAACCGACAGTATTGGTCCTGCAACTTCAGAAGTGTATTCGATCTCGGGGCTCTTAGGAAAACTCTCTTTACAGAGTCGGTGAGCAATGGGCCGTGTGATGCAACCGACGCTTACCATGGCGCCCCATCCAGTGGGGTATTGGCTTCTAGCCTGACTTCCGCGGTTTTCTGAGGATGATGCTTTGTTTTCAACAGGTTAGCATTTTCTTCGTCACTACTTCGTCTTGGCGGTGCCAGGCCTTGACCGGTGTCAGGACCTCCGCCGGGATTCGCAGCGTGGCGTAGATCTCGCGGTGGATCGCCTCGGGGACGGTGGCTTTCCGGATTTTCAGCACGCGACCGTCGGTCGTGGGCAGGACGACCGTCACGACTTGATGGGTGCTGAGTTGCTAACGGATGGTCCACAAGAACCGATGCTCGATCGCCGCCAGCAGGTGATAGGCGAGCACACACGGAAAGATATGCGTCTGCGTCCGGTGTTGCCGGTGATGAAAAATCGGCCGCTCCATCAGCGGACTCTTCAGATCGCGAAACGCATCTTCGACCCGCGTCAGCAGGATATAGGTGCGCCAGATCTCGTCCGCCGTGAGATCCTGTCGATCGGTTTTCAGGATGTAACTCCCATCGAGCTTCGCCGCGCTCGCCTTCTTCGCCACGTGTGCGTGCCAGACGATCGTGCGGTGCTCGGGGTCGTACGCGATCTCGTAGTACCGCGCCACACGGGGATAGCGCTCCAGGAGCCGACCGATGGCTTGCTGGATCTTGTCGGGCTGCGTCAGGCGGCCCTTCGCCACCCGCTGGGTCTGGAACGCCCTCGGATCATGCGGCTGCCTGTACGTCGGCTGAGTACTCGGCGGCGAAGTGGGGCCAGAGTGTCGGTAGGCGCTCACTCAGATACGCCGCGCGCAGCGTGAGGACAGCGGTGACTCCCTCTTCGTGCCAGCGTTGCCCACAGCCTTTCGCGCGAATCATCACGACCGACTTGCAGGCACCTTCGGTCGCGCCGCTGCCGCACGGAAGCCCGACGCGCCGCAAGGTCGCGTAGCGCATGCGATCGTTGTTGTTGAGGAGGTAGGTCCAGTGCGCCTCCACCGTGGCCAGGTCGTCGCCGTCGTGGCAGGGGATCTGCGTGGCGACCCACGTCGCGATCCGATCAATCGCCGCGTCGTCGGTGTCGAGCGCGTCGTTCCAGCGCCCGAGCTGCGGCCGACGCCGGGTCTCGTCTGGCTCCGCCACGCGCAGGATCTCCGCGAGCCGTTCGTTGAGGTGATCCCGATCAATGGCTTCATGCCAGCGTCTGAGCGGGGCCGCGGTCGTGAGCCCGCCGCGGATGAGGGTCCACAGCTCGGGGGCCGCGTCCTGCACCACCCCCACTGGCAGCCGCGGATTCTGGTCGCGCGCCCGGCCGACGTCCGCCATCAGGCGCTCGACGAGCGTCGCCGGGTCGTCGGCGCTGGAGATCGCATACCGGCGCGTGACGAGCGCCTCGCCCGCCGCGTCCACGACACTGACGGTCCCGACATACGCCATGCGGTACTTCACATCGACTCGCGGGGGCGCCGCGCGGACATAGGGCGTCGTGCGCCGTGGGCGGCGGGGCGCGGGCGGCGCGCCGGTGGGCCGCACTTCTTCCATCGGCACGGTCGTGCGGTCCACGCCCACCGAGATGGCACGAGCACCCGCGGGCAACGTCTCTGCCTGACGCACCACGGGCTCGATCCGCGGCGCAGCATGGGTGATGTGGGTGCCCATCGCCTTCCCGAGCCGTTCCAACGTGCTACGCGAGGGTGGCCGTCGATGATCAGCGTGCATCTGTTCCTCGACGTGGCGTCCCGGCCCTTGGGCGTACCCGAGCGCCACGCGATACGCCAGCGCCGGCGTCGCCCCTTCGATCAGCCCCGTGGCGAGTTCCAGGGGCACGACCGTCGGCCCATTGCGCTCACCCGTCTTGCGATACGTCGCGCGGCGCACGTGCAGCGCGCCACAGAGACTGTGATACTCCACCGCTCCGCCTTCATGCCGGGCGTACACCGTCCCGTCGATCTGGACTCGTGCCGGTTGGGCATCCGCCGTCTGCTGCAACGCCGCCTCCAACTCCACGCGACAGCAGTCATTCGCTGCCGCCAGCAACGCGACTTCCCGATCGCCGAACGATCCGTCACGACCCACACGGGCGGTGACCGCTCGCCGGAGGGCCATCTGCGCCTCCTCAATCGCGCGGTGGTACCCCTTCTCGTTGTCCGGGATCGTCACTTGCTGCACAATGCCGAGCATGTGGGTGCCTCCTCTCATCGGGACATGGGTGTGTGGTAACTCCATGGTCCGATCGATGGGGCACTCGCATCAATCCGTTATCTGTGCATCCTCCGAGGGCTGCGGTCTACCGCTCCGTGGGTGATCCAGGCCCCACCCGCTGCTGCAGCGTGGTGACGTCGGTGAGCCATCGCTGTTCATGCGTGTCGCGAATGGCCCGGTCCTTCTCCTGGCGGCCTTCACTGCGGCAGAGAATGTAGACCACGTCGCCTTTCTGCCGGCGTTTGATCTCCACGCGCGTCTTTTTCTGAAAGGGATTGCGCGGCGAGGGGAGGCGGACGACGTTCTCCCAATCGTCGTCCGTCTCAAACTCATCCAGCCACTCGTTCCGCTCCGGCTGCAGGCCGGCCACGAGATAGTGCAACCCGCGCCGACGGATCTGGTCCAGGTTCTCCGCATAGGCCATGCCCCGATCGACAATCACCGTGGCGCCCGCCTTCTTGCCCACGCGTTTCTCCAGCGCATCGAGCATCTGGTCGACACTCCGGCGATCCTGCAGATTGCCGTCGAAGACTTCATGCGCGTTCGGAAAGCCGTCCCGATCCAAGACCAAGCCCACGACGACCTGTTTGCAATCGGGACGCTTGTCGCGCGAGTAGCCCCGCTTAAGCCCCGCTTGGCCTGGGGGTTCGCTCGCGCGTGGCCTTCAAAATACGTGGACGTGAGGTCGTACAGATACACCGTATCATCGAGATCGAACAGCGTCTGTTCGCGCGCGCGGCCAAGTCGCGTTCAATCTATGCACGATTCGGATGCAGCCGGTCCAGATTCCGATACAGCGCATCCTCCTGCAGTGCCGCAAAGTCGGTCGTGAGGATGTCCGACAGCGCCGTCCGGCGAATCCACGCCGGCATGGCATGCTCGGAGCGCGGACAAATCAATCGGTTCAGGGTCATCGCTTCGCTCAGCGCACAGGCGCGCGCGGACAGGCCCGCGCGCCGCAAGATCGCATCGATGCCCAACTGCTTCCAGATCTGATGCCCCGTGTGCACCGGGCCGGCCTCCCGCGCCCTGGGATTCGATACTACAGCCAGCCGAGTGGGGCACTACGAGCGAGGATAGGGACATCCATTTTGAAAAGATTGGGGAAGCAAAGCGCAGGGTAACGGCAGGCGTCCATTCTGAAGAAATGCCGGTGACGCAGACATCGGGTGGGGTCAGCGGTCTTGCGCTGGAGCGCGGCGGCGTGGTCAGCCTTGTGGGTCTCGCAACGAGGGCCCGTCAATGCGAATCGTGTGGCACTGATGGCGCAGTCGACTGAGGAGCGCGTCCACGAGCGCTTTGTTGCCGAGAAACGTTTGCCATTCTGGGTAATCTAAATCTAATGCCGGAGTGTTTTGTTATGCAGAGCTGAGGTGACGGCGGCCTGCAGTGGCCGGCTCCGGCGCCTCAGGGATGGCGATTTCGGAGAGAATCGACCGGCTAACGACTCCGCATTATCGTGACGTCTTCTGAAGGGAGGACGTCATGATTTCCGAGTTGTTCGAGTCAGCCGCACGGATTCACGGATTGCGAGCCGGTCCAGCGGGAGCGGAGCTGGACGGATTCGCTCACGCGTTGTCGAAAGTCGGATACGCACAGATCACGGCCCGCCGACATCTCCGAGCGGCGGAGCACTTCGTCTCATGGGCACATCGACATGGCATTGTTGTCAGCGGTCTGAGCGAGCAGGCTCTGGACCGCTTCGGTCGCCATGTGCCTCGATGCCGCTGCATCCAGTACGGGCATTCGGACCGGAGCCTGCTGCACGGTGCCCGCCTCTTCCTCACACACTTGCAAGACAGCGGCACCATCAAGGTCGGCACGGTCGCGAGTCCGATTCCCGAACCGGCTCTGTTGATGACCTTCCGTGAGTGGATGCACCAGCAACGCGGCGCGTGCGCGAGCACCGTCGACAATTACGCGGTCCACATTCGCGAGTTGCGCAGACACGTGGGCTTGGAGCTCGACAAGCTCGATGCGCGCGGCCTGCGACAGTTTGTCATGGAGGGCAGCAAGACGTGCGGATGGGCGGCGGCCAAGAAGCGCACGACCGCCCTGCGAATGTTCGTACGGTTTCTGATCGCCGACGGCAAATGCGCCGTTGGATTGAATGGGGCCATCCCCGTCCTGGCACATTGGCGTCTGTCCGCGCTGCCACGCTACCTGCAGGAAGACGAGGTGGAACACGTGATCGCGTCCTGCGATCTCACGTCACCCGTCGGCAAGCGCGATCGGGCGATTCTGCTGCTACTCGCCCGCCTGGGTCTCCGGGCCGGCGACATCGTGCAGCTTCGGCGACGCGACATCGACTGGCAAGGCGCCTGGCTTCACGTCAGCGGAAAGGGACGGCGTCAAACCCGACTGCCGCTCACCCACGAGGTCGGACGGGCGCTGGTCGCGTATCTCAAAGATGGCCGTCCTCCGACCGATACGGACGTGGTCTTTGTTCGCTGTCGTGCACCGTTTCGCGCCTTCCGCTCCCACTGTAATGTCTCCGTGATCGTCGACCTGGCACTCCGGCGCGCGCACGTGACACGCCCAAGCCGAGGGGCAGCCCATCTGCTTCGCCACTCCGTCGCCACGTCGATGCTGCGGCACGGCGCCTCGCTCCACGATGTCGCGGCCCTCCTCCGGCACCGGTCAATCGCGACGACTCAGATCTACGCCAAAGTCGACGTGATCGCCCTTCGGACTATTGCTCAGCCCTGGCCGGAGGTGCCGCCATGCTAGCCGAAGCCGTCGAGGCGTACGTGGCGCTCCGGCGGGCTGCTGGTTTCGCCTTCAAATCCGAAGGCTCGTGCTTGAAGACCTTTGCCGCGTTCTGCGACGCGAGAGGCGAGTCCTATGTGCGCGCGTCCGTCGCGATCGAGTGGGCAAGCTTGGCGCAGTTGGTACCTCAGCGTGCGCGGCGATTGGGCATTGTGATTCGCCTGGCCCGCTATCTCCGCGCCGAAGATACTCGTCATGAGGTCCCGCCAGCGGTCTTTGGTGCTGAAAAGCCACCGCGCCAGGTGCCGTACATCCTGTCTCCCGATCAGATTCGGCAACTGGTTCATGCTGCCGCCCAGTCGGGGTACCGGACCTTGCGGCGAGAGACGTACCGCACACTGTTCGCGCTCCTGGCCTGCACGGGGTTGCGGGTCTCGGAAGCCATCCGGCTCCGATTCGACGACATCACGCCCGACGGCCTCGTGATCCGCTGTTCCAAATTCCGGAAGAGCCGACTCGTGCCCCTGCACGACACGGCGCGGGCCGGACTCGACCGGTACCTGCAGCGGCGGTGTCCGTATGCGCCTGATGACGATCACGTGTTCGTCTCGCTGCGACGAAAGCCGCTGATCCTCAATGATGTGGCCACGGCATTTCAGACGGCCGTACGCATCGTGGGGCTGCCGCCCGGGTCGGGGCGTGCGCGACCGACCCCTCACTCGCTGCGACACGCCTTCGCCGTCAGAGCCCTGCACACGTGCCCTGATGGCCGCGATGCCATCACCCAGCACATGGTGGCGCTCTCCACCTACCTCGGTCATGCGAAGGTCGCCGACACCTATTGGTACCTCGAAGCCGTCCCGGAGTTGATGACGGATATCGCGGATCGGTGTGAACGCTTCGTCAGCGGAGAGCGGTCATGACGGCGCTGGCCCCACACCTGACGGCGTTCTTTCAGGAACGCCTGCCTGTCGAACGCCGCGCCAGCAGCCATACGTCGGATTCGTACGCGTACGCCTTCAAGCTCCTCTTGCAATATGCGAGCGAGCGGCTGAAGGTCGCTCCGTCCCGACTGGAACTGGAGCAGCTCGATGCCCCGTTGATCGTCAGCTTCCTGAATCATTTGGAGGCCGCGCGCGCTAATGGTCCCATCTCCAGGAACGTCCGACTGGCCGCGATCAAGTCCTTCATGCACTTCATGGAATTTCGCGAGCCCTCGGCGATGGAGCACATTCGACGCATCCTCGCCATTCCGCCCAAGAAAGCCGACACCCGATTGGTCCGACACCTGACAGTGGACGAAATGCAGGCCGTGTTAGACGCGCCGGAACCGACGGGCTGGGACGGGCTTCGCGACCGGGCGATGTTACATCTGTGCTTCGCCGGAGGATTGCGCGTCTCTGAACTCGTCGGCTTGCGGCTGGCTGACCTCACGCTTCAACCGCAGGCGAGCATCGTCGTGCACGGCAAGGGACGCCGAGAACGCTCCTTGCCGCTCTGGACAATCACCGCCACCGCACTGCGCGCGTGGTTGGCGATTCGCGGATCGGCGCCGACGCCCGAGCTATTCCTCAATGCCCGCGGCCAAGCCATGACTCGGTCGGGTTTCGAGTACGTTCTCGACAAACACGTCAAGAACGCCACGAAGGCATGCCCCTCCCTGGCGACAAAACGTGTATCACCTCACGTCCTGAGACACACTTGCGCGCTGACGGTGCTGCAGGCGACCAAGGATCTGCGAAAGGTCTTCCTCTGGCTCGGCCACGCCCACATGCAAACGACCGAGATGTACACGCGTGCCGATTCCTCGGTCAAACTCGAAGCCCTCGAAGCGATGATTGCGCCGCAGCTGCGATCGGGCCGTTTCAGGCCACTGATAAACTGATTGCCTCTTTGACATCGCCGCCCGTTATGCGGAGCACAACACGATCAATTTAGCCGCCCCGCGGGGTCTCTCTATCGGAGGCCCCGCATAACATCGGACTCCGCATTAAATCGCTAATGCGTCGCAGCGCATTACCGATTCGACGTGATCACCGTGGGTGTTCGGCGATAGCGTTCCTCCATCAGCGTGAAAAAGATGTTGGTTTGTTCCGGCCGGAGATTGACGTAGCCCCGACGTAGCCCAGTTCGTCAATCAAGAGACACTCAAGGTGAAGTGGAACCGCTCGGCGAAGGCCGCCATTTCGGGCGCCGGCACCATCCGCGCGCCGGTGCCCGAGGCGACCACGACGTGCGTATTGTCAATCATGCAGGTGGCGCAGGCGCCGGTCACGTACTCGAGCGCGTCGGTGAGAAAGACCTTGCAGGTAAACCGGGTTGAACACCGGGTACATCTCGGAATCGGGACACGCGCTTCCCCGATCAGTTGCCGGGGTGTTTCATCGAAGCCGACGACCGGTCGCCGCGGATCCGGCGCTTCGGCGTAGAGATCGAGGACGTCTTCCATTCGCGCCACGTACTCGGCGTTGACGGTCGGAATGCACCACATCTTCTCCTGCCATGGCTTCAGCTTCATCTCGGCCAGCCGGCGACCCACCGTGTCGCCCGACAGGGTCTCATGCGCGGTGAGGCGCACCACCTCGCCGGCCAGCAGGTTCATCGTCCACCGGGCACGCCCGGAGGGAGGATGTGAGCACGCGACCGCCACCAGGAGGGCTTCATCGCTGGCTCCGAGCTTGCGCGGTGCGCCGGGACGGGGCATTTCACTGAGCGCTCGGTCCAGTCCGTCCTCGACAAAGCGTTGCTTGGTCCTGTACACGGTCGATGTGCCGACACCCACGGTGCGCGCAATCATCTCGTCGGTGGCCTGGGCGTCCGCGGCGAGGAGACTCTGAGCCCGCTTGATCCGGCGAACCGCCCCCTGGCCGCCGTTCGTGAGCGCCTGCAAGCTGGTGCCGTTCCTCGGAGGTCAGCGTGACGCGATAGCGTATGTTCATGCACATCTTGGATCACGTTGCGGATCCCGTGTCCAGCCATTCGTCACCGCGATTCACCGCGAAGCAGGGCCAGTACTTGGCGTTCATTGACACCTACACGCTCCTTCACCGAGACCCGCCCGCAGAAGCGGACTTTCAACGGTTCTTTCAGGTCACGCCTCCAGCCGTCCACGCCATGATCGTCGCGCTTGAGCGGCGTGGGCTGATTAGTCGGGTGCCACGCCAACCCCGGACCATCACGCTGCTGGTGTCGGCCGAAGAACTACCCGCTTTGCAACCGATCAAAACCACTGCGGCGGGGTACTAGGTCGGAGTGCTGCTTTTACCGCCGGGGCGATCGTGCGTGGCTACGGCGTGAGGAGATAGGAAGATCCCTTCAATCTTCGCCAAATACTCGCCCTGCGGCTCACGCCCACCACTCTCCCACCGTCGAAGTGTCGTGGGATCAACGCCCAGCCGCTTACTCATGGCCTCTTGCGATAAGCCCAAAGCCGTCCGATGTTGCTTCAGCCGGTCCGCAACGGTGCTCGGCTTTGGCCGCGGGTCATAGCCAAGAAACTGGATGACCTTCGGCAGATGCCAAACGGCCGGTGCGGCCCTGTCTTTCTCCCAATTGGCAACGATCGTTGCGTGGGCTCCGAGGAGCTTCGCGGCTGCCTTCCGATGCAGCCCCAGATCCATTCGGCGCTTTCGAATGTGATCCCCTAAGCTATTGAGAACGCAAGGATATCCGGCTGGTTTCCACTGTCCTTCGAGTCGGACAGGGCAAAAAGGCAACGCGGGGATGCCCGTGCGGCTTTCTCGGCGACGAGCGCCGCGGATGCCGGTGCACGCCGTCGCAGATCGCCAAGTACCGCGGCCGGCTCTCCGGACCGCTCCGCGACCGCATCGATCTGATCGTGAACGTGCCGGCCGTGCCGGTCCTGGCCATCACCGACACTGAGCCTGGCGAATCGACGGCCGTCGTACGTCAGCGCGTCTGCGCGGCGCGTCTCGCGCAGCAGGCGCGCTACGACGGTCGAGGAGCCCGCACGAATGCCGATCTCCGCGGCGCTGCCGTTTCGAGATTCTGCGGGCCCGATGGCGGCGGACGCACGCTGCTGCGGAGGGCGATCGAGCGGTTCGGGCTCAGCGCCCGCGGCTACGACCGGGTGCTGAAGGTGGCGCGCACGATCGCCGATCTCGCGGCGTCTGATCGCGTCTGCGCGGAGCATGTGGCGGAGGCGCTGCAGTATCGATTGGTGGAGTGAGCTCGTTCATGAGGAATTGTCCGTATTACACTCATGGAGGTAAGCATCGTGGGGTTGTTTCATGTATCCGCGCGCTTGACAGGACCGACGGGGCGCACGGAGGACCTCGAATTGCTCCTCGACACGGGCGCGACGTTCGTGGTCGTCCCGCACGGCCTCGCGGAGCGACTGGCGTTGCGACCGACCCGCACCTGTCCATTGAATACCGCGGGTGGGCGCGAGGAAACGTGGCCGCTTGCAGAGCTCCGGCTTGCAATCGACGGACTCGAAGTCACGACGCCGTGCGTGATCGCTCCTGATGGGCCTCCCCTGCTCGGCGCGGTCGCTCTCGAGAGCCTGCTGCTCGGCGTCGACCCGGTTGCGAAGCGCCTCGTGCCCGTGAAGGGCTTCGTGGGTTGACGTCGTCTCGTCCTGCCTGGCCTACGGACTTGCCAGGGCCGGCCTCGAGGAAGATGCGCGCGCGGTCGCCACGGCGCGGTTATCGCGCGGGCGGCGCCTGCTGTGACGGCTGTCCTTGCGGATCGTACTGAGGCGGACCGGTGCCCCCGCCGAGCCGGGGCGGAGGGAGCCGGTTGAAGTAGAAGGCGCGGTACTGGACCGGCGTTCCGTTCTCGTCGAGAAATCCGAACGATTGCTGGAAGATGATCGGCGGCGGCTCGCTCTGGTGCGCGGTCGCGTCGAGGATGTAGAGCCGGTTCTCGTGCAGGTAGATGCCGACGTACGAGCGTGCTCCGTCGGGATTGGTCAGCTGCAGCTGATGGCCGGTCACCCGCTCGATGTAATTCCACGCATCGTAGGTGACCGTGACGCCCGGCTTCTGGCGGTACCTCGTCGCCGCATAGTCGATCGACGCCATGATGTCGATCGTCCAGTAGCCGGGCCCGCCCTGATAGGCGATGTGGTTCACCTGGGCATGAATGCGCTCGGCATCGGCGTAGTCGATCACCGTGACCGAGTAGCGGCTCCGGCCCTGCGTCCAGGTGTAGACCCGGCCGGGAAACCTGGCGCCGTACTCGGAGTCCCACGTCATCGTCTCCACCTTCGGCTGCCCGGGCGCGGGAACCATGAAGCGATCGACGCGGTTCACGTACTCCGTCCACTCCTGCGCCGCCGCAGGCTGAGCCAGCAGGAGCGCACACAGCACGGTCGACGATGAGGTGACGCGCATACGTTCCATCTGGGGAAATCCTACGCCTCTTCCCGCGCGGCGTCCATGAACGCCTTGGTCCCGCTGGCGGCCAGGATGACCGCCCCTCCGGCGAGCGCCCACCCACCCGGTGCTTCGCCCCGCACGAGCCACGCCCAGAGTGGATTGAGCGCCGGCTCGAGGAGCAGCAGCAGCGACACCTGCACCGCCGCCAGCTCCCCCATCGCCGCGGTGAGCAGGATGTAGGCGACTCCGATCTGGAAGACCCCCAGGTAGCCGAGGGTCGCCCACTCGACCGCCGGCGCCGCCGGCAGCGGCCGCAGGAACGGCACCCCGGCGAGACACGCGAAGACGTTGCCGGCGACGACAGCCGACACGGCGATGTCGGCGTGTGCGCGCGCGCCCCAGCGGAGACCGACCAGCGTGAGCGCCCATGTCATTCCGCACAGGGCGCCGAGGAGGTTGCCGGCTCGCGGGTCGGGCGCTGTGACCGTCGATTCCGACCCTCCGATCAGGCAGACCGCCAGCCCCACACCGACGGCCGCCAGAATGCCGATGTCGCGCGCGCGGACACGTTCGCCCAGCACCGGGCCGAGCAGCGCCACGTACACGGGCGCCGTGGACTGGAGAAAAATGGCGCTGGCCGCCGTCGTCAGTTTTGTGGCCGCCACGAAGAGCACCAGCGTCGCCGCGTAAACCACCGCCACCGCCACCGCCGCCCACGACCACCGGAGGCGACCCCGGAACCAGATCAGGAGCATCGTCGCGGCGATGCCCGATCGGATCGAGGCCACCTGCATCGCGGAGAACGCGGCGGTCTTGATGGCGGCCCCACCCGTGGAGAACACAACCGCCGCCCCAACCACCTGCAGGACCGCTTTGGTCTTTCTTCGCCTGGAGGTCATTTCTTTTGAAGACCTGCTGAGGCGTGTGGTAGCCTCAGCACTTCTTATCTTTCCTGATGCCCGCACGGCGTTTCACTATCCTTTTGGCCGATCGCAGCACCGGCGTGGTGCGCCGGGGCGCGATCTCGCTGCGGCCCGCCGCCGTCGCGCTGAGCATCGTACTCGCGACGCCGGTCCTGATGGGGCTCGGTGCGGCCTGGAAGGGGTGGAACGACGTCGCCGCCCTCCGCGCCAACCATCAGGAACTCCTCATCGAGAATTCCAACTACCGCGAAGCCACCGAGGCGCTCTCGGGCCAGATCGAGTCGCTGCAGGCGGCGATCAGCGATCTGAGCGCGCGCTCGGCCCTCGACCCGAATCTGGCGCGCGCGATGAACCGGCTCCCTGCGCTCGTGCGATCGCGTGCCATGGGCGGCACCACGGCGGGCGCCTCGCGCGAGGATCTGTCCTACGCGCGGACGCTCTCCGCGCTGACGAGCCCCGAAGACACCTTCGGCCTGCTGCGGTCGCTCCTCGGAAGCCTGGAGGATCGCCTGACCGTCGTCGCGCGCAACGTCGAGCGCCGCAACGCGCTCGCCAATGCCACGCCGTCGATGTGGCCTGCGTACGGCTGGCTGTCGTCGGGGATGGGGCCGCGCCGCGATCCGATCACCGGCGGCCCTGACTATCACTCGGGCCTCGATATCGCCGGCGAGCGCGGACAACCCGTGTACGCCACGGCGGCCGGCACCGTGCGCCACGTCGGCTACCAGGGCGCCTACGGCAATCTGATCGTGATCGACCACGGGTTCGGGCTGGAGACGCGGTATGGCCACCTCCAGCGCTTTCTCGTCCGCCCCGGCGCGAAGGTGGACCGGGGCAATACGATCGGCCTCATCGGCGCCACGGGCCGCACCACCGGCTATCACCTGCACTACGAGGTGGTGGCCAACGGCCGGCTGATCAATCCGCTCCAGCTGCTCACGCAACAGCCCGCCCGCCGCTAAGTTCGGGGTCTGACCCCGTTCGGCTACAATCGAAAGATAACCTTTCCGTGATCGGGCGACTCCTAGCGAAGGTCATCGGCACTCAGAATGAGCGCGAGCTGAAGCGCCTGGTCCCGCGTGTGCGCGCCATCGGGGCCCTCGAGCCGCAGACGCAGGCGCTCACCGATCAGCAGCTCCGCGACAAGACGACTGAATTCCGCACCCGCGTCGCCAACGGCGAGTCGGTTGACGACCTGCTCGTCGAGGCGTTTGCCGTCGTCCGCGAAGCGGGCCGGCGCGTGCTCAACATGCGGCACTTCGACGTGCAGCTCGTCGGCGGCTTGATCCTGCACACCGGCAAGATCGCCGAGATGAAGACCGGCGAGGGCAAGACGCTGGTCGCGACGCTCCCCGCATATCTCAACGCGCTCGCCGGCAAAGGCGTGCACGTGGTCACGGTCAACGATTACCTGGCGCGCCGCGACTCCGAGTGGATGGGGCGCATCTACCGCTTCCTCGGCATGAGCGTCGGAGTCATTCAGCACGAGCTCACCGACGCCCAGCGGCAGGTGGCGTACCGCGCGGACATCACGTACGGCACGAACAACGAGTTCGGCTTCGACTATCTGCGCGACAACATGAAATTCGAGCTCGATTCGATGGTCCAGCGCAGCCATCACTTCGCCATCGTCGACGAGGTCGACAGCATCCTGATCGACGAGGCGCGGACGCCGCTGATCATCTCCGGTCCGGCGGAAGAGTCGACCGACATGTACTACGAGGTCGATCGCATCATTCCGAAGCTGAAGAAGGGCGCCGTCACGCAGGGCAACGTCAAAGCGGAGGATCGCGAGCAGCTCGAAACGACGGGCGACTACCTCGTCGACGAAAAGCACAAGACCGTCACGCTGACCGAGAGCGGCATGGCGAAGGCCGAGCAGATGCTCGGCCACCGGCTCGTCGCCGGGTCGAGCGGCCTGTACGACCCGGCCAACATGCCGGTGCTCCACCACGTCCAGCAGGCGCTCCGCGCCCATAACCTGTACCACCTCGACGTCGAGTACATGATCAAGGACGGTCAGGTGGTCATCGTCGACGAGTTCACCGGCCGGCTGATGCCGGGCCGGCGGTGGAGCGATGGGCTGCACCAGGCGGTCGAGGCCAAGGAGAAGGTGAAGATCGAGCGCGAGAACCAGACGCTCGCCACCATTACCTTCCAGAACTACTTCCGGAAGTACGGGAAGCTCGCCGGCATGACCGGCACGGCCGAGACCGAGGCCGCCGAGTTCGCCAAGATCTACAACCTGGACGTGAACGTCATTCCGACGAACCGCCCGCTCGAGCGCGTCGAGGAGCCGGATCTCGTCTACCGGACGCAGACCGAGAAATACGACGCGATCGTCAACGACATCATCGACAAGCAGAAGACCGGCCGCCCGGCGCTGGTGGGCACGATCTCGATCGAGAAGTCGGAAAAGCTCGCCGCCATGCTCAAGCGCCGGGGCATCAAGCACGTGGTCCTCAACGCGAAGTACCACGCGCAGGAAGCCGAAATCGTCGCGCAGGCCGGCCGCAAGGGGACGGTCACGATCGCGACGAACATGGCCGGCCGCGGCACCGACATCCTGCTCGGCGGCAACCCCGAGCACATGGCGCGGCAGCAGACGATTGCGGAGGAACTGGCCGAACGGCTCCCCCGCGGCGAAGAGAAGTTCGTCGACGACGAGGAGTTCGTCTACTTCTTCCACGTGGACGGCTTCTTCCGCGTGCCGCGCCCGGACTGGGAGCGCATCTTCTCGCACTTCAAGCGCCAGACCGACGCCGAGCACGACGAGGTGGTGAGCCTCGGCGGTCTCCACATCCTGGGGACCGAACGGCACGAGGCGCGGCGCATCGACAACCAGCTGCGCGGCCGCGCCGGCCGGCAGGGCGATCCCGGCTCTTCACGTTTCTACCTCTCCCTCGAAGACGACTTGATGCGGATCTTCGGATCCGACCGCATCTCCGGCCTGATGCAGCGCCTCGGGATGGAAGAAGGCGTGCCGATCGAGCACGGGATGGTCTCGCGCGCGATCGAACGGGCGCAGCGGCAAGTCGAGGCGCAGAACTTCTCCGTCCGCAAGCACCTCCTCGAGTACGACGACGTGATGAACAAGCAGCGTGAGAGCGTGTACACGCTGCGGCGCGAGGTCCTCGAGGGACACATCCACCTCACCGAAGACGAGGTCGTCGAAACCCGCGAGTACCTGCTCGCCCTCGCCGAGGAGCGTCTCGAGGGACAGGTCGAGCGCTTCGCGGGCAAGGATGTTCCGGTCGAGGACTGGGACGTCGACGCGCTCTCTCGCGAGGCGGCGCGCCTATTCGCCCTCGATCCCCAGGAGCTCGAGCGGCTGAATCTCGGCGACAAGTCGCCGGAGGAGATGACCGACGCGATCTGGGAGCGGGTCAAAGGCAGCTACGAGGCGAAGGAAAAGGTCGTGCCGGCGGAACTCCTCCGCCGCGTCGAGCGCGACGTGATGCTGCAGATCGTCGACACGCAGTGGAAGGACCACCTCTACTCGCTCGACCACCTGAAGGAAGGCATCGGCCTCCGCGGCTACGGCCAGCGCGATCCGCTCGTCGAGTACAAGAAAGAGAGCTTCGCGCTCTTCCAGGACATGAAGGGGCGGATCGAGGAAGACATCGTCAACTATCTCTTCCGCTTGAAGCCCGTCGTGACCGAAGAGGCGTCACCGGCGGCACGGCCGGCGCCGCGCCGGGCGGCGCCGCTGACGCTCACCCATCCGCAGACGGAGGCGGTGCCCGCCTTCGCCGGGGCCGGCTCGAGGGCCGTTCCGGCCGCCGCTTCGGCGGGGCGGGCCGGCGGGGCGAGTCCGTTCGGCGGCGGTGCGCCGCGCCCGGCGCGCACGGGCGGTGACGACGTCATCAAGACGGTCCGGCGGGACGAGCCGAAGGTGGGCCGCAACGATCCGTGCCCGTGCGGGAGCGGCAAGAAGTACAAGAGATGTCACGGCCAGGCGGCGTAGTGTAGGGCGGGCACGCCGGTCCGCCGCGGGGATGCCATGGAACTCAAGCTCGACGAACTGACGCTCACCTCCACCGAGACCGCCATTGCGACCGCGTTGACCTTCGACGACGTGCTGCTCGTGCCGCAGCACTCGACGGTCCTCCCCGCGGACGTCGACGTGTCGACGTGGCTGACGCGCCACATCCGCCTGAACGTGCCGATCGTCAGCGCGGCGATGGACACCGTCACGGAGTCGGGGATGGCGATTGCGATGGCCCAGCACGGCGGCCTCGGCGTCATCCACAAGAACCTCTCGAGTGCCGAGCAGGCGTCGGAAGTCGACCGGGTGAAGCGCTCCGAGAGCGGCATGATCGTCAATCCGATCACCCTCTCTCCGACCAACCGCATCTACGAAGCGCTCGAGCTGATGACGAAGTACCGCATCTCGGGCGTGCCGATCACCGAGGACGGGAGCAAGGAGGGCCGGCTCGTCGGCATCCTGACGAACCGCGACCTGCGGTTCGAGACCAACGTCAACCGGCCGATCGACGAGGTGATGACGAAGGAGCCGCTCTACACGGTGCCCGTCGGCACGACGCTCGACGAAGCGCGCGCGATCCTCCACGGCCACAAGGTCGAGAAGCTGCTGGTCGTCGACAAGGACTACCGGCTCAAGGGCCTCATCACCGTCAAGGACATCCAGAAGCAGATCAAGTATCCGAACGCCTGCAAGGACGCGCTCGGCCGGCTGCGCTGCGGCGCGGCGATCGGCGTGTCGCGCGACTCGCTCGAGCGCGCGCAGGCGCTCGTCGATGCGGGCGTCGACGTGCTCGTCGTCGACACCGCCCACGGCCACTCGCAGGGGGTCGTCGACATGGTGGCGCGCATCCGTCATGAATTCCCTGACACCGACCTCATCGCGGGGAACGTCGCCACGGCCGCCGCGACGGAGACGCTCATCGCTGCCGGGGTGGACGCGGTCAAGGTGGGCATCGGCGCCGGCTCGATCTGCACCACGCGCGTCGTGGCCGGTATCGGCGTGCCGATGATTACGTCGATCATGGAATGCGCGCGGGCGGCGGCCAGCCGTGGGGTGCCGATCATCGCCGACGGCGGCATCCGCTACTCCGGCGACATCGCCAAGGCGCTCGCCGTCGGCGCCGGCTGCACGATGATCGGGAACCTCTTCGCGGGCACCGACGAGAGCCCGGGTGAGCTCATCCTGTTCCAGGGGCGCAGCTACAAGGAGTACCGCG
>CAZGLC010000062.1:0-16753 GCA_964526235.1 uncultured Bifidobacteriaceae bacterium
GATGAACGTGAACATGCCGGTGTAGGTGGCGGGGTTGGATCGGGGCGTGCGGCCGATCGGCGATTGATCGATTTCGATCACCTTGTCGACGAGCGCGACCCCCTCGATCCGGTCGTGCGGTCCGGGATCGGCCGACGACTTGTAGATCGTCCGCGCAAGGGACCGGTACAGAATGTCGTTGACCAGCGTCGACTTGCCGGACCCGCTCACACCGGTCACCGCCGTGAGCGTGCCGAGCGGAATGGCCACGTCGATGTTCTTGAGATTGTTGGCGCGTGCGCCCCGGATCACGATCTGGCCCTTGAGGGCCGGCCGCCGGGCCTTCGGCGTCGGAATCGACCGCTCGCCGCGCAGGTACGCGCCGGTCAGCGATCCGTGGCCGTCGCTGAGCAGCTCGGAGGGCGGTCCCTGAAAGATCACCTGGCCGCCGTGCTCGCCGGCGCCGGGCCCGAGATCGACGACGTAGTCGGCCGTCCGGATCGTCTCCTCGTCGTGCTCGACGACGATGACCGTGTTGCCGAGATCGCGCAGGCGCGAGAGCGTCGAGAGGAGCTTGCGGTTGTCACGCTGGTGCAGACCGATCGACGGCTCATCGAGCACGTACAGCACGCCGGACAGGTTGGCGCCGATCTGCGTGGCGAGGCGGATGCGCTGCCCTTCCCCGCCCGACAGCGTCGCCGCGCTGCGATTCAGCGTCAGGTATCCCACGCCGACGTCGTGCAGAAACCGGAGCCGCTCCCGAATCTCGCGCAGCACGCGGCCGGCGATGAGCTCCTCGCGCTCGCTCAGCTCGAAGCGCTCGAACATGTCGAGCGCATCGCTCACGGGCAGGCTCACGTACTCGGCAATCCCGCGCCTCTTGACCTGTACGGCGAGACTCTGCGGCTTCAGACGCTGGCCGTGGCAGGTGGGGCACTCGCGCAGCGTGCGATACGGCTCCAGGTCTTCCTGCACGACCCATGAGCCCTCCTCGTAGCGGCGGCGGAGGTTGGGGATGACCCCCTCGAAATCCTTGCCGAACGGGTCGAGGTCCGCCTCGCGCGCGCGCCGCCGGATCGGGAGCTGGAACTCCTCCGCCTCGTCCTCGTCCACGTCGGCCGGTCGAGCATCGCCCGCCTTCGCCGCCGCGCGGCCGCGCCGAGCCACGCCTGGCCCGTACAGCAGCAGGTCGCGGTGCTTTTTGGGCAGCTTCGCGAACGGTGCCTGCGGATCGATCCCGTAGGCGCGGGCGAGCCCGAGAATCGCGTCGCGTACCAGCCGGCGGTCGCCGCGCGCCCACGGCGCGACGGCCCCGCCGAGCAGCGGCTTCGATTCGTCGGGCACCACGAGGCGCGGGTCGAAATCGTAGGTGGCCCCGAGCCCCTGACAGTCGGGACACGCGCCGTGCGGCGAGTTGAACGAGAAGGCGCGCGACGTCATCTCGGGCATCGAGATGCCGCAGGTGACGCAGGCCAGGCGCCGCGAAAACAGCTGGTCGGCCTGCTCGTACGCGTTGACGACCACGATGTCGTCCGCCAGATTGAGGGCAACCTCGAGGGAACCGGCGAGCCGGCGCTCGATGCCCGACCGCACGATCAGCCGATCGACGACGACCTCGATCGTGTGGTTGCGGCGCCGATCGAGCCGGAGATCCTCCTCGAGTGAGCGGAACTGGCCGTCAACGCGGACCTTCGTGAAGCCGCGCTGGCGGAGCGCCTGCAGCTCCTTCTTGAACTCCCCCTTGCGGCCGCGGACGATCGGCGCGAGCACGTTGATCCGCGCGTCCTGCGGGTAGAGCATCACCAGATCGAGAATCCGCTCGAGCGACTGCGAGGCGATCTCGCGTCCGCAGTTGTAGCAGTGCGGCATGCCGATGTTGGCGAAGAGCAGCCGCAGGTAATCGTAGATTTCGGTGACGGTGCCGACGGTCGACCGCGGATTGGAGCCGGTGGTCTTCTGCTCGATCGAGATCGCGGGCGAGAGCCCCTCGATCAGATCGACGTCCGGCTTCTCCATCTGCTCGAGGAACTGGCGCGCGTACGCCGACAGCGACTCCACATACCGCCGCTGCCCCTCGGCGTAGATCGTGTCGAACGCCAGCGACGATTTGCCGGAGCCCGACAGCCCCGTGATCACGACGATGCGGTCGCGCGGGAGGTCGACGTCGATGTTCTTGAGGTTGTGAACGCGGGCGCCGCGAACCGCAATCCAGTCGTGCGCCATACCTTACAGCCGGGTTTTTCTCTGGTTACTGAAACCTCCATTCTACCGTAATCGGCTGTGGCGGAATCCGTACACGGCATAGAGGACGGCGCCGATGGCGAGCCAGATCGCGAAGCGTTCCCACGCCTGCCGCGGCAGCCCGACCATGACGAACAGACACGCCGCCACGCCGAGCGGCGCGACGACCCAGACGAGCGGCACCTTGAACGGCCTCGGCCGCTCCGGCTCGGCGACGCGCAGCACGAGGACGCCGGTGCAGACGAGCGCGAACGCGAAGAGCGTGCCGATGTTGGTGAGATCGTACGTCTCGGCCGCGTCACCGACAAGCGACGCCACCGCCACCACGACGCCGGTCACGAGCGTCGTCATGTAGGGAATGCGGGTTTTCGGATCGAGGCGCGCCGCCCACGCGGGGAGCAGACCGTCGCGGGCCATGGCGAAGAATATGCGCGGCTGCCCGTACTGAAACACCAGCAGCACCGCCGACATCGACGCCACCGCGCCAAGCGCCACGAGCGACCCGACCCCCGAGTAGCCGGCGAGCTCCAGCGCCCGCGCGAGCGGATCGGCCACCGCCAGCTCGGACGAGGGCACCATGCCGGTGAGCACCGCGCCGACGACGACGTAGATCACCGTGCAGATCGCCAGCCCGCCGATGATGCCGATCGGCAGGTTCCGCTGCGGGTTCCGCGTCTCCTCGGCCGCGGTCGAGATCGCGTCGAAGCCGATGTACGCAAAGAACACGATCGCCGCCCCCTGATGGATGCCGGTAAAGCCGTTGGGCGCAAAGGGCGTGTAATTCGCCGGGTCGATCGTCATCAGGCCGACCGCCACGAACAGGCCGAGCGCGGCGAGCTTGATCACGACCATGACGTTGTTGGCGGTCGAGCTCTCCCGCGCGCCGCGCAGCAGCAGCCAGGTGATCAGCATGACGATGCCGAACGCCGGGAGATTCACGAGGAGCGGCATGCCGAGGAGGCGGGGCGCCGTCGTGAGTAGACCGTGGACGTCGGAATTGGCGCTGAGGAGTGCCGTCCGATACCCGGTGGCGAGCCATGCGGGCAGCTCGAGGCCGACGCCGCGCAGGAGGGTCGTGAAGTAGTCGCCCCATGAGATCGCGACCGCCACGTTGCCCACCGCGTACTCGAGAATCAGATCCCAGCCGATGATCCAGGCGACGACCTCGCCGAGCGTCGCATACGTATACGCGTAGGCGCTGCCGGCCTGGGGAATCATCGCCGCGAGCTCGGCATAGCAGAGCGCCGCGAGCGCGCACGCGCCCCCGAGGATGATGAAGGAGAGAATGAGCGCCGGACCCGCGCCGTACCGGATGATGGCGCCGTCGGGACCCACCTGCCCTGCCGCCGCGGTCCCGATCGCACCGAAGATTCCGGCGCCGATCACCGCCCCGATCGCCAGCATGACCAGGTCGCTGGCGCCCAGCACCCGCTTCAGCGAGTGCGCGTCGTCGGCGGGCGGCTGCAGGTCGGCAATCGGTTTGCGCGCGAACAGAGTGAACATGCGGCGCCGAGTCTAAACCACGAAGACACGAAGATCACGAAAACCCCAAAACAATTCGCGTTCTTCGTGTGCTTCGTGGTTAATCGAAACGATAGGCCGTGTCATTCGACGTGACAACCGTTTCGCCGCGCGGGCCGAACGCCAGCCCGACGAGCGCGCTTCCCGAGACGACGAGCTCGGGGGGACGCTCGAGATCGGCAAACCGGTAGACGCCGCTCGCGCCCGCCAGCGCATCGACGACGTGCAGCGTGCCGTCGCGGTCGAAGGCCAGCCCCTGCGGCCGGCCGAGCGGGCACGGGAGGGTGCGCACCTCCCCATCGCGTCCAATCCGGTAGACGGGGTCATAGGCGTTCAGCGTGGGACCGGTGACAAAGAGCTCGCGCCCGGCGCTCATGGCGAGGTGAAAGGCGGCGACGCTGGGCGGCAATGTGGCGAACGGGCTCGCGTGGCCGTCGCGCACACGGAAGATCGTCCCCGATCGGTCCCCCACGTACAGCGATCCCTCGTCGTCGAACGCCAGACCGCAGGCCACGCCGAGGTCGGAGGCGACCTGCTCGTGCACCCCGTCCTCCTTCACGCGGTAGACCGATCCTTCGAAGCGGCTCGAGACGTACAGCAGGCCGTCGGGGCCGAAGGCGAGCGATGTGGCGTTGACGATGCCCGAGACGAACGACTCGCGCGTGCCGTCGGGCGTGACGCGGAAGATGGCGACGGGCGATTCCTGCCCCCGCGATCCGCTGTAGGTGACGAACAGGGACCCCCGGCTGTCGAATACCGGATTGTCGACCTGGTGCAGGCCTGTCGCCAGGCGCGCGCCAACGGTAAGGTAGGCGGTTTCGAGCGGCACGCCGGACACCTTTACCGTGACGCGGCCGCCGTTCACCTCGCCCGGCACGAAGACGACCAGCCGCGTCGAGGACGCGAACGCCACGCGCGCGGGCACGTCGCCCAGCGTGACGGCTGCAGGCGCGTCGGGAGAAAAACCGGAACCGTGGATCGTGACTCGTCCGCCTTCAACCACGCGCAACGGACAGACGGACGTGATGCTGGACACGAAGCGATCGTAATCCTACGTGTCGTCTTCGAGCTCGAGGTTCCAGTAGAGGTAGTCGCGCCAGCTCTCGGGCGCGTTGCGCAGCCCGATCGTGATCCGGACGGCCGGCGCCGAATCGGGGCGCCGCGGCGTGCGCAGCAGCTTCATCCCCGCCTCGCCGGGCGTGCGGCCGCCCTTCATCCGGTTGCACGAGATGCAGCAGGTGACGATGTTCTCCCAGTCCTTGCGGCCGCCCTGGGCGACCGGCACCACATGATCAAAGGTCAGGTCCGAGGTCGGCAGCGTCTCGTTGCAGTACAGACAGGTGTAATTGTCGCGCGCGTAGATGTTCGCCCGCGAGAACGGGACGTAGTCGAAGCGGCGTTTGATTTTGACGAAGCGGAGGAGCCGGATGACCGATGGCAGCTTGAAGCTGAACGAGACGGCCCTGACCTCGCGGTCGTGGACCGCGATCACCTCCACCTTCCCCTGGCACCAGAGCGTGACGGCCTTTTGCCAGTGGACGACCTTCAGAGGCTCGTACGACGCGTTCAGCAGGAGTGCCTGCTCCATAGTCCGGATTCATGATAACCGCGCCGAACCTGGGCTGTCCAGATTGGGCTGGCCCGAACACTAGTGAAGTCAGCCACTTACGCCGATACGACCGGCGTGCTCCTTCGAGTGCTCGTCGTGCTGCTCGCCGTGGTGAGCGGCGCCTGCGCGGCGCGCGGCGGGGTCCCCGCGGTGCCTGCGCCGCGCCCGTTTCCGGGAGCGGCGCCTCCGCCGGGCAGGGCCGACGCGCCGTCCACTCGCGTGGAGCCGCCCGCCGAAGCGCCAGCGAAGGCGGAAGCGCCCGCGCCGTTCGGCGGCCTCATCAGCACCGCACTGGAATTCCTCGGCGTTCCCTACCGCAACGGCGGCAGCGATCCCTCCGGCTTCGACTGCAGCGGGTTCGTGCAGTGGGTGTTCGGGCGGCACGGCCTGGCGCTGCCGCGCGAGGTTCGCGATCAGTATCAGGCCGGACGGAAGGTCGATCTCGAGGACTTGCGGGAAGGCGATCTGCTCTTCTTCGAAACCGTGACCCGGGGGGCGTCGCACGTCGGCATCGCGCTCGGCAACGGGCGTTTCGTGCACGCGCCCAGCTCGAAAGGCGTGGTGCGCGTCGAGCCGTATACCGCGTCGTACTGGGCGCGCCGGTTCATCGGCGGGCGACGGGTGGTGGCGAGAGTGGAAGACGTGGAAAAAGTGAAAGACGTGAGAGACGTCGTCAGGCCGCGCGTGTTTCCAGGGTCGATTCAATCCGCGCGGTAATCGCTACGCCACTCGATCGCGCGAGCGACGCTCTTTTCGTCGTCCCCACCAGTCGAGAAGAACGATAACCGAGACGACGAGCAGGATGCCCCACACCATCAGGAGCGCGCCTTCCATTATTGTTCTCCCTCGAGCAACAGCGCCAACACGACAAATGCGACCCATGTGGCGCTACCCGCTACCAGCAGCCACCACCGCGGCCTGTCCGCGATGATCTGCCCCAGTACGAGGCCCGCGGCCACGAAATTCGCCAGCTCCCGTGTCGTTTGACTGAACGCCGTCCGCTGCTGCCGATTCAATCGTAGCATCGTCCCCACCCGGACTCAGCAGAAGCCAGGCGGATGCCATCGCAAATTCCTTCGTAGCATCGTCGCTTACACGGTGAGCGAGCGTCGTGCCAGCGCAGATTGCTCGGGACAATCGCCGTGTGGCGTGCGAGCGCAGCAATTTTTGCCGCGCGTGTCGGCGATCGGGGTGGCAGTTTCCGTCGTACTCGCGCTCGTCGTGAACTGGCTGCAGGAAGTGCTTGATGTCTCGGTGTCTCTGGGGTCCGTGGACGTGAATGGCGCCGCGAGCGTCTACGCGGCGCGGCGCGGCGGGTCGCGACGATCGGAGCCGACGCGCCGCGAGCCGGTCTGCAGGAACTCCCGCAGCACGAGATCCCGCTCGGTGTATTCCCTGTTCACGCGCGGCAGCGCGAGCGGCTCCACGCGGCAGCTGATGCCGGCCGGTGACGGCGGCTGCGGGGTCACTATTTCGGTGTAGCGCTGCGGGTACGACGGATAGCCCCGGAACGCGGTGCCGCCGACGCCGCCACACCGCTCGCCGAGCTCATCGAAGTTGTAGCGCAGAACATCCGTGACGGCCGGATCCGGCTTCGTGTCCAGGTACTGCGTCACCATCGCCACCACGTTCGCAAAAAAGCGATCGCCGTGGCAGTTGGCGGAGTAGGTGCCGTCCGCGCGCTCCATGCGGCGGATGCCGGGGCGCTCGGGATCGATGTGATACAGCTCGTGCACGATCGTGTCGAGCTTCGCCACCCAGTTCGGCTGTCCCTTGTAGTGCACCTGCTTGCGCGTGCGCGCGAGCAGCTGATCGCAGAACCGCGGCAGCGTGAACGACATCATGTAGTCGATCGGCTGCTCGCCGATCCGGACCTGCGGCGACTTGGTGACGAACCACTCGGAGCGCCGCGTCAGCCGTCGGGTCTCGCGGTCGCGCCAGTAGTAGTAGCCCGGCTCGCTCGGCGGCAGGCAGATGCAGTGGCACGTCGCAAATGCGCCCTCGGCGGTCGCGCGTCCCGACCGCGCGAAGACGAGCACGCGCTGCATGTCGATGAACGACAGCGTCGGCACACGCGCCACGATGTCGCGCATCAGAAGGGAGAGCTGCTCCGTATAGTTGATCATCCCGCCTGCCCGCGCACGCGTACTGGCCCGGAAAGTCCCCGCACGGACAGACACCCGGAGTGCGTTCCGTCAGGTTTTCTCGGACGTGTTCAGTTGTAACGAAGGGTACGAGCCCGGAAAATTATACAGGCGATCGATGCGGGTCTGAGGCTCGGCAGTAAAACATTTCTGTTATGGAACCGGCGGAGCGTCGGACGACGGTAACGGCTGAGCCGGGAGCGTCTCTCCTTCGCCCGCGCCGGCGTCATCCGCGCTCTCGGGAATCGGATTCGCCACGACCTCAGGCGGCGCAAGCAGCTCTTCCACCGGCGCGGGCTCGGGCGCGGCCGCCACGAGCGGCACGGCGGGCGGCGGCGTCACCTCGCCCATCCGGCTCAGGACGATCTGCTGGCGCCGCCGCAGCCGGGGGGTGGGCCGCGCCGGATTGTGGACGCGCGGATTGATGATCGCCCCGGCCAGCAGCGCCGCCTGCTCGGCGTTGACCGCCGATGCGGGAACGCCGAAGTAGGTCCGCGCGGCAGCCTCGGCCCCCCAGATGCCGTCGCCCCACTCGATTACGTTGAGATAGATCTCGAAGATGCGCGCCTTCGGCAGCGCCGCCTCGAGCCGGCGCGCGATCACCAGCTCGCGCAGCTTGCGCAGCGGATTCCGCGACGGCGAGAGATACAGATTCTTGGCGAGCTGCTGCGTGATCGTGCTCGCCCCCCGCACGGCGCGCCCCTGCTCCCAGTTCGCCCGAATCGACTTCTGCAGCTCCTCGTAATCGACGCCCTCGTGATCCCAGAAGGCGGCGTCCTCCGCCACGAGCACCGCGCGCTTGAGCGCCGGCGAGATCTGCGAGTACGGCACCCAGCGCTGCACGCGGCGCACGGTGCGCCCCTCGCGCGCCGCCTCCCCGGCGCGCAGCTCCATAAACGCCGTCGCCGACGGATTCGTCGTCGTGAGCCGGCGGACGTCGGGAAGCGTCAGATACTCGTAGACGAAGATCCCGAAGCCGGCAGCGGCAGCCACCCCGAGCGCGCGCAGCAGTAGGCGCTTCATCCCTCGCCTCCCACCACGATCTTGATCCGGGCACCGACCTGCGGCGCCGATCCGGGCATCGCGCCATTCATCACCGCGAGCGTCGCCGGCTTGATTGCGCCGCCCGCGCGCTCGGCCATCGACGTCCAGGTGTCCCCCTCGCGGACGACGTAGAAATCGACGCGGTTGGGACGGATCCCTTCGGCCTCCGCCGCCGAGAGCGGCCGGAACGACCGGATGCCGGCGCTGAACGCCCCGTCCGCCTGCTCGAACAGGCGCGCCGACACGAGCCCGGCGACCACGAAGACGCTCTTGTTATGGGCAATATGCGCGGCGCGCGTGGCCACGGCGCCGAGCCCCTCCATCTGTCCCTGATAGACGCCGACGAACGCATCGAGGCCGTTGATCGTCGTGCGTCCGCCCTGGACGGAACGGAAGCCGGCCTTCCCCATGCTGTTGAAGGCGATCTCTTCGATGTTGCGCCCGCGCGGCTGCTCCACGAGTTGTAGCAGCATGAAGATGTCGGCGCCTGGCGCCTTGGCGACCACCTGCTGCGGACTGTTCTGGATCTCCCAGCCGCTCGGAAAATCGATCCGGAACCGCAGCACCGGGTGCAGGAACGCGCTGCCGCGCGCGATCCCCTGCTCCGGGTTGTCGCCGAAGACCATGCCGTCGAGGCGCGTGCGGAAGGCGTCGCGGTTGGTCGAGAACTGGCCGCCCGCCTTGAGCTGCTGCACGAGCGGCTGAATCTCACTCACCCGCGAGAGCGGCTCGGGGTGCGTCGAGAGCCACCCGGGAATGCCGCGCCGGTCGCCGGCCGCCTCGTCCAGCCGTCCGAGCGTGGAGAGAAACGCCGGCACGCCGGCGGGATCCCATCCGAAGCGCGCCGCGTAGCGTGCGCCCAGCTCGTCGGACTGCAGCTCGTCGCCGCGCCCGTACTTCAGGAACAGGACGCCGAGCGCCTGCGCCGAGAGATCCCCGAACGGCCGCGCGGCCGGGACGAAGATGCTGAGCGCCGTCAGGCCGACGAGGCCGCTCACCTGCCGCGTGTACTGCTGCGCGGAGTGACGCGCCGTCACGTGGCCGATCTCGTGGCCGAGGACGCCGGCCAGCTCGGCCTCGTTGTCGAGAAACGGCATGATGCCGCGCGTGATGTAGATGGCGCCGCCCGGCACGGCAAAGGCGTTGACGACCGGCACGTCGACGACGGTGAAGCGCCACGGCAGCTGCGGGCGCTCGGAGATCTTCGCCATCCGCCAGCCGATCTCGCTGACGTACTGCTGCAGCTCGGGGTCGTTGTAGACGCCCATCTCGGCCTTGATCTGAGGATCGCTCTCGTTGGCGATCGAGATCTCCTGCGCCTCGCTCATGAACGACACCTCGCGGCGCCCGGTCACGGGGTTGGTGGCGCAGGCGGCGGCCAGCGCCAGGAGCGTCAGGGGGATGACGATTCGGAGAGTCATTGTCGTTGGTGCCGGGGCCGCACTCCCTTCGCTTCGCGGACCCGGCCTACGTACCTTTGCTTCGCGGACCCGGCCTACGTACGCCGGCTACGTGGTCGCGACCTGTTCCAGCAAGCCGAGTGCCGCCAGGTGCGACCGCAGCATGTCGACGGTCTGCGGCGCCGCCGGTCGGAGCGGCGGACGCGGCGGCCCGCCGGCGTAGCCGAGCAGATCCATCGCCGCCTTGAGGCCCGGCACGCCGTGCTGGGCGCCGATGGCGCGCCCGAGGGGCATGAGCCGCGCCTGCAGCGCGCGCGCCTGTTCGACCTTCCCCGCCCGGACGAGCGCCACCATCTCGACGCACGCGTCGGGGGCCAGCGCCGCGAGCGCGAGGATCGCACCGTCGCAGCCCGTCGCGAGCGCGGGAAACAGCGTCGCCGCCGAGCCCGCGAGGATCGTGAAGTCGTCGGGCGTCCGCGCGATGAAGTCGGCGATCTGCACGAGGTCGCTCCCCGACTCCTTCATGCCGACGATGTTGGCGTGGGTCGCCAGCTTCGCCACCGCATCTGGCAGCAGATTCACGCCCGTATACATCGTCACGTTGTAGAGGAGCACCGGGATGGGCGACGCGTCGGCCACCTCGACGTAGTGCCGGACGAAGACGTCGGTCGTCATCTGCGACTTGAAGAAGGCGGGCGTGCGGACGAGCGCCGCATCGGCCCCAGCCGCCGCCGCCCGCCTGGTTGCGGCGATCGTCGCCCGCGTCGACTCGCGGCCCGTGCCGACGATCATCGGCCGTCCCGCCGGCATCCCCGCGCGGACGATTTCGACGACGCGGTCGGCCTCGTTCTCGTCGAGCTGCGGCGCCTCGCCGTTGGAGCCGAGCACGACGAGCCCGGTGAGCGGCGTCTGCATCCAGCGCGCCACGTTCGCACGCAGCCCCTGCTCGTCGAGCGTGTCGTCGCTCCGGAAGGGCGTGGCGATCGGCGTGTAGACGCCGGCAAATGGCTTCACCCCTCGACCGTGCTCAGGGTGACCTTGAGGCTCTCGAAAGGTCATGGCTCCAATTGTACAGGCGTGCGGCCTCGTCCCTGTATCGACAGGTTGACGCCGAGCACGACGAGGAAGATGGCGGCCGCCGGCGCCAGCAGCCACGGCGCCTGCCCGAGGAGCGACACGTTGGCGGCGCTCTGCAGCATCGTGCCCCACGTGGGGACTGTGTCGGGAAATCCGAGGCCGACGTACGAGAGCGTGGCCTCGGCCAGGATGAACGCCGGCAGCAGGAGCGTCGCCTGCACCGCCAGATACCCCGACGCCGAGGGCAGCAGATGCCGCAGCAGCATGCGCCACGGGCCGGCCCCGATTGCGTGGCCGGCCGCGACGTACTCGCGCTCGCGCTCCGAGGCGACAATCGCGCGGACACCGCGCGCCACGATCGGCCATCCGAGCAGGCCGAAGATGGCCGCGAGCAGCAGGAAGACGGTGGCGGGTGGCAGCACGAGCGGCAGCGCCGCCCGCAGCGCCAGCGCCACGTACATCGTGGGCAGCACGAGCACGAACTCGGTGGCGCGCGACAGCAGATCGTCGACGAGCCCGCCCGCGTAGCCGGCGACACCGCCGACGAGCGCGCCGAGGAGGAGCGCCCCGAGCGTCCCCGCGACCGCCAGCGCCAGCGAGATGCGCGCACCGTACAGGAGCCGCGAGAAGATGTCGCGCCCGAGCGCGTCGGCGCCAAGCAGCAGGAGCGGCCCCTCGCCCTCCGGCACCGAGATCAGGCGCCCATCGTCGAACCAGTGCAGCCGCACCGGACCTCTGACGTCGTCCTCGAAGCGCCGCTCGAGGCGGCTGATGAGACGCTGCTGATAGATAAAGGGCGATCGCGGGCGGCCGTCGAACAGATGGACGGCGGTGGGCGGCGCGTACAGCGACTGCGGAAAGCTCCGCTCGGGCGGGTTCGGCGCCAGCCAGGGCGCGCCTATCGCGACGAGCGCGACGATGGCGACGAGCGTCAGGCCGGCGCGCCTCATCCTTGCTCCCGTTCGCGAAGGCGGGGATCGGCCGCCGCCAGGAGCAGATCGCCGATCATCATGCCCCCGGCCAGCACCAGCCCGCCCATCGCCGCGCACCCGGCCACGAGATAGATGTCGCGCGCGCGCAGCGCTTCGTACATCAGCCGGCCGAGGCCTGGCCAGGCGGTCACGAACTCCACGACGAACGAGCCCGAGAGGAGCGCGCCGATCGCCATCCCGTAGACGCCGCAGATCGGGCGGAGCGACACGCGCCACGCGTGGCGCATCACGATCTCGCGCGGCGCGACGCCGCGTGCCGCGGCCGCCGTGACGAAGGGCTGCTGGAGCGCCTCGGCGATCGACTGCGCCTGCAGCCGCTCGAACGTCGCCGCGATCGGGAGCGCCAGCGCCAGCGCCGGCAGCGGGAGATGGATCGCCAGATCGGCGAGCCAGGTGGACCAGCGGCCGTCGAGCGCGCCGGCCGACGTCATCCCCCCCGCCGGCAGCCACCGCGTCGTCACGGCGATGAAGACGAGCAGAAGCGACGTCAGGAGCGGCGGCACCGAGAGGCACACGAGCGACACGGCGCGGATGAGCGCCGCGGCGGGGCCGCGGCGGCTGCCGGAGATGATGCCGAGCGGAATGCCGAGCGCCGTGGAGGCCGCGAGCGCGACGATCGCCAGGATCGCGGTGTTGGCGGTCGCCCGGCCGACCAGTTCCCGGACGGGACGGTTATAGAGAAAGGAGTCGCCGAAATCGAAGCGGGCGACGCGCGCGAGCCAGAGCCCCCACTGCTCGACGGCACTGCGATCGAGATCGAGGCGCGCGCGGGCCGCCGCGACCTCGGCGGGCGCGGCAAACGGCCCGAGCTCCGCGGTGACGTCGCCCGGGGCGAGCCGCGTCAGCAGCAGCGCGGCCGACGAGACGACGAAGACGAGCGCGACGGAAAAGAGAAGCCTGCGGGCGACAAAGGCCGTCAATTCGTCACGCTGAGGGTGTCGGCGCTCCAGAGCACCGGCGGCCGCTGCACCGAAGGCACGACGCCGCGGAGCCGCGTGCTGTGCGCGTAGTACAGGCGCGGCGCGGCAAAGTACAGCACCGGGAGATTCTCGGCGACGATCTGCTGGACGATGTTGAACTGCTGGCGGCGGCGCTCGGGGTCGATCGTGGCCGCCTGCTCCAGCATCAGCGTGTCGATGCGCCGCTCCCAGTCGGTCGCGGGCGTTTTCTGTCCGATGTTCCAGAAGTGGCCGGAGCCGGAGCTGAGCCAGAAGTCGAGGTTCCCCGCCGGATCGAAGTCGGTCATCACCGGCCGGAAGTAGATTGCGTCGTAGTCGCACGCGAGGAGCCGCTGGATGAGCGCGCCGACCTCGAGCGGCACGATGTCGAGCACGATGCCGATTTTCGCCAGCTCCTCGCGCAACACCGCCGTGCCGCGCTCGTACCAACTGATGCCGCGCTGCGTGAGCACGGTGAAGCGCGCCTCGACCCGTCCCTTCGTCTTCCCGTCGTCGAGCACGCCATTGTTGTCGAAGTCTCTCAGCCCCATTTCGCCCAGCAGCAACCGCGCCGTGTTGTCGTCGTGGGGGTAGCGCGGCACGTCGGGCCAGAACCAGTGGATGTTGCCAGGCGTGATCGGCCCCCAGACCGGCACGGCGGCGCCCAGAAATACCGTTTCGGCAAACGCCTCACGGTCGACGGCGTACGAGATCGCTTTGCGGAACTCCGGCCGCTGCACGTACTGGAACCGCGGATCCTTGCCCTTGACCTCCGGCTTCAGGCAGAACCAGAGCGCGTCGGCGTCGGGACCCACACCCAGATCGATGAGCCGCAGCCGCCCCTCCTCCTCGGCGTCGCGGACGGGCACGTAGTCTTCCGGCCGCAGCTCGCTCGACGTGAGATCGAGCTCGCCCGCCTGCAGGCGCAGCAGCTCCGCGTTCTGCTCCGGCACGATCTCCAGCACGATGCGATCGAGATACGGCAGCGTGCCCTCGTCAGCGGCGCGGCGCCAGTAGCGCGGGTTGCGCTCGAGGACGAGCCGCTGTCCCGGCTGGTACTCGCGCAGCACGAACGGCCCCGTCCCGACGATCTCGGCGGGCGTCGTCGTCGTGTTCCAGGCGGAGGCGAACGATCCCGCCTCGAGCGCCGCTTCGAGCTTGTGCTTCGGGAGGATCGGCAGGTTGTCGAGCAGCCGCAGTCCCGGCCCCGACGGCGCGGCGTAGGTGAGCACCACCGTCTGCGCGTCGGGCGCCGCCGCCTTGATCCGCTGTCCGCCGACGACCAGTGTGCTGGCGAGCACGCTCTGTGCCTTCGGGTCGTAGACCGCCTGCAGCGAGAAGAGCACGTCGGCGGCGGTGAAGGGCGTTCCGTCCGACCACGTGACGCCGGGCCGGAGGCGCAGCGTGTGGGTGCGGCCGTCGGCGCTCGACTCCCACGCCTCGGCCAGCCACGGCTCCAGCTCGAAGGTCGACCGGTTGATCCGCAGGAGGCGTCCCTGCGTGAGCATGGTCAGGAGCTCGGTGGACTGATCGCGTGAGACGAGCCGGTTGAAGGATCGCGGCTCCGCGCGCATCGAGGCGACGATCTGGCCGCCGCGGCGGGCCGCCGGTGCCGGCGGCGCCTCGGGGCCGCCGACGCGGAGGACGACCACGAGGGCCGCCAGCACCCCGGCGCCCGCGAGGATCAGGCCGGTACGGGTCAGTCGCATTTGCAGGTTCCTGTCATCCCGGCCAAGTTCTTGGCCGCCATTACGTTCCGTGCAGATTTCACCATATCGCCGTGCAGCGTGCACACCGCTGCGCGCGGGGACCGCGGCGCCGGCGGCCAACCGTCCGCCAGCCGTGCCTGATTCGCTCGCGCGCGCAAACCGCGCCTGCACATGCTAACCGGCAATCCCTCACCAACTTAGGCGCAGGCTGCCTGCCCGCGGCGCGGGCTGGCACCAACCCTGCCACACGGCAGGGCGGAGGGTCAGCACTACGTGTCTATCGCTCTCGAATCGCACTCGGAGCCGGTCGCTGTGATGCGTCTCGGCCGAAGCGTCACGATCGACCAGGCCGCGCAGCTCCTCAATCTGTCGCGCCGGACGATCTACTACCGCATTCGCGCCGGGCGCCTCCAGACGATCCGCACCATCGGCGGGTCGCAGCGGGTGCTCGTGGAATCGCTCTACAGCCTGGGCTTCCGGCAGCAGGCGTTTTCGGCGTCGGCGTCGGCGGCCACTTTTGCCGTCCGGTCACCGCGAGGCTGATCCGAAGGAGTCCAGGTGGTCCCCCTCCCCATGTTCCTCGCCTCCCTGGTATCCAGCATCAAACAGTCGTACGTGGCGTCCGGCATTCTTGTCCGCCGTAGCGTTCGCGAAGGCGGAAGCCGGACCCTCGTGTTCTTGATCGCCGCTCTGGCGCTGCTGCCGGCGGCCGACGCCTCCGCGCAGGGGCGCCGCGTCGGGGCAAACGCGACCGAGACGTGCGTGCTGCTGACCGGCTCGCCGTCGCAGGTGGACCGGGCGGCGGCGCGGCACGGGCTGCGCGTGCACAAGCGGCTGCGGTCGGGCGCGGTGGTCGAGGCGCCGGCGGACACGCTCGGCGCGCTGGCCGGCGACAAGGGCGCGGGGCTTTCGAGCAACTACCGTCTGCGCGGGCACATGGCGGTGACGACGGTGGCGATCGGCGCCGACCAGGTGTGGGAGGACGGCTGGGCGGAGGGGATGGAGGGCGTCACCGGCGCCGGCATCGGCGTCGCGGTTGTCGATACCGGCGTGGCGGAAGTTCCGGAGTTGCGCGGGCGCATTGTCGTGAGCGTCGACTTCACGGCGACGTCAAAGAAGGGCGGCCAGGCGGTGGGCCGCAGCGCGAGTGACTGCGGCGGGTCGGGCGGCGGCGTGCGCGGGCGCGCCGGCGACGACAACGGGCACGGCACGCACGTGGCGGGGATCGTCGCGGCGGCGGGCACAGCGGAAGGCGGGCGCGGCGTGGCGCCGGGCGCGCACATCATCAGTTTGAAGGTGCTCGACGCGCAGGGCGAGGGGTTTGCGAGCGACGTGATCGAAGCCATCGACTGGGCGATTGCGAACCGCGAGCGGTACCAGATTCGCGTGATCAACCTGTCGCTCGGCGGGCCGGTGCTGCAGGCGTGCGCGTTGGACCCGCTGTGTCACGCCGTGGAGCGCGCCTATCGCGCGGGGATCGTCGTGGTGGCGTCGGCGGGCAATCTTGGCAAGGATGCCGACGGTAACGAGGTGTTCGGCGGGATCAAAGTGCCGGGCAACTCGCCGTTCGCGATCACGGTGGGCTGCCTGAACACGAAGGCAACCGCGCACCGATCCGACGACGTGGTGTGCACGTACAGCTCGCGCGGGCCGACGCGGTTCGAGGGGCTGATCAAGCCTGACCTCGTGGCGCCGGGCAACAAGATTCTCGGGCTGCTGGCGCCAGGCTCGACGCTTGCGCGCGAGCATCCGGAGCTGGTGATCGACATTGTGGATGGCAAGCGACTGCAGCTTTCAGGGACCAGCATGGCCGCGGCGGTGGGTTCTGGATCGATCGCACTCCTGCTTGAATCACGCTCCTTCCTAACGCCGCTGCAGCTGCGCGCCATTCTGCAATCGAGCGCACAGGCCATGCCGGATGGAATCCTCATCGCGGGCGCAGGAAGTCTCAATGTGGTTTTGGCGGCAAGGCGACCTGACGATGAAGCCTCCCATTCGGTAATCGCAGGTGAACTGGTCACTGCCAATGGCGCAGTGTTCGCATTCCAGAGCCTTGCCACCGGAGCCATCACGTGGGCGGATGCCATCACGTGGGCGGA
>CAZGLC010000062.1:16853-20811 GCA_964526235.1 uncultured Bifidobacteriaceae bacterium
CCATCACGTGGGCGGACGCCATCACGTGGGCGGACGCCATCACGTGGGCGGACGCTATCACGTGGGCGGACGCCATCACGTGGGCAGATGACGTCACAACGGGTGACTAGCGGACGGATGGAATGAATTTCGGAGAGATTCATGCGAACACTAATAATTTGGGGCGAATAGCTCGATAAATAGGGATGAGCGGTCGGCGACCTTTCAGCCCTATGAACACTCCGCGGCCTTTGCCGGTTTCAGCACGTCTGTACTTCACTTTTGTGATCGCCGCCGGATTGGGTTCAATCCTCTTTTCGGCAGCACAGGTCTACACAACTCCCGTTCCGAGAGGCTGGCTGGCGCTAGCAGCTCTCACCGCGTTTACTGGTTCGTTTACCGTTCGTATTCCGACTATTTCCGCCCGCATCTCGGTATCTGACGCGTTCGTGTTCGCGTCAGTCCTCCTTTTTGGCCCAGCGACGGCGACAATCATTGCCGCGTTAGACTGCGTCGTCGTGACGCTGTGGAGCAGACGACCGTTACTGCAGTCCCTCTTCAATATTTCGACAACCGCGCTGGCGATCTCGGTTGCGGCGCACACGTTTTATTGGTTGGCGGGCATCCCGGCTGGCGGACAGGCATTCGTACCATCAAGGCTGCTTGGGCCGCTGTTCGTTTTAGCGGCGCTGTACTTCTTGATTAACAGTGGACTTATAGCTATTGCTCTCGGCTTCGAGCGAGGTACGAATGCATCGCTCCTATGGTGGGAACACTTCCCGTGGCTAAGTCTCAACTATTTCGGAGGTGTTTCCGTCGCTGCGTTGTTGGTGTCCTACACGCGATCCGTGGATGCCGTTGCAATCAGCATCATTTTGCCGCTATTAGTCATCTCTTACCTGACATATCGATCATCATTTGGTCGCGTACAAGACGCGCGGCGTCATGTAGATCAGGTTAACGAGTTATATATGTCGACCATTGAGGCGCTCGCCATGGCGGTCGACGCAAAGGACCAGATTACGCACGGCCACATTCGACGCGTCCAGGTCTTTGCACTTGAGCTTGCAAAACGCATCGGAGTGACTGATGACGAACACCTGAGAGCCATCGCAACGGCTGCCCTTCTCCACGACATGGGCAAGCTCGCAATTCCTGAGCATATCCTCAATAAACCTGGCAAGCTGACGCCGGCGGAGTTTGACAAGATGAAGCGTCATGCTGACATCGGGGCTGATCTTCTTTCGTCCGTTAAGTTTCCGTATCCCGTTGTCCCGATCGTCCGCCATCATCATGAACACTGGGATGGCACAGGGTATCCAAGTAGAATCTCCGGCACTGACATTCCACTGGGCGCTCGGATTCTCTCTGTTGTGGACTGTTTTGACGCGCTTACGTCTGACCGGCCATACCGCCCGCGCCTCAGCACCGAAGAAGCCTTCCGAATCATCCGTGATCGACGTGGTACCACTTACGATCCTCTCGTCGTCGACACATTCATGAGTGCGTACGCGGAGATCGCGCCCGTTGCGATTCGCGCCGGTCAAGAGGCACGGAGTGTCGTAGACGTAGCCGACCTCTCCGTGCCCGATACAACTTCTGGCTCGTTGCGACAGATTCGAACAAACGCGTCGGAAGCAGCCCTGCTTGCCACTTATGCGAAAGAAATAGCGGACGCTACATCACCCATCGCCGCACTCCAGGTAACCGCGCACTGTCTGCGACAACTTACACCCGCGACTGTGTACGCTTTGTTCTTATACGATGCCGGGATTGATGTCGTCACTTGCACGGCCTCCGTAGGAGACGAACAGCGGCTTCTCGATGGACTAACGGTTAAGTTAGGCGAAAGGGTGACCGGGTGGGTAGCGGCAAATCGTCGTACGTCAGTGAACTCAGATGCATCTTTGGATCTCATGCAGATCAGTGGTTTCTTCTCGCCTCCCTTGCGAAGCACTCTCAGCACACCGTTGGCCGACGGAGAACACCTGATCGGCGTACTGACTGCGTATTCGGGAAAAGAGGAAGCTTTCAATGACGGTCACCGCTATGCTTTTGAGCAGATCGCCTCGAGTCTCGTCGGCAAGGCATCCGCGCTTCATTCGAACATTTCATCGAAGATAGTCTCGTTTCCCAGACAAACGAGTTAGGGCGCAAACCTTCTCCGAACGGGAGGTAGGGCCATGAGTGTGAGCTACGAAACAGCCGCACGACTTCTCGAGCGCGGAGAGTTCTTGCGACTGCTCGAGACTGCTGGACGAAGCCATGCCGAACGACTGGCGCTAGCACCGCCTGTTCGCGTCCTTGTAGCCAACGCTTTGGCCATAACGGGAGAGCTTGAAGAGGCTTCGACGCTTGCCGAATTGGATCGCAATCCCGCGTTGCCCGCGGCTGTACGGTCTCGCGCCGAGTGGGTAGCGGGGTTAATTAAGTGGCGTAGCGGAGACGTATCTTCGGCGGTGCAGCATGCTCATGCAGCGACGCGACTTGCACACGATTCCAGCGAACCGCTGCGCATTGCATGGGCCCACCTTCAGCTTTTTCGAGTGATGATTGACAGCGGTCCCATCGATGCGATCGCTGCGATGCTGCCCGATGTTCGACGATTTGTAGCTAGCGCAGGGAGCCCACATGCTACAGCGTACCTTCACAATTGCGTCGGGATACTCGAAGGGCAGACCGGCCGCCTTGGTGAAGCGCGGCGCCATTTAAATATAGCCGAATCGCTTCTTCGACTGGCGCCGAACGCCTGGCTCCGCGGCTCATTGTGTATCAATCGCGCGTCAGTAGAATGCGCCCTAGGTGAAATCGAGCAGGCAACTGAGTCTTTGCGAACTGCTAAGGAGTTGACCAAAAGAAGCGGGGCTCTTCAGAGTGTTCTTGCTGCTGACACTAGCCTTGGATACATCGCAGTCCTAGTCGGCGACTGGGAGAGAGCGCATCGCCTCCTTCGGGATGGACTGCAGAATCCCCGGGCAACAGCTTTCTTGAAGATCGGGTGTGCTGAAAGTAACGCGAGGCTCTGTTTGGCGCGTCATGAACTCGATCGATGCGAAGAAGCTCTGCACTTCATCGACGCGCAGTTAAAACAATATCCCGAAATTGCATCTGTTCATCAGGTACGTTGGTCGGCGATTCCTCGAGCGAGATTCCTATTAAGAACGAATCGGCTCGATGAAGCTCTCGGCTGCTTGACTGCAGCGATGGACCAGGCAACGCGAGTCGGGGATACGCCTTTACAGGCGGCAGCGCGGCTCGTGGCCGCGCAGGCGCTTGACAAGATGGGACCCGTTGGAGCGTCGTACCAGCTGGTAGTCGCAGATACTTTGGGCATTACGAGGATTCGTGAACTTCAGGCGCAGTACTATTACGGGTCGGCCCAGCTTCTTCGCGATACAGCAGCATTGCTGTCGCAGCATCTTCGCAGTCGTGCATTGCGAGTGTGGGCCGATCAGGGCGTCGTTTCAACTCGCCTCGAAATGGACTACGAGCAGGACGTGCCTTGCGACGACACGTCTTTGCTACCTACGAGCGCCACCGCGCCAGCCGTCGAATGCGTTGCGGATTCGCTGGCGTCCTTCACCGACCTCGCCTATCGACCGCGCCTGCTCGCCGACGAAATGCTGTGGACGATCCAGGTGCTCAAGTGCTCGCCTGAAGGGAAGCTCGTTGAAAGCCGCGAGAAGGCCGAACCACCGAAGGCGAACGACACGGCCGTTGTCCTGCCGCTCGGCGTTCACCGCAAGAAACAGCTCACGCTCGTCTGTCGCATCCCTGAGAATCCGGTCAAGGCGATCCTCCTCGCCGACGTGCTCCGCATGGGCCGTTATGCGCTCGAGCTGGAAAGGGCGCGCGAGGACGAGCGCAATCGCGCGGCGCTCTGGCCGGCGCCGCCGATCGAGGAGCAGGCCGGCGCGCTCTTCATCGCCGAAGAGATGCAGACGCTGCTCGCCACGGCGCGCCGCATTGCGCCCACCAC
>CAZGLC010000063.1:0-19749 GCA_964526235.1 uncultured Bifidobacteriaceae bacterium
CTGCGGCTCGAGACCGCCGCAAGGGGGGCGAGCGGCGGCGCGCCGCAGGATGTGATCCTGCCGGGGGCACTGCCGCCGCGCCTTGCGCCCAACCCCGGAGTCATCAGTCTGAGCGCCCGTCATCGGTACAGCGAGCTGACCGACTTCCTGGATCGTCTCGGCCGGGGGAACAGGTACATCGCAATGCAATCGCTCGACATCCGCCGCGTGCGGGATCACCTGGAGAGCGACATTCGGCTGGCGTCATTGCGGTGGACGGGCAATGACCAGTAGCCGCCGCCGCGCCGTGATGTGGGGGATCCTGGTGTGCAGCACCATCTTCACCACGTACAACCTGTGGTCCAACCGCGCCCAGACTGCGGTGCCCCCCAGCGCGACGGCGACCACGGAATCGGCCGCGCCAGCAGCCGCGCCCGCGCCGGCGGCCGGAGCGCCGGCCACCACGGGAGCGGCACCGGCACCTCAAGCGCCCCCGCTGTCGCCGGCGGAGCTCTCGAAGTGGAGATCCGGGCTCGGTGCCGTTCGGCGCGATCCGTTCTTCACGGTGGCCGAACTCGAGGCGATGAGCCGCCCGGCCACAAATGCCCCGGCACGCCCTGTGGCAGCGCCGGCACAGCCGGCCTACACCGTCACGCTCGTGATGATGGCGGGCGCGGACAGGCACGCGCTGGTCGACCGGCAGGTCGTCGCGGTCGGCGACATGATCGGCAACGAGCGGGTCGCCGAAATCGCAGCGGACGGCGTCGTGCTCGAGCGCGACGGCCGGCGCCGCCGGTTGCCCGTGGCCACGGGCGGTTCGAACGCGGTTGAGATACGACAGGAGTTTACACGATGAGAGCGTCAGCACAGGTTCTCTTGATCTGCACGATGGTCATCGTTGCGGCTGGCTGCGCGTCTCGAGGCGCCGCGCAGTTGCCGCCGGTGGCCCCCGCGACGCCGCCGGCGCCCGTCGCACGGCCGCTGCCCGAACTGTCGGCGGTGCAGATTGAACGGCAGCCGGCCGCAGCTACGCCGAAGAAGCTCTACTCCATCGCCGTGGAGGAGGCCAATATCCGCGACGTCCTGCTCACGCTCGGGAAGACCACGACTTTCAGCTTCGTGCTCGGGCCCGGGATCGAGGGGACGGTGACCGTCGATCTGAAGCAGGTCACGCTCGAAGAGATGCTCGACTCGATGCTCCAGCCGATCGGCCTGACGTACCAGCGTGAGGGCAACGTGATCCGTGTGTCGCGGCCGCAGCTTCAAACGCGCGTATTCACGCTCAACTACATCACGTCGGCGCGCGGCGGCTCGAGCGGACTGTCGGCGACGGCAGGCGCCAGCGGCGGAGGCGGTACGCAGACGGCGGGAGCGAGGGCGGGGGCCGGAGGCGGCGGGGCCGCTGGAGGCGCAGGCGGATTGGGCGGCGGCGGCGGCTCCGTGAGCTCGGTGGGTTCCACGGACCAGGTCGATTTGTGGGCCGAGGTCGAAGAGACCCTCATGACGTTCCTCTCCGAGGATGGCCGGCTGGTGACGAGCCGGACGGCGGGGCTCGTGGCGGTTACGGATTACCCCGACAACGTTATCCAGATCGCCCGCTATCTCGAGCTCGTGCAAGGGGCGGTGCACCGTCAGGTGATGATCCAGGCGCAAATCGTGGAAGTCACGCTGAACGAGAGCTTCAGCGCGGGCATCGATTGGAGTCTCATTCCGTACCGGCTGGGACTGGGCGGCGTCGGCGTGATCACGGGAACGCTGGCCAACGGCGCGATTGCCTCCCTGCAGGAGGCGCCAGCGACGTCCTTCCAGGCGGGCCTGGCCGCGCCCCGGCGTGGGATTCAGGCGCTCATCTCGGCGCTCGCGCGCCAGGGACAGGTCTCGATCCTCTCGACCCCGCAGGTCTCGACCCTCAACAACCAGAAGGCGGTGATCAAGGTGGCGACCGACGATGTGTTCTTCACACAGACAACGCAACGTGAACCGCTGACGGGCGTCGTCACGCAGACCGCCACGCCGAACACCATTACGGAGGGCATCGTGCTCGACGTGACGCCGCAGATCGGCGAGGACGCGATCACGATGAACATCCGCCCGAGCATTTCCGAGCGCGTGGGCGAGACGAGATCGCCGGCCGGTGATGTGGTGCCGATCCTGGGCGTTCGCGCCACCGACACGGTCGTGCGTGTGCGCGACGGGGAGACGGTGGTCATTGGCGGATTGATGCAGCGCCGGAGCTCCCGCTCCCGGTCCGGCGTCCCCGGGTTGCAGCGGGCGCCATTCGTCGGCCGCGCGTTCCGCAGCGACAGCGAGACCGAATCGAAGGTCGAGCTCATCATTCTCCTGACGCCGACAGTGCTCGTCGGCCGTGGCGACGGCGAGTTGACGTCACGCGAGCTGCAGTTGCTGCGCGAGGCCGGCGGCGGCCGCTGAGCGCGGGATAGTCGAATGTACGAATCCTTCTACGGTTTCAAGGAAAAGCCGTTCACGCTGACGCCGGATCCGCGCTACTTCTACCCGAGCCGCGCGCATCGGGAGGCGCTCGATCACCTGCTGTACGGCATCCGCGAGCGCGAAGGGTTCATCGTCATCACGGGCGACGTCGGCACCGGCAAGACGACGCTGTGCCGGGCGATTCTGCAGCAACTCGAGGAGGGGACGGTCACCGCGCTGATCCTCAACCCGATCCTCTCCGAAGACGAATTGCTGCGCGCGATCCTGCGCGACTTCGGACTGACTGCGGCAGGACACACGAAGAACGAGCTGATCGCGGAGCTGAACGAGTTCCTCTTGCAGACCATCGTGGCCGGCCGCAGAGCGGTGCTGATTGTGGACGAGGCGCAGAATCTGCCCCACAAGCTGCTCGAACAGATCCGGTTGCTCTCGAATCTGGAAACGGAGCGCGACAAGCTGATCCAGATCATTCTCGTCGGTCAGCTTGGACTCCTCAGGCATCTCGCATCGCCCGGGCTGAAACAGTTGAACCAGCGCGTCTCGGTTCGGTACCGTCTACCGCCGCTGACGTATCAGGAGACGTGTCAGTACGTGTACCACCGGCTGATGGTCGCCGGCGGCACGGCCGGCGTGTCGTTTTCAGCCGGCGCGCTGCGGGCGATCTACACGTTCTCGCAGGGCGTTCCCCGCCTGATCAACCTGGCGGCCGATCGCGCATTGCTCCAGGGGTACACGGATCAGGCTCGCGACATCTCCAAGGGACGCGCCGCGGCCGGCATCCGAAGCCTCAGGGACGATGCCGAAGACCCTGCACGCGTCGGGGCGTTCGCGCGCTGGGCGCTCCGCGTGGCGATCGCCGCAATCCTCGTCGGGGCATCGGCCGCGGCAGGATTTTTCGCGCATCGCTGGCTGACGGAGTGGACGGCCGCCCAGGCGGTCTCACCGCCAACCGTCTCGGCTCCGCCCGCTTTCGCCGCGGGCCCGCCGGTGCAGCCGGCGGCGACAGCGGCGCCTGCTGGCGTGACACCGCCCCCGCCGCCGGCGGTCTTCGGCGTGCTCGTCGGCACATTTGTCACGGAACCGGAAGCGCGCACGGTCGAGCAGCAGCTCGCCGACCGTGGTTATTCGGCCACGGTGGCGCGTCAGCCCGCCGCCGCAGGCGCGGGCTCGTTCAGCCTCCTGGTCGGCCGGTTTCAGGGGATGTCGCGGGCTGAAGCGGCGCGGGACAGGCTGATTCGGGAGGAGGGATTCACCGACGCCAGAATCGTGCAGACGTTTGGAGAGGATGCGCCGCAGTGAGTCTCATCGCCGACGCACTCCGGCGTGCCCAGGAAGGCGCGGCACGACGCCTCCCGCCGTTGGCCGGCGGGCGGAGTCCGTTTCCTGGGCTGGGCCCCCGCGCTGACGGCCGGCGGTGGCGCGCGCTGGCCGTGGCACTCGTTGCGGTCGGCGTTGCCGGCATCGCCCTCTGGGCTGGACTCTCCTTCACACGCCGCACCGGTTCCGCGCCGACCACACCCCCACTCGTGGTCGTCACGCCGGTGCCGCCCGCACCGGAAACGGCGACGCCGCCGCCGGAAGCGGCCGCCTCGCCTGTTCCGGAGCCGGCTCGGACTCCTCCACCGCCGCCTGCGCCAACTGCGGCGCGGCGGCCGCCCGTCCGTGCGCCGCTCGCATCGACCGTTCCAGTCGCGCCGCTGCTGCGCGGGCCGTTTTCGCCGGTCCCCTCGACGCCCGCCACCGTGGAAGTGCGGGTCTTCGAGGTCACGGAGGCGCAGGAGGCGCTCGCGGCCGGGCTCGACGCGCACCAGCAGGGCAACCTCGCGAACGCGATCGAGGAGTACCGGCGCGGCATCGCATCCGACGCCCGCAATCCTGGCCTGTACAACAATCTGGGGATCGTCCTGAGACAGACCGGCAATCTGGAGGAAGCGGCACAGGCGTTCGAAGGGGCATTGAAGATTGACCTGAAGTACGAGAAGGCGCTGAACAACCTGGGCGTGACCCGATACCAGCAGGGGCGATTCGAGGACGCGATCGACCTGTTCAAGCAGGCCATCCGCATCAACGCCAGCAACGCCGAAAGCTACGTGAATCTGGGTATCATCTACCTGCAGGCCGGACGCAGCGACGAGGCGGTCGGCGCGCTCCAGGACGCGCTCCGCTACGATCCGCGATCGGCGGAAGCGCACTATAATCTCGCGCTGTTATGGGAGCGCCGGGGCGATCGCGACCGCGCGCTGCAGCACTACGAGCGTTTCCTGGAGCTCGCCGGCAGCGGTCACGAGGCGCTCGTGGCACGTGTGAAGGACCACCTTGGACAGTTACAACGACGCCGGTGACGCGACCCCGATCATGACCGACGAGGCCAGCCGCCCGGAGACCACGATTCTCATCGTCGAGGACGACGAGACGATTCGCATGGCGCTGAGCGTCGCGCTCGAGCGTCATGGATACGCCGTCCGCGCCGTCTCCAGCGCCGAGGATGCGATCGCCCAGCTTCGGCGGGACAGCGTCGACATCGCGATTTCGGACATGAAGCTCCCCGGGATGAGCGGCATCGACTTCGTGACGCAGGCGAAGGCGCTCGATCCGGAGCTCATCCTGATCGTGATGTCGGGGGCGTCCTCCAACAATGAGGCGCTCGAGGCGCTCGGGCGCGGCGCGTACGACTTCTTCACCAAGCCGTTTCGGGTGCCCGAGCTCGAGATCGTCATGCGGCGCGCGCTCGAGAAGCGGCACCTGCACCATGAGGTGCGCGAGCTTCGCCAGCGCCTCCAGAACCGGTACGAGCTGGAGGGGCTCATCGGAGAGAGCGGGCGGTTGAACGAGGTCCGGGCCCTGGTCGGCAAGGTGGCCAAGGAGCACGCCACCGTGCTGATTCAGGGCGAATCCGGCACCGGAAAAGAACGGATTGCCGACCTCATCCACCGGAACAGCACGCGCCGCAACGCGGCGCTGATCAAGGTGAACTGCGCCGCCATTCCCGACACGCTGCTCGAATCAGAGCTGTTCGGGCACGAGCGCGGGGCGTTCACCGGTGCGCTCGCACAGAAGCCCGGCAAGTTCGAGCTGGCGAGCGGGGGGACGCTGTTTCTCGACGAAGTGGGTGACATGCAGCTGGCCACCCAGGCCAAGGTCCTCCGGGTGCTCGAGGATCGCGAGCTGTTCCGGGTTGGAGGAATCAAGCCGGTCCGCGTGGACGTACGGATCATCGCGGCGACCAACAAGAACATGGAGAAGGCCGTCCAGGCCGGGGAGGTGCGCGAAGATCTGTATCATCGCCTGAACGTGTTTCCGATCGTCCTGCCGCCCCTGCGCGACCGGCCGGAAGACATTCCACTCCTGCTCGAGCATTTCCTCGACGAGGTGCAGACCGGCAAGAAGACCATCCACGGCATCGCGCCGGACGCGATGGAGCGGCTGCTCGCCTATTCATGGCCGGGCAACGTCCGCGAGCTGCGCAACTGCATCGAGCGCGCGGTGATTCTGGCCGAGAGCGACATTCTCTGCCTCGAGGACCTCCCGCTCCGGTTGGCCCCCACCGCCGCCGTGAAGGCCAACGGTCAGAACCTCGACACCCGGCTGGCGGAGCAGGAACAGCAGTGGATCGTCGACGCGCTTCGCGAAGTGCAGGGGGTGCAGGCACACGCCGCGAAGCTGCTGGGGATCACCGAGCGCAGTCTCTGGTATCGCATCAAGAAGTTGAGCCTCGACGTGGATCGCATCAGACTGGAGACCTGAGGGTCGTGCCGAATTTTCTCTATCAGGCGCGCACGGCGCGCGGCGAGCGGATCGCTGGGACACTCGACGCCGCAACGGAGCTGGCCGTGGACGACGCACTGCGGGCGCGGGGTCTCTATGCGACGCGTATTCGGCCGCAGCACGCGCCGTCGTCACAAGCCGGTGTCGTGCGGTCGGTCGCGAATCCCCGCCTGACGCCGCGCGAGCTGACGCTGTTCACCATGCACCTGGCGACCGTCCTGCGAAGCGGTCTTCCGCTCTCGACCGGCCTCCGCAACGCCGCCGAGGAAGGGACCACCCCGCGACTGCGGGAGGCGGCGCTCGCCCTGCTCGAACGCATCGAAGCCGGCAAGCTCATCTCGGAAGCGATGGCGGAGCTGCCGGACGCCTTCCCCGAGTACTACGTGAACCTGATCAAAGCCGGTGAGACCGTCGGCCACGTCGACGATGTGCTGTTCGACCTCGTGGGCTCGCTCGAATGGCAGCAGAATCTCAAGTCGGACGTCCGCCAGGCGGCCACGTACCCGATCCTCCTCATCACGATGCTCTTCGCGGTGGGCATCGGGATCGCCATCTTCGTGATGCCGCGGCTCGTGACGGCGCTGTCCCGCACCGGCATGGAGCTGCCGCAGTCGGCGCTCCTCGTCGTCGGCTTCGGCCAGTTCGTCCAGACCTACTGGCTTCAGGTGATTCTCGGGACTGCCGCGGTGTTCGCCGCGGTGCGTCTCGCCGTTGATACACCACCGGGGCGGTACGGGTTGGATGCCCTGAAGCTCCGGCTGCCGCTCATCGGCAGTCTGGTCCGCCAGGTCGCGCTCAGCCGGTTTGCGCACCACCTCCGCATGATGGTGAAGGCCGGTGTGAACTTCGTCGTCGCGCTGAACGTCGTGGAGCACGTCGTCGGCAACCGCGTGCTGGCCGCCGCCATCGCGGGTGCCCGCGAGCGCGTGATTGCCGGGGCGTCGCTCGCGGACGGCATGAGAGCCTCCGGCCAGTTCACGCCACTGGTCATCCAGATGGTGTCGACCGGTGAGATCACCGGCAACCTGGAGGAGACGCTCAAGAAGGTCAGTGAGTACTACGATCGCGAGGTGCCGGCCACCGTGAAGCGGATCAGCGTGGTCATGGAACCCATCGTCTACGTGTTTCTCGGCGTCATGGTGCTGGCGGTTGCCATGGCACTGTATTCGCCGCTCATGTCGATGCTCGGCCAGATCCAGACACGGCCGCGGTTCTGATGGCGCGGCCGAAATCCTGGGATCTCCGGCGCCGATGGGAGCTGCGCGTGCTCGTGGCGCTGCCCGCGGTCTGGATTCTGTTCGCCGCGGTCGAGGGCTACGTGGCGATCGAGATGATGTCGGACGCGCTCGGCCTCGGCAGCGTGTCGTCGCCGGCGCTCGACCGCGTGCGCCTGATCGTCATCGGGAGCGCCTGCATCCTGGCGCTGTGGCTGGGCGCCGGCCTCGCCCTGGCTGTGACGCGCCCGATGCGCCAGCTGTTCGACAAGCTCCAGCATCGCCTCCTGGGAGACGCGGCCGTGAGCCTGGCCGGCGGCAACGAGATGCGCCAGCTCTCGAACGTCTTCGATCAGATGCTGCTGTCGTTCGAGAAATTCGTCAGCGACACGCACATCGTCGACAGCATTCCGCTGGGCGTCATGGTCGTCGACCGCAGCGACGTGATTCGTCGCGCCAACAACGAGGCCCGGCGGCTGTTTCCGTCACATCCGGTACTCGAAGGACGGGGCCTTGCGGACGTCTGTCCGCGGGCCATGTACGCCCGTCTTGCTGAGGCGATGGAATCGGTTCGCCAATCCGGCACGTCGATCGAGGTGATCGCGGAGCTGCTGCTGGATCCTGAACCGCAGGCAGTCGAGTCGACGTATCGCGTCGATCTCCACCCGACGACCGCGGCTCGCGAAGTCGCGATCGTCATTCGCGACCTCACACATCTGACGAACATCCGCAGCCAGATGCAACGGGTGGATCAACTGGCGGCGCTCGGGGCGCACACGGCCAGCCTCGCGCACGAGATTGGCGGCGGGCTGATGGGCATTCAGATGCTCATCGAGGCGCTCGATCCGGGGACGCCGGCAGGCGCCAAGGTCCACGACAGGCTGCGGTCCGAAGTGGAGCGCGCCGCCCGGCTGCTGGACGAGATCCGCAGCTTCGGCCAGGCGAACGCGCGAGAGCGGGTCCCGTGCAACCTGGGGCGTTTGGCCGAAGACATCCTCTGGACGCTCGAGCCGCGATTCGTCACCAAGAACATCCGGGTGGAGAAGCAGATCAATCTAAAGATGTTGCCGACTCTCGTGGATCGCGACCGCATCGTTCAGGCGATCGTGAATATTCTGACGAACGCCTTCGAAGCCGCGCCTCCGTCCGGGACCATCACCGTTGCCGTGGACCGCATCGAGGGCGTCGCGTCTATCAAGGTGCACAACACGGGGTCGTTCATCCCGCCCGATGAACGCGAGAAGATCTTCACCCTGTTCTACACGAAGAAGCGCACGGGGACCGGGTTCGGCCTGCCGCAGGCCCGGCGCACCCTCCTCGACCACGGGGGGGACATCGAGGTCTCGAGCGCCCCCGACTCGGGCACCGAGTTCGTGCTCCGCGTTCCCGACCAGCCCCCCGCGCCCGAGCCCTCCCGCCCGGCCACACAAGAGATCGGATAGGCGCACGACGAGTTCCCCTTCTCATACAGACTTTGACGCCGCCGAGCCGGCATGGTACGATGTAAGCCTATGATCCCAAAACACTTATCGTCATTGTTCTGGGATACGAACGTTGACAACTTCGATCCCACCGCGTATCCGCGCTACACCATCGAGCGCGTGTTGGAATACGGGGACGAAGACGCCGTCGCGTGGATGCGGAACCTGTTTACCCAGGAGCAGATTCTTGACGTGCTCCGCACCGACCGGAATCTGACCCCGCTCTCGGCCAACTTCTGGGCCATTCTCTTTGGCCTTCCCGCAGACGACGTCGTCGCCCTCCGCGGCACCCACTGACTCGCAACGCCCCTTCTTCTGTCACTATCGACCAAGTACAGCCATGCCCGAACACCCACCCGTGTGGCATCCTGAAGTCTTGCCCGAAGGCTGGGCGCGGGCGGCCACTGACCTCGCCGCCCGGTCCGCGCTGGATGGCTTCTATCTCGCCGGCGGCACTGGCCTCGCCCTGCGCCTCGGGCACCGCCGCTCGGTCGATCTCGATCTCTTCCGGGAGAGCGAGTTCGAGCCAGCCGATCTGCAGAACCGCTTGAGCGGGCTCCAGGGTCTCTATATCCGCCAAGCCGTCCGCGGCGCTTTGCACGTCACCCTCCACGGCACGCCCGTGAGCTTCCTTCACTTTCCGTACCCGCTGCTGTTTCCACTCGCGCAGTTCGAGACGCTCCGCGTCGCCGACCCGCGCGACCTGGCCTGCACGAAGCTGAACGCCATCGCTACCCGCGGCAACCGCCGCGACTTCGTGGACCTCTACGTAGCCGCCAAGGAGTACGGCCTCGCGGAGGTCCTGCGGTGGTTCGACGCGAAGTTTCGCAGCACGCCGTTCAACCGCGTGCACCTGTTCAAGGCGCTCACCTACTTCGTCGACGCCCAAGGGCAGCCCATGCCGGATATGCTCGTCCCCCTCGACTGGTCGATGGTGACCCAGTACTTCCTTTCCGAGACGCCCCGCCTCGCACGCATCTGACCCTCCTGCTCCACGCTCATCGAGGCGCTCGAGATCCGCGGCTTCAGCCAGGCGAGCACGCGTAAACGAGTCGCCGATCTGGACCGATTCTGCGCGCGCTAGGATCGCGGCGTGGTCCTCGCGCCTTCCGTGAGTGCGGCGGTTGCTGAATTCTCGGCACGCGTGCGTCACACGTTCGGCTCTCGACTGGCGTATCTCGTACTCTTTGGCTCACATGCGCGCGGCGACGCTGGCGAAGGTTCCGACGTCGACGTCCTGGTCGTGCTCGACGACCTCAGCGCTGCGGACGGCCGCGAGATTGATGCGATGGTCGGCGACATTCTGACCCGCGAGGACGTGCTCGTCTCGCCGCTGGTATTGAGCGCCAGGCGCTTCAACGAGCTGCGCGCGCGTGAACGGCGTCTCGTGGCGGAGATCGATCGCGACGGCATTCCGTTGTGACCGGCGAGAATCGCAAGCCCAACATCGCCGACGAGCTCGCTCGCGCCGAACAGGCCCTCCGGGCGGCGCGCGCGCTCCTCCCGTCGTCGCACAACCGGCTGCTTGCGGGTATTCAGCGTTCACGCGAGCTGGCGGACTACGATGCGGCAGTCGAATTTTCCGACGTCGACGCCGAAGGGTGCCGAAACACTTTGGTGAGTTCCTCGCGGCTGGACGTTCGAGTCCTGGCGTGTTCCTCGTGACGCAGCGCACGCCCCTCGCGGCCGTGATCGAAGATCTCGTGTCGGTGTGGACGGCGTCAACGCCCGAGGACTGGACGAATCGGATTCTGGAGATTCCGTTTCGGTGAATCGCCACCGCGTTCATCCCAATTACCCAAATCGTGTCGATGTTCGTGTGACGTTCGCCATAGTGACACGTTGCGGCGCGAGCTGACTCTTCAGACACAGACGGCGCGAAGCGGCGAAGTCTTATGCGGCTCGAGTGAGCCGCTGAAGTGCGGAGACGGACTGCGCTGGGAGGTCGACGAATTCCAAGGCGACGCGGTGCGCCATCCGTGCCAGCATGCCGGACGCCGGCTGCACGCGGTGCGACACGGAACGCACGACGCGCCCGCGGAGCAGCACCGACTCGTCGTTCCAGTCGAGGATCAGCGAGATCAGCGTGTCGGGCGGCTGCTGCGCACGCTGGCATAGGAGGGCGCCCGACTCACTGATGTCGATGAGCGAGCCCTCGCTCTCGTACATGCGAACACGAAGCGGCCCGGGCCGCACCCGGGTCGACCGGCGACGTTCGTGCGCCGGAGGCGCCTGCAGAGCGTTCATCGTGATTGCGCTGCCAGCAAGCATGGTCCATGCCAATCAAAATCTGCGGGTTTGTTGTTTCCGTGGCCGCCGGAAGGCTTCGGAGCGCTCCCAAAATTGTGGGAAGCCACAAATTGAAGAGCTTCGATCCCGCGCTCCTGCGTCTGCGTCTGCGCCACGGGGAAGCCGATGGTGTTCATTCGCGTGGCCGCAGCCGTGGCGAGGGCAAGGTTCAGCCGCGCGATGGCGTTGATACCGAAGGATGGACTTCGCCATGCCCGATGCGCGGTCGCAATCGGCCTCTCAGTGGGGCACTCGAATGGTGGCGCGCCGCGGGATGCGGAGCGCGACGCACGCGAGCATGGCCGCCAGCGCGACGAGCGCCCATGCGGGCAGCGCCGGAACGGCCGTCGCGCTGCTGCCGCCGCCTCCACCACCGCTCTCTGCTCCGAACCCCGTGATCAGGAGCGCATCGCCGCCCGCCCACCCCCATTGGGACGACAGCAGGAGCGTCCCGTCTGGCGAGAACGTCAGGGAGAACGCATTGAACCCCAGGATTCCTGTAATCGCCGGTGTGAGCGTCCCGTCGGCATTCACGTACTGAATGCTCGATTCCCCCGTTGGGAACCAGACATTGCCGTTTGCGTCGAACGCGGGCACGCTCCAGAACGCACCCGAGACGCCAAGATCGTACGGCGTCAGCGTCCCGCCCTGCGCGTTTACGCGATACAAGCGTTGCGCCACGACAGAGCCGCTCCGGTCTTGGGCCTGAAGAATAAGATTGCCGTCGCGATCGAATGTGAAATCGAAGATACTCGGAGTCGTGCTGCCATCAGGATTCACCGGTCCGGTCAGCGGTATCGGCGTGAACGTCCCATCGGCTTCGAGGACGGCCAGCCCGGAGTCATAACCCCCAACGTATATCTGTCCAGTAATCGGATTGATCCGGACGCGATTGAAAGAACCCAGGCCGACCGAATTGACGAGCGGATCCGCGAGCTTCGTGACAGTCCCATCAGGTGTCAGGCGAAAGATGCCGTCCTCACGACTAAAGACGATATCGCCGTCGGCCTCGATAGCAAGGCTGTTGATGCCCGTGCTCGATTCGGAGCCCGCAAGTGCAGTGGCCTGCCCGTCGGCAATCCGCACGATGTCGTAGAAGTTATTTGGCGAGGTTAGTCTCTCGTAGCGATATCGGATCCCGTAGGGCGTGCCGTTCGCGTCGACCGCCAGCTCGAAGATAGACGTTGGCGACGACGAATTGTAAGGAATCGTCAGGACGGTGGTCAGCGTGCCATCCGCCGCGACGCGCTGAATCAATTGCTCAGCCGTCGTACTCCCAGTCTGTTTCCAACCTTGCACGAACACAGCCGAGCCGTCGGCGTTGGTGACGGCATTCCAGAGAAAACTGTCGGTCGATACCGTAGTCAGCGATCCGCTGTCGCTGCGGCGCGCGAGTATGCCTTGGTTCAACGACGAGACCAGTGTCTGCCCGGCAGGATCGACAGCGACATCGACGGCGAAGACGGGCGAAGTCGACAATGTCGTGCTCACGACCGAGGTCTCTCCTGTGTCAGGGTTCACGCGCACGAGACCGGATGTCCATTGGCTCGATTCGCCGCCAGGTGGTTTCGACCCCAGCGCCAGCACGTTTCCGGATCGATCGGCGCGCACTGCGTTAGGGAACTGGAACGGGGTCGGAATGTCGTAGCGAGTGACCCCGTCTTTTTCAGTGAAGATCACGGTCAGCTTCGATTCCCACTGGCCGGCGGTCGTGTTGTAGATGTTGCGGCCGACGACGACCGTGCCGGTCGTGGTGAGAGCAAGGCCTTGAAGGTAATCACTGCCGACGGTATTCACGGCCAGGCTGGCGACCGTGCCGTCCGTCTTCCGGAGCACCACGTCGCGGCTGTCAGCGATGAAGAGACGGCCATCGGGAGCGACGGCCATGTTCCACGCGTCCGCAAGCGGCACGGTCAGCGCGGTTCTCTCGCCGGAGGGGCTGATGCGTTCGAGCGTCGCCTGCCCGCTCGACGTGACCCAGGACGGTCGCAGAAGGTAAAGGTTGCCCGCGGCGTCATAGCCTGCGACACCTCCACCCAGATCGCTGCCAGTCTGCGAGCTGAATCCTTCGGGGAGCACCTGGCCCGAGGCAGGTCGTGTCCACAGGCCGCTCATGATCCCGAGTACCACGACGGCGAGGACGCGGGCACGCATCGTCATGACACGCCGCCGGCGCTCTGACGATCGATCGCGGCGATGACACGCGCCGCCGCGTCGATCTCCTTCACCAGGTGCTGCACCTGCGCGGCCGGTACGGTCGCGGTGGACGTGACGAGGCCGAGCAGCGCATAGCTCCCGGCGCCGATTCGCTCGGTGGCGGCGAGGAGCGCCTCCCGGCCGTCGCCGCGGGCCTCGCCTTCGATCGCGGCGAGACGGGCGTGCGCGGCGTGCGCGCGCTCGTTGATCATCCGGAGATCCGGGGTCTGCGACATCACCATCACGCGCATGAGCGAATCCGGCACGCCGGTACGATCGACCACCGCGCCCATGCGCGCGCGGACCGTGGTGACGCGGGTCACGATCTCGCGCAACTGTGGACCGAGTTCCGCGATGGCGGCCTCGCCGGCGGGCTGCGAGCCCGGCCGCAGCGGCCACGCGCGGGCGATCAGGCTCGCGCCGACGCCGGACATGGCGCCGGCCACCGCGAGTACGGCCACCGCGCCGAGGACGAGCGCGAACCGGCGGCCGCCGCCGCGCGGCGGCGGCCGCACGATCGCCTGGCGAGACGGCCGACGAGGGCGCGAGCGCGACATAACCACCCATTTCAGCCGCGAGCACGTTCCATTCCGTCTGGCGCGACGCTGTAAGTGATTCAGTCGCAGCAGGATCCGGCGGCGTGGCTGGCCGGCCTCGGCGGGCGGGGCCCCCAGTTTCCGAGGGGCCCTACAAATTACGGAGGTTCCGCCCGCGAGCTCAGCAAGTCTGGCCGTCGATCGAATTAGCTTTCGTCGTCAAGCGTGATCGGCACGTGCGCGTCCCAGGCGACGCTGTCGAACTGCGGGTGCCTCGGATTGAGAATGTAGGTGCGATCGCCGGGCACGATGGCGCTCGGCACCGAAAGCGCTGGGTTGCGAGCGTTCTGAAGCCACGCATCACCGATCGCACGGGTGATGGCGTAAGGGGTGCGCGGGGACAAATCGACCGGGAGTCGCCGGTCGGCCACGCGTTCGACGAGCGTACGATCGAGTCGAATGCGAAACCGCACGGGCAGAGCCGAGCGCTGACTCGGGTCGGGCGCATGGACAAGCACTTCCAGGATCGCCAGCGACAGATGCTCGGCGCCTCTTCGCCGTCTTCGTCGTCGCGGCGTGCCGTACCTGTGTCAAATGTGCGATCGCGGGGAAGGTCGGTCTCGTCAGCGGCGCGGCACGAGCGCGCGGGTACGCCGGTGCGTCCAGAACGCTGTGCGTCCAAGCAGTGCGCCCAGCAGCAGGAGAGCCCACACGGGCAGCCCCGGAACCGCGACGGCGATGCCATCGGCGCTGAGCTCAGCGCGCGTGAAGCCTGCCGCCAGCAGTTCGGCCGTGGTGAAGCCGGCATCCGACAGCGATTTCGCAGAAAGTCCGGCATCCTTCAGGGCCGCCGCGCTGACACCGGCCGTCTTCAGCTCGGACGGGGTGTACCCGCCGGCGTACACGTCCGCAGCAGAGATTCCTGCCGTTTTCAGCGTGCTCGCGCTCACGCCGGCGGCGCGAAGCGCGCTCACCGTGTCGTCCGAGTACTGAGCGGTAATGGCCCGGGGATCGTAAAACCCCTCAACCGAGAGTGTCGCGATCACCTCGTTCGTCATGGTGTCGATGACCGACACCGTGTTCCCGTACTGATTGACCACGTACGCCCAGCGGCCATCGGGGCTCAAGGCCACATCCGCAGCCACATTGCCGACGGGAATGGTCGCCACCACCGCCGCAGCCGGATCCGTCAGCGCCAGGGCGGTGTCGATCACGGCGAGCGTGTTGGAGTCGCTGTTGACGACGTAGGCGCGGCTGCCATCACGGGTGAGTGCGATGCCCCTCGGGTCGCCGTTCAATTGGAGCTCGGCGAGAACGGCATCACCGTGTCGACCACCATGATCGAATTGCCCGACAACGTCGAGATGTATGCCCGGCTCCCGTCAGGGGTAATGGCAATGCGCCAGGGATCGCTCGGGAGGTTGAGCCACTCGCCAATTCGCTCGGTCGTGTTGGCGTCGAACACGTCGAAGCGCGACAGCTGAAGGACGTAGAGCCGGGACCCGTCGGGGCTCAGGGCCGGGCCCCAGGCACCTCCGATATGACGCCCCCGGGCACCGTACGCGAGACCGTATCGATGACCGAGAAGCCGTGGGAATGCGTCACGTACGCCCGGGTCCCACTGGGGCTGAGAACGACACCGTTCGTCTGCAGCGTGCTCGGTTCGAACATCGGGTCAGGGCGGGGGACCGCAATGCTGGCGACGATGGTATTCGTGGCCACGTCGATAACGGACACGGTGCCAGGGCCAGCGGCCGCTACGTACGCGAACGGCTCCGCCCTCGCCACGGCCGGGACGCACACGGCCGCCAGCAGCGTCACAACGAGGCGGACAGTCAGGGGGCCCCTGGACATGAGTGACTGCTCGGCAACAGCAGCATTCGTTCCAGAGGCATCACCTGATAAGTCGTTTGTCGACGGCTAGATACGGAGGCGTTCGGAGGGCCGTCGGCAGGCGATGAGCCTCCGAATTCGAGGGAAGCCACAAAACGCAGGGGCGATCAGCGGTCGCAGGGGATCGCCGCCAGGTACCCTCAGCGGCACCGCAGCCGCGCGGGGGCACGCCGCCACGGCCCGAACGCTGCGGCCGCGAGCAGGCTGCTCAGTGCCAGCGTGGCCCAGACTGGCAGCACAGGAACCGCGGTGGCGGCCACGGTCTCGGACGGCGCGAACACACCCTCCCAACCGGCTCCCGAAATTGTGGCGGTCACTGTATTCGTCGCCGGGTCGATCACGGAAACGGTGTTGCTGCCCGTGTTCATCACGTAGATCGTGCCGTCGGCGCTGATGGCGATACCTCGCGGCAGCGATCCGACCGCGAACGTCTCGAGGACGGTGTTCGTGGCGGTATCGATGACGGACACGTTGTTCGAGGATTGGTTCACGACATAGAGGCGCGTCCCGGCCTCATTGACGGCCATCAGGTGGGGGTTGTCACCAACCGAAACCGTCGCGAGGATTGCCTTGGTGGCGGTGTCGACGACGGTGACTGCGTCGGCGACGTGGTCGGCTATATAGAGACGGGTGCCAGCTGGGTTGACGGTCACCGTGCCGATGCTGATGCTCGAGGTGGGCACAGTGTCGACGACGGCATTGGTAGATGGGTCGATCACGGCCACCGTATTGGTTCCGTGCAGCGCGACGTAGAGCTTCGATCCATCCCTGGTCATCGCCATGGCGCCCGGTGCCGAGCCGGAGCCGAGCGAGATCGTTGCGGCCACGGCGTTGGTGGCGCTGTCGATAACGGAGACTGTGTGCGAGAACGCGTTAGCCACCGGTGCGTCAGCAGGTTTCGTTCCACGGGTCAGAGCCAGCGTTCGGTAGCTTCCTCCAAAAGTAAGGGGTTCGGGGTTGTTCGGGCACCCTCCGGCGTATCTTCCCAAAATTCCAGGTCTTAGCTGGGTGGGCGGCCCCGAATTTCGGGGGAGCTTCAAAAAAGAGCGGCCGGCGTCGCTCGGCGGAATCGCACGCGCGCCAGAGCACGCTGGCGCGTCCGGAACGCCAGGACTCCAAGCACTGCGGTCAGAAGCAGCATGGCCCAGGCGGGCAGCGCCGGGACGGCGGTCGCCGTGCTTCCGCCACTGCTGCCGCCGCTCCCCCCGCCGCCACCGCTCCCGGCGCCGCCGCCGCCAACGCCGGCGAGCTCCTCGCTCGTGTAGCCGCCAGCCTCCAGCTCCGACAGCGACACGCCGGCGTTGAAGAGCGTCCCCGCGGACACGCCCGCGGCGCGGAGCGCGCTCACCGAATAGCCGGAGTACTGGATGGCCAGGCCCGAACCCGACGCGCCGCTGAGCGTCGTGATCGTGTCGATGACGGTGTTTGTCGCCAGATCGACGATGGCAAGGCCCTCGGCTGTGTGGACGTACAGTTGTGTCCCATCCGGGCTCAGCGTGGCGGCTGCACCATTGTCGACAGATAGCGGAATCGTCGCGACAACACTGTGGGTGGCCGCGTCCACAACGTCGATCCTGCCGGCGTTAAAGGCCGGCACATACACGAGACTCCCGTCAGCGCTCACGACAGGCCGCGATGGCCCCGAGCCGACTGGAACGTGCGCCAGAACACTGTTGCTCGCCGTGTCGATGACGGTGACCGTGCCGGAGCTGCCGCTGGCGAGGGGCTCCTCGATGCGAATCCGAGCGGACACCACTGGTTTCGCGGGGAGCTACAAATTGCCGATCGATCCGGACCTGGCGCCTCGGGGGTGCTGACGATGTGGCCGTCGGGGTCAACGCGAAACAGCATCCCGTAGGTCGCGTATATCGCTTGCCGAAATGGGCTCATACCGGGAAGCGTCATGGCAGCCCTCACATCCTGGCCTCTCGCTCGCGTCGGCCCGTGCCCGTATGGCCTCAGGCGTCATGCCGGCGAAGGTCTGAACACTGGCACTCGAGAGCACGTCTCATTCCATCTCACAGCAGGCTCTAAACCATTTATTCGTAAGAGGATGTCCGAAGCGTTCGAATCCCCCACAGGGATCCGACCACGCAGTTTTCGAGGGAGCTACCAGACGGGTAGCCTCTTGAGCGGCGTCACGTCCAGGGGTGCGACCAGGGCGATCGTTTTTTCCAATGAAAACCGCCGCTCCCGGCGCGCGCGCGTTGGCATCGTCGTTGCCAAACCCGGAGGGCAGGAGGCCGTCATGAAGCGCCGCACCAGCCTCGGAATCGGATTCATCGCCGCTCTCCTGAGCGCGGGCGTCATGCCGAGCCACGCCCGGGACGTCGTCGAGATCCATCTCCGCGGCCGGTATTTCATGGAGCCGGCGACGGTGCGTATCACGGTGGAGGTGGAGCCGGATGCGGCCAATCGCACCCTGCGCATGGCCGCAGACAGCGACGACATGTACCGCGCCAGCGATCTGACCCTGAACGGCGCAGACGAGAAGCGGCTTCATTTCGTGGAGTTCAAGAACCTGCTGGCCGGCCAGTACACGCTGCGCGCAGAAGTGCTGTCGACCGATTCCGTCCGCGCGACCGCGACGCAGGAGCTGCTCGTGACCGGATCGGGACAGCGATAGTCAGGCGGGCGCTTGAGCCGCCCCCCAGGACTAGCCGATTCCGCCATTCATATTGCTGACTTAGTAGCTACGAACGGCTGCGCGCTCGCCACGGCCGGGACGCACACGGCCGCCAGCAGCGTCGCAACGAAGCGGACGGCCAGCAGGCGCCTGGACATCTCCACCACTACCTGGTGAGTCAGGACAAGACAACAGCCGGCCATCGTCCAGTCCCACCAAACTCAGGGCTTCCCCCGATTCTGGTAGCTCGGCCGTTCGACCGCACGGCCCGCTTGTCACGATTGTCTGGGGTTTTCGCGCATTTACGGGCGTTGGGACGTGGCGAGGCGTTTGCGAAAGAGGTCGCCGAACGCGAACCGGTACCCCAGGGTTCCGTAGCTTTCGACAAACTTTCGACAACGAGACAACGAGGCGAACAAATGAAGACGATCGCGAACAACCAGAAGGGCTTCACGCTGCTGGAAATCATCGTCGTCCTGGCAGTACTCGGCGCCCTGGCGGCGATGCTGACCCCAGTGGTCTTCCGGTACATCGACGACGCCAACCGGACGCGGGCGCAGAACGACGCGTCCGCAATCGCGGCCGGGATCAATCAGATGTACACGCACACGGGCCGATATGCCTTTTACCAGGCTGCCCGCGGCGCCGGAGCGCTGGCGTACGTGGCCGACACCGACGCGGCGCTCTTGAGCAGCAACGATGCGTGCGACACCGGTGACACGGACCTGGCCACGTGCGACAACACGGCGCCGGCCGTAGGCGCGTCCACGGGATGGGCGGCTACGGGCAAAGCCGATTCGCTGACCAACCAGCTGATCGAGAACACGCCGGCGTACGCGACCACGGGGCCCCGTCGTTGGAGAGGCCCCTACCTCGATGCGATTCCTGCCCTTGACCCGTGGGGCCGAAGCTACCTCGTGAACATTTCGAAAGCCGACCCGAACGACTCGACGCCGGAGGCGGTATTCGTGCTCTCTGCTGGCGCGAACGGGATTATCGAAACCAATGGAAATACGCTCGCGACGGCGAATGCCACCGTGGGTGGCGACGACGTGATCGCGCGCGTCAGGTGACACCTGTTGAAGGCGACGTTCACTGACGTTTGTTCACTGCGAAGATAAGGAGAGCGACAATGGAGTTCATCACGAAGGTTACCCAGCGCCTTCGGCAGGTCCGCACCCTTGGGCGTCTGCTGAAGGAACACGGCTTGATCAACACGACGGACCTCCTGGTGGCGACGGCGGACACCGTGGTGCTGTCAGCGGGCATCGGCGGCGCGGCGATCAGCACACTGAACGACGCGAAATACGGCAAGGCGC